>JANQEP010000119.1 GCA_028278305.1 Candidatus Gastranaerophilales bacterium
ATTAACTCGAGTCGCCAATTAGCCCAAAGCCAGGATATGACAATGCAACATTTGCCAAAAAATTATAGAGAATCGAAAAGAGGCGGAGCCTCTTTTCCACCTATAGGGTGGCTGTGGGTGGGTTTTGGCAAATGTTGCATTGTATGTAATTAGCGACTCGAGTTAATTAATAAATTAATGCCGGGAGTTTTTAGGAATATACAGAGCTATGACAGTAATTTCAGGGAATGGGAGACTCGAATTTTGACCAGTATAGTGATAGTTGGCGGTCAGTGGGGTGATGAAGGCAAAGCAAAGGTTATTGACCTTTTATCAGAAAAAGCAGACGTTGTATTAAGATACCAGGGCGGCTGCAACGCAGGTCATACAGTAGTTACCGGTGATAAGACGTATAAATTCCATCTTATTCCATCAGGAATACTTTATCCCGGCAAAATATGTATCATAGGTAACGGAACAGTAATCAATCCGCAGGTTTTATCCGGGGAAATAGAGAATTTACAGGCAAAAGGGATTGATACTTCTAACCTCTGCGTCAGTCCGCAGGCGCATTTAACCCTTCCCTACCATATCGCGCTGGATGAGCTGAGCGAAGAATTTCTTCAGAACAGCAAAATCGGTACTACAAAGCGGGGAATAGGTCCTACTTACGTTGATAAAATAGGCAGGACAGGCATAAGAATAGAAGACCTCTATGAGAAAGAAGACCTGGAGTCAAGGCTGGATATAATCCTTCCTCAAAAAAATGTTATATTAAAACATTATGGGAAAAAAACTTTTGAAAAACAGGAAGTTCTTGAATTTTGTGAAAAATATGCTCAAAAATTAAAACCGTATGTAAAGGATGTAAATGAAATTATTCATAATGCCTTAAAAAACGGTCAAAATATCCTGTTTGAAGGCGCCCAGGGGACAATGCTGGATATTGACCATGGCACATATCCTTATGTTACAAGCTCAAACCCTATATCGGCAGGAGCTTCTACAGGAAGCGGGGTTGGTTTTACAAATATCGGGAAGGTAATCGGCGTATTCAAAGCGTATGTTACCCGGGTCGGGGAAGGTCCTTTCCTGACCGAGCTAAAAGGTTCAGAAGGGGAAAAACTCCAGCAGACAGGTATGGAATTCGGTACTACCACCGGAAGAAAACGAAGATGCGGATGGTTTGATGCTGTTATTGCAAAATATAGCTCTATGGTAAACGGTTTAACAGGTATTGCCATTACAAAAATCGATGTCCTGGATAACTTTGATGAAATAAAAATCTGCATAGCCTATAAAGACAGCAGAAACGGTAAAATATACGAGAATTACCCCTCCAGTACACATATTCATAAATACCTTGAGCCTGTTTACGATGTTATGCCCGGCTGGAAACAGGATATTTCAGGCGTAAGGGAATTTGCCGGGCTTCCTGAAAATGCGCGGAAGTTTATACTGAAAATCGAGTCATTAACAGGTGTTCCCGTAGAAGTAGTAAGCGTGGGCGCACAAAGATCCCAGACAATTATAAGGAATTTACCGATTTAAAATGAAATGAGAAATCAAGTAAAATTTTTATAAATAAAGTGTAATATTTACAACAATAATTTGACTATGATTTTAATACTTGACATAATTTATAAAACTGCCTGTAATCGGCTAATTTTTTCCAGGTTTCCAATTTTTAGCAAGGAAAAGGCTTATGTGTAGAATAGGTGCAATAAAATCAAAAAAATATCTTCATCCCTCCAAAGCCTTATATTTAATGAGGTCACAGCAAAAAGGACATGACAATTCCGGTTTTGCAATGGTAATGCAGGACCTGGGAGGAATGTTCGAGGATTATAAAGAACTTCCGGTTCTTTCTATGGCATGCACGGATGAAGGAATAAACATAGCGGATAATATCCTTTCCGCGGAAGGTTTTACCCGTGTAATGCAATGGACTCCGGAAGCTAATTACTCGGAAGACCTGATTATCGAGACCATGCCGCAGTATGTTTTCCTGGTTTTGCAGTACCCTAAAACTTATAAAAACGCAACAAAAGAAGAAAAAGAAGATTTACTTGTCAGTACCAGGCTGAAAATAAGAAAAGCACTGGAAAAAGAGGAAAAAGGATTTGTTTACTCTTTCTGGCCCGATGTATTGACCCTTAAGGAAATCGGCGACCCTAAAGATATAGGAATATATTTTGGGTTATGGGAGGAAAATAACTTTTTCACGGCAAAAATCATAACAGCCCAGTGCAGGCAGAATACAAATTATGACATCGTAAGGTATGCGGCGCATCCGTTTTTCCTTCAGGGTTATACAGCGCTTGCAAACGGGGAAAACACTTTCTTTGAGAAGAATAAACTTTTTCAAAAGAGCCTTTATAAGGGTTATGTAGGATTTGAATCCGATTCACAATGCTTTTTATACACTCTTCATTACTTAAGCAAGATATTAAAATGGCCCCTGAGCTACTATAAGCATACAATAACCCCTCTACCCTATGAAGACATAGTAAAAAGGGAAGATAGGGAAATTCTGTTAAAAATAAAGGAATCCCTGGCTCATCTTGAAATAAACGGTCCAAACACAATTATAGGAGTTCTTCCTGATGGAACAGTATTTACCTGTTGTGATTCAAAGAAATTAAGACCGGTAGTAATCGGCGGAACAGATGAAACAGTGGTTATAACCTCAGAAGTCAACGGAATAAATGAAATTCTTCCTGAAAGAAACTGGGACCAGGATATATATCCGCATGAAAGGGAAACAGTAATTGTAAACAATGATTTAAAGGTCGAACAATGGCAACAGTAAGAGTAAATGAATTGTCCAGGGACGATTTGTTCTGGCAGATAGAATATGATACAAACAGGTGTACTTTTTGCGGAAAATGCGTGGCAGCATGTCCTTTTAGCGCAATAGAAGCAAAAGTTGAAAAAAGAAGAAAGGTTACCAGCGAAGGACCAACACCTACGCCTAACGTTGAATTTAAGACAATGCCGGTAATACAGCAGGTGGTAAATACGGCTAATTACTGCCGGGGCTGTGGAATTTGTGAAAAAGTCTGCCCTAATGAAGCTATAAAACCTGTCAGGAATCCTGATAACAAGTTTGCAATGAAGATAAGGGGCTATACAGGCAATTCCCATACAAGAGGAGGCAGGTCAAATCTTAATTCAGATGACAGGGCGCTTGATAAAATCGTAGTAGGCAGGATTTCCCAGATGACAGATCCTTCCCTGGATGCCCAGAGACATACTTTTGATATGTTCGCTCCTCTTGGAAGGGTTCTGCCCCCGGAAAAACTGCCGTTTGAAATTAAAGACGGGAAGATAGAATTAAAATCAAAAACTCCGCCTGTAAGATGGATTTATCCGGTAATTATAGGTGATATGTCTATCGGAGCATTGTCATGCAGGATGTGGGAAGCGCTTTCCATTGCAACGGCTTATCTTAACGAGCAGGCTGGGATTCCTGTAAGGATGTGCTCAGGAGAAGGCGGCATGCCGCTGAGGCTTCTCAAGTCAAAATACCTGAAATACTCGATTTTACAGATAGCATCCGGGCATTTTGGCTGGAATAGAATAATAGATGCCATGCCGCATATGCAGGAAGATCCTGCAGGTGTGCTTATAAAAATCGGGCAGGGGGCAAAACCCGGGGATGGAGGACTTTTGCAGGCTAAAAAAGTTGCCCGTCATATCCAGGAAATCCGGGGAGTCCCTAAAGCCGACCTGCTTAGCCCTCCGAACCATCAGGGGCTATATTCCATTGAAGAAAGCGTTCAGAAGATGTTTTTATCCTTTAATTCGGCGTTTAAGTTTAAAGTTCCGGTTGCAATCAAGGTATCAGCCAGTTCAACAAGTGTTTCAGTATACAATAACCTGTTAAGGGATCCTTATAACATCGTTGGCGGATTTTTCCTGGACGGTGTATTCGGCGGAACAGGCGCGGCACATGAAATATCGCTTGACCATACCGGGCACCCGATAGTTTCCAAGCTCAGGGATTGCTATAACGCTGCGGTTCACCAGGGTAAGCAAGGACAGATTCCCCTGTGGGCAGGTGGTGGTCTTGGTATGACAGGCAACCTGGCGGCTGACACCGTTAAAATGATCTGTCTCGGGGCTAACGGGATATTTACAGGAAAGCTTATGCTCCAGCTTGCAGGCTGTGTGGGAAATGATAACGGAAAATGCAACGCATGCAATACAGGTCTTTGTCCGGTGGGTATCTGTACCCAGAACCCTGTTCTTACCAGAAGGCTTGACGTTGATAAAGTCGCTCAAAACGTTGTTAATTATTTCTTAGCGCTGGATAGCGAGGTTAAAAAGATTCTTGCGCCTATAGGAAACAGCTCTTTACCGGTTGGACGCTCTGATGCTCTGGTCTCTACGAATAAAGCCATCGCTGATAAGCTGGGTATTCAATATGGATGTTAAGTTATAACAGAGGAATTTAGCCGTTTGTCATAAAATTACGACCCGTTTCAACTTTAACATAATTATCATTATCATTATTTCTAATGTTTGCCGACAATAAATTTACGGTAGATGGTATATCTACTTTAGCTGCTGTATTGTTATGAAGCATCATTTTAACTCTTTCTCCTTTAATACTTCCTATTATTGCAACTGTCGGTTTTGTTATTTCCCATGGAGTTGGAAGATCTGTTCCAGAATCTTGCCCTAATATTAACTTTGCATCATCTTCCAAACTTCCAATATCGTAGGTTCCACCTGCTTCGATATGTAAAACGCTTTCTCCATCTACTTTATCGATTTTAATCTCTTTATAATTAACGGGGATCCCTGAGAGTTCATGTCTGGATTCGAGATAAATTTTTTCACCGCTGTCAGGCGACACCAGTTCTAGTTCACCATTTTCTTTCCTTCTAACTCGCAATTTTGCATCAGCTTCAGAAAGGTTTATTTCAGTTCTGTAAATTGGATCAAATTGTCTTGCACTTCCCCAATGCTCACGTCTTTCTACAGTGCCGTAAATTCCTGAAAAACCTATTTTTGAGTTAGAAATTCCTGAAAAATTCATAATTTTTTCCTTTTAAACTTTGCTTAATTCTTTTAAAATCTGCCTGGTTATTAATCTTAATTCTGTATATATAAAACGTAAAAAGAAAAATTGTCCCTCTCTTTTTTTGTATTGTTTTTTTAAAACAGGTTTCAAAAGATAATAACATTAAAAAAATGCAATTTAACCTTTTTTAATAAATCCGAATTACTAAATACTTAGAAGTGGTCTCAAAACCTATTAGTGATCTTAATAAATAAACGTTAATTGCAAATTGTTATATCAAAATTAAATTTTGGGGTTGAGTAAAGGGGCTTCCAGGTTGTGTAAAAAGTACTAATATCTTCTAATTTACTGTATAATTAGGACAGTAAAAGGAGGATATTAAGTTATGTCATATGTTAAGGGAGAAAGCAGGCAGCAAATAAATCTAATGCCGGAAGTTATAGATGATTACATAATGGAAGAAAATCAGGTACGCTTCATTGACGCTTTTGTAGAAAAATCCTGGTCTCCCGAAATTGAGTTGATAACACCCAAATTGTCATTGCGAGGGCTCAATGACAATTTGAGAGCCCGTGGCAATCTGTGGAACTCCGTGTCA
>JANQEP010000126.1 GCA_028278305.1 Candidatus Gastranaerophilales bacterium
ACGCTGGTTGTCTCGATACCATCACCGTCTAAATCTAATATAAGTGGATCACTTACTGTCGCAGTTGTACCCTCAGCTGCTTCAAAATTTTCACCAAAAGCTGGATTTTCGTGATTAATTGCAATTCCAAGTCCACAACCAATAACTCCACCTATTCTAGCGCCTATTATTGCCCCTGGTATAGAACCAAGTGTTAATCCAACACCTGCACCTGCTACCCCAAACGCAGTAGCACCAAGCCCACATCCAATAGCATAACCCGCAACATCCTTTGCGGCTTCTTCCAAATTAATTCCTGTTTTGCCTTGATTTGATGAAGGAGGTATTATAGTTCCTAGAATACGAAGTTTTTCTTCTATTTCATCAGGACCATAGATTATTTCATTCTTCTTATCATCATTGGTTGTTTCTATATAATAATATCTAAGTACTCCGTCCTGTCCTGTTGTATATACTACTCTAGCATATCTATCTTCACCTAATTCATTTTTTCCCAAGTAAATACTACGACTAGCATTTAAATAAGTTTCAGTTAGTTTTGCCATAATTATTTTACTCCCTGTTTATCTAAATCTACTAATTTTTGTATAAACTCACTATAAATTTCATCTTGTTTGTGTGAAAAATATAAACCAATTTTTTTTCTGTAAAATCTTTTTTTTGATTTTTCAGCAAAAAGGAAAGGAATTTTAAAAAAGCTGACTGCAAAATCATGATAAGATTTTGCTGTTTTATATTGTTTATTTGCAACTAAAATATCTCCTATTGTTGAATACGAATAAAAATAAAAAAGAGGGTTTAAGAATAATATTGAACTAATGATAATCATACTAATTTTTACAGCTTGTGATTTATGAATTTTATTTTTTTCTATTTCATCTTTAGCATTTGCTAACTGTGTTTCAAATTTTTTAACATATCCTTTAGAAATTATTAACATTGCTAAAAAAGGTAAAAGCATTAAAGCATAAAGTGTGCGTAACCAAATCGGGTTTATCATTAACCCAATAAAGTTCACGAAAATATATATAATTAAAATTCTTTTTAAAAAAACATTTTCTTTATCTAACAATTCTTTGTTCGTCGTCATCATTAGTTTCTTTTTTAAATACAATATAGTATTAAACTTTAACATAAATAATAAAACATATAAAAACATTATTTATGCAGTTTGTTTTATGTAATATTTATCAAACATAATTATATTACTCCCTGCCCAGGAGCTTTTTTCCGCAAACCAGTCTGTTTCGTGATCAAAGTATATTCTGTTTTCCAGGGTTGTGGTCTCTATTCCGTCTCCGTCCAGATCGAGAATTAAAGTATCAACAGGAAAGCGGTTTATTGTCAGGGCTTCCGCCTCGGCAAAGCTAGAAGTAAGAGAAATCATAAAGAGATCTTCATCTTTTCCTTAGCCAGATAATTTAATAAATTTATCTAGTCTAATGGTTCTATGATTTTTAAAATATTTATGATTATTTATAAAAATTACGGAATACAGGAGAAAAAATATGTTAGTTACTTTAACGTTAGCACTATTGAAATTTATTATTATAGCATCAGGCTTTGGCGTAGGCTACTGGCTTATAATTACTGCAGCAAAGGAAGAAAATTGGAAAAAAATACTTGGAACAGTTTTTGGGTGGATCTTAATTATTTATGCGGTAATAATTGCCGGAATGATTTGTTTTCAGTGGATAAATTATCTCCAGACAGGCAAATTGCCATTTCAATGTCCAATGATGCAGCAGATGCAACAAAGACAACAAATGCAACCGGGACAAATGAAAGATGGAGTGATGCAACAGGGAATGCAGGAAAAAATGCAGAAAAATGATGCATAGTCCTTTCTCTCGCCAGCAAAACAATGAAGAATAAAATAAAGCAAGAACACAGAATCTTACAAACCATCCGGCAGGTCTTTTATTTTACGTAAGAATTTTTTATTACTTCCTTAGAATTCTTTGTGTATTTCCATGGCAGCACGGATTCCGTCACCTGCTGATATTGCAGTTTGCCTGAAAATGCCGTTTTTTACATCCCCTATTAAAAACAATCTTTTTTTATTTTTCAACTCTTCGGCAATTTCCGTTAAATTCCGGTTTAAAAAAGCTTTATAAGGTTCCCTGCCAATAGCAAACAACAGGTAGTCAGCTTCGATACGATCCCCGTTTGTGCATATCACAGCAGATTTATCTAAAAATTTTTCTATTTTCACTGCCTCCCGGTTTTCTAAATATACAATTTTCTCATTTTTAAACGCCCTTTCTTTTAAAAGTCTCAGGCATTTGCTCGAATAACTTCTGTTCAGGATAACTACTGTTTTTGCAGAAAAATTTTCGGCTAAATTCAACGCATAATCAAAGGCTGCATCTCCTGAGCCTATAATAACAACTTTTTTATCCTTGACTTGCTTTTTACAAAGACCGCAAACTTCATAATATATCTGATTTTCAGCATCTTTCTGAACATCTATATCCGGCTTTTTAGGCATTGTACCGGATGCAATAACCAGGATTTTCGATTTATAATCAGTATTTCCAGTCTTTACCGTAAAAAATTCCTTATTAAAATCAACTTCACATACTTTTTCATACAAAGGACTCAGTCCTGCATTCCCGAGATGAACACGGAATTTATCCGCCAATTCCCTACCGGATAAGCCGTCAGGAAAACCGGGGTAGTTTTCCACAAGATTTGCGTTTCTTAGCAGTCCTCCAATCCGGTTTTTTTCGAAAATCAGCGGCGCAATTCCATACTTTTTCAGCTGGATTGCACAGGAAATTCCAGCCGGACCTGCCCCTATAACAACAACATTGTAAATTTTATCCTGATTATGCATTTAGCTTACCTGAAATTTCCTGTGCTAAAACCGGAACTGAAAAGCCATGAGCCAAATTCATAACGGTATTTCTGTGAAACTTCTCATTATACGTGGCTGTGGCATCTATTACAAAAAACGTCTTAAACCCTCTTACAAAAGCAGCTCTTGCTGTTGTTTCACAGCAAAGATGTGTCATTACTCCTGTTATAACAAGGTTATTTACTTTTAAACCGCACAGAATTTTCTCTAAGTCTGTATTATAAAAAGCATCATACTGGGATTTTTCAACAATTACCGAATTTGATATATCAATTTCTTTGGCAATCCCGCTATATCTGTCTTCTTCAGTAAGAATATCCCTCCACCATTCGCTCATCATACAGGCATTTTCAGGGGTGTTAACGTGTTTTGTAATTATAACCGGGAGATTTTTCTTTTTAAAACTATTAATAACCCTCTGCACGTTAGGAACTATAGCTTCAAATGAAGGTATAAAGGCATGAGAAGTTGTTTCGCTAAAAAAATTCTGCATATCCATAACTAAAAGCGCACAATGTTCGCCTGTAAATTCCAGTTTAGGATGATTGAAAGAGTTTTGCGCTTCCATTTTTATTTCTTTTGCCTTACCGGCTATGTTTTCATATGTAAAATATTTTTCTTTCACGGCTAACCATTAAAAAATAAATATATAATAAACTCCGGATAACCGCATCATAATAAATGTGATGTAAAAATCCGGCTTTACTCCATTAAACCTGATTAACCTGTGCTTTGTAAAGTTCCGGGAACTTTATATTTATTCGATTTTGTAATTGATTAAATGCTTTCAATTAGCGCAGGTATTCAGCAACTTAAGTTTACACTGAATCATTTTGAGCGAAGTATGATATTATTTTTAAAAATAGTCCAAAATTAGCGTGAATCATGCTGAAATTTAGCCCCTCACTGCAAGAGATAAAAGAACAGATCAGGCATAATCATAAAAAAATTTTTGTTCCGGTCTGGACAGAAATTATTGCTGATCTGGAAACTCCTGTTTCTGCTTATAACAGGGTCAGCAAAAAACAGAAATATTCTTTCTTACTGGAATCAGTAGAAGGCGGGGAATCTGTCGGCAGATATTCTTTTATAGGAATTGATCCGCTTTTTATAATCAAATCAGAACCGCACAAAACCTGTCTTATAAAAGTCGCGGAAAATAAAAAAATCCTGGAAGCTGATACTCCTTATAATCTTTTGAAAAAATTTTTTTCAGAATACTCATCAGCTGCTTTCAATGTCCCGCTTCCCCCTGGGTCAGTCGGATACCTTGGATATGACACCATACGGTTTATTGAGCCTAAACTGGCTGAGCATTACGAAAAAATAGAAAAATGTGAAAGTTTCCCTGATTCATATTTTATGACCGGCAGTATTATCCTGGCGTTCGACCACGTAAAACATAAAATTTATGTGATAAATAACTTTCTTGTTGAAGATAAATCCAATCTGGAAAACCTCTATAGCAATGCAAAAGCAAAAATAGAAACTGTGCTGAGGGATCTTTCATCTTCTCATAGCCTTGAGCCGTTTTATTTAAACGAGCAGGAGCAAAAAACAAAAGTGGAATCCAACATCACTCCCCGGCAGTGGACAGAGGCAATCTTAAAGGCAAAGCAATACATAGAAGCAGGAGATATTTTCCAGGTGGTTTTATCTCAAAGATTTTGTGTAGATAAGGAAAATATAGATGATTTTACTATATACAGGGCATTAAGAAGTATTAATCCTTCTCCTTACCTGTATTATCTTGATTTTAAGGACTTTAAGGTAATCGGGTCTTCTCCGGAAGCGCTGGTGAAATGTGATAAAGAAGGCATAATAACCACAAGACCCATTGCAGGAACAAGAAAACGCGGTGCGACCCCGGAAAAAGACGATGAACTCGCCCGGGAGCTAATTAACGATACTAAAGAACGCGCAGAACACGTTATGCTGGTTGACCTTGCCAGAAACGACATAGGCAGGGTCAGTAAATACGGGACAGTTAACGTTGAAAGGCTTATGGCAATCGAAAGGTTTTCTCACGTAATGCATATAGTCAGCGATGTCTCAGGCAGGCTTAAACCGGGATATGACTCGGTTGATCTTTTAAAAGCCTGTTTCCCTGCCGGTACAGTGTCGGGGGCTCCTAAAGTAAGGGCAATGGAAATTATTTACGAACTGGAAAAATCAGCCCGAGGTCCGTATGCCGGGTGTATCGGCTATCTGGGATTTAATAATGAGATCAATGTGGCAATAACCCTGAGAACAATGCTTATCAGGGGCAATAATGTGTTTATCCAGGCAGGCGGGGGAATTGTGGCTGATTCAGAGCCAGATTTTGAGTTTAAAGAATCCCAAAACAAAGCAGCAGCGCTTATTCAGGCTGTGTTAAAGTTAAAAAAATAGGATTAAGGAAGTAATAAAAAATTTTAAAATGCGTAAGTTTTTATTCTTTACCCTTTATAACTTTTGCTCGCACACAAGGTCTAAAGTCTTTTGAACACGAACCAGAGGTTCATCAACATCCATAAAACTACCTGCTTTGACTAGTTTATCTATAACCCGGTCAAATTTTTCACCCTCACACTCAAAATCTTCTCTAAAAAGAAGCCTGACAGGCGCTTTGGCATGAGCAGTCTGTAATAGAACCTCATTTTCCTTTATTTTTTCATAGTTTCCCGGGTTTGAAAGCGCAGCTGACTGAGTAGGGGTCAGTCTTAGTATAAGAATATCTTTTGCTTTATACTCCAGTAAGTCCTCATCCTGTACAAACAGGATTGAAATATCTTCTGACAGGGCTTTAACAAGGCTATCAGTTATAACATCAATTTTCAGGTACTTTTCCAATTCTTCCCCGTATAGGACCTGCTGGATTTTTGTGGGAACTATAGGGTCAGTATACCTGAATTCAAGGGGGAATCCTTTGTAGTCCGTTATTAAAATTGCTCCCAGATAGCCTTTTGTACTGGAAGAGAGAGTTATTCCATAAGCCAGTTTTGTAATTTCGCTGCTCATTTTTTATTAAAATTCTTTGTTTTCGAGTCCTGTGAACTTAAAAGTTTTCTTAACTTCATAATAGCCTGGGCATGAAGCTGGCAAACCCTTGATTCTGATATATTTAAAGCTGCTCCAATTTCTTTTAAAGTCATATTTTCGTGATAATAAAGAGCAAGGATCATTCGCTCCCGTTCCGGGAGATTGGAAAGGGCTTTTGAAAGTTCATTTTTTATATCTCTGTTTTCCATCTGGGAAAGCGGGTCATCAATCTTTTTATCCTGTATTGTATCTATCAATTCTATGCTTTCAGAAGATGAATCCCTTTTATCATATAAAGAAACCAGGGTATTGCTTTCCATTTCCACAATTGAAGCTTCGACTTTTTCTTTTGGAAGCTCGAGTTTTTTTGCAATCTCTTCTGTAGTCGGAGTTCTTCCCAGCTGGCTTTGAAGTTCGGAAACAGCGGTCTGAATCTGTTTAAATCTTTTTTGTGCCCCGCGGGGAACCCAATCAAAGCTTCTGATCCTGTCAATAATCGCTCCGCGGATTCTTAAAAGGGCATATGTTTCAAACCTGACACCTTTGCTGGGCATAAACTTTTCAATAGCATCAATAAGTCCTTCCACGCCGTAGCTTGCAATATCTTCGGTGGAAATAGTCGCGGGAAGACTGATCCTTAACCTTCCCGACACGTATTTTATAAGATAAATATATTGAATTATTAACTTATCACGCAGCTCTTTGTTGGTCCTGTTCTTTTCAAATTCAAACCAGATCTTGTTAATCTCGTCATCAGAAAGCTTTTTCTGCTTACTGTCAAAAGTATTCAGGTTTATATGTGATGAAAAACTCATTTAGACTGAAATCTTTCTTTTGTAGACCAATACCAAACAGGTAAAATAAAAAAATCGTGTTTAATTTAATTAATTTCCTAATATTGATTTTAATGGCAGCAGCATATAGTGCATCATTCAAATACCGTATTTGAAATACTATAAGCCGGTTTGAAAAATTTTACCGAAGAATTTTTTGTTGCATCATTCAATAAGTATTTAGGCAGTGATATTAAATTAAATGGTAATTAAAAATCTTTAAAAATATGCTTTCCTGATAATAAAGGAGGGCAGAAAAATGAAAGAAAATTTAGGAAATTGTACGAAATGTGGCA
>JANQEP010000138.1 GCA_028278305.1 Candidatus Gastranaerophilales bacterium
TATAAGGCTCTCCGACTTTTGTAATTTTTAATTTACCTGCAAGGGCTTTAGTTTGAAAAAGCAAAAATATTAATATGAAAAGAATAAATTTATATTGACAATTTCGCATTTTCCATACCTCAATTTTATAATTATTCTAAGTTTTAAGTGAGATATGAAAATAACCTGATAGTATAGAAACTTAGCATTAAAGAAAGCAAGTTGTAGCCTATTGTATTGGAGATAGGACAAAAGAAAGTTGTCAAAAACTTGAAGAACGAATTCCTGAAAGATACAAAGAAACCTTTAAATTTAGCGACTTATAGAAGAGAATTTTGTATAATAATGAATTTGATTTTGCATTTTTTTATAAAATTTTATTTTTTAATTTATCATAGTCAATTTTAGAATTATGCCGTGGGTCACGAGAAATTTTATTTATAAAGATTATTTTATTGTGAGGAATTTTTAAAGGCTTCAACTTTAATTTTATTAATTCCTGATATTTATTACTATTAATAATTGGTTCTATGATTAAATAAATATTGTCGTTGATTTCAAGAACTGTGCCCAAATTTATTTCTTCTATCTCAAGAAGGGCGTTTTCTATAGGAAAAACATAATATTCCTTATTATCAAAGGTAAACTTGTTTTTTACCCGTCCGAGAAGATAAAGATGTCCATCATTATCAATATACCCGCCATCACCTGTTCTGTGCCAGATTTTGCCATCCATAGTTACTTTATTGAGTTTTTGAGCTTCGGAACAGTTGTAATATTCCTTTAAAACATGATTTCCGCTAACGCATATTTCGCTTGATTCCAGAATTTTTATGTCAATAGAATCTATAGGAGTCCCAACGGGCAACCCCTTGTCTAAAAGAGACAGGGATTTGTTTAATAAATCATATACAGTTATTGAGCTTATTGGTTCAGCTTCTGTAGAACCATAAACAATTTCTATATAGGTGTTTTTAAAAGCTTTTTGCAACTTACCTGCCAATTTTGGAAAAACCGGTGCCCCGCCAAGAAAAACCTTATTTAATGAAGCAGGATAAATATTTTTTTCAATGCAAAACTCAGCCAGTTTATCGTAGAAAACAGGTGAACCTGTAGTAGTATTCACCTGATAATTATTTATATCCCTGAGTATTTTTGCAGGATTAATCCTTTCCGGCTTTCCAGGTTCAAAATTCGGAATTACACTGGTTGAGCCGACTGCCAGGTTATTAAGCACAAAAATTGGCAGGGTTGTCAGGTCAATATCGTTGACATCAGGCTTCATATGCTCTCGCAAGGTATAATGCTGCTGGAGTAAAAAATCATGAGTTCTTTTTGCGGCTTTGGGTAATCCGGTGCTGCCTGTTGTAAATGTTATAAGTGCAATATCATCCGGTGATGCTGCGCCAAAATTATTCTGAATACCGGTTTTGCATCTGAATCTGTTTTTTGCGGATACAAGTTTTATTGGGATTTGCCTGATTTTTTTTGAGGTAAGCTGCAAGAGGTGCGCTTTAGGTATGCCAATGAAGGCTTTACATTGAACTATTTGTAATGCCTGCTCTAATCTGTTCTTAGTTGACCAGGCATCAAGAAAAACTGCTGTTGCCCCAATATAAAACAATGCGCAGAGAATTTTATAAAGTTCTATCCCCATAGGCACAAATACCAGGACTTTATCTCCTTTTTTTATGCCTTTTTCTGTAAAATACCCTGCATATAGATTTAACTCACTCATAAGTTCGCTGTATGTAATTTTTTCTGATTTATGAGCGATTGCAACTTTATCCGGGTATTTTCCGGTGTTTTCAAAAAGTTTTTCCACTATATTTTTCATTATATTTCTTTTCCGAATAATAAGTATCTTTGATAAACAGAGGTGCCCTCTGACAATATATTCCTGGAAGCATTATTTTCATACATAAGCGCGTGAATAATGTGCTGGTATCCATTTTCAAAAGCGGTTTTATGGACCATTTCCGTTAGAATGCTGCCAAGACCGCGACTTTGTGATCCAGGTACTACAGCAAGGCTTTTTATAATCAGTGCTTTTTGGTTTTTGTTAAGAAGATCATCAACAGCAAATATAAAGCCTACAGCCTCACTTTCATTTTCAGCCAGTAAAACAAACTCAGGGTCAACATAATCCTTTGCTTTAATGTACATGTCTGAAAACTCTTCGTAAGTCACAGGAGTGTACAAAAAATTATTTTTAAAACTTTTAATGCTGATATCATAAATTTTCCTTAAGTCAGCCTCAAAATCCTTTAAATTAATGCTTCTTATTCTTATGCCTTTTTCAGAAAAAACTTTTTTGAATTTTTCAATCCTTTTATATTTTCTGTCATTTTTTTGGATTTTTGTTGAAAAATATTTAGCGATAATTTCAAAGCCGTTTTGCACAAACTGATCTTTATGCCAATTTTCACTTTTGTTATCAAGAAAAAACGGTATGTTAACCGGAGGCTCAGTTACTCTGTAACTTTGCCAGGTTGAACCGTTCATAGGTCCAATTAAATAATTAACACCATTTTTCCTGTGAAATTCAGATACCTGGTCAAATAGTTGTTTAGCTGTTTCATTGTCATCGATACATTCATAATAGCCGCATAAACCGACTTTATAGCCTTTGTATTTCATATCAGGATTAATGATTGCAATAATCTTTCCTGCAACAGCACCGTCTTTATAAACTTTAAAGTTCTTTTGCATATTCTAAACTCCATAATAAATATAATTAACCAGAAAAACCAGGATAGATAAGACCATAGTTACCACCACTCCTCTCTTTAACTGCTCATCAGGCTTTACTTCCTCAACTTTTACAGACCAATACAGCCTGTCTGCGATAAATGAGCCAACAAAACAGGTTAGTATAGAGAAAAACGGGCTCCCATCCCTGAAAATTAGATAATAAACAGGTATAAAAAATACAGTGAATACAGCCCCTTTAGATAGGGAACAGGAAATCTTTGTCGGAAAGCCGTAAGTTAATAGTCTTCTTCTGCCCCTAATTATGCTTAATTGAGAAACAATTCCTGCGATATAGGCTGAGAACAAAAGATGTTCCATATTTATAACTGTAAAAAGAACGGCAAAATTTGTTATAAGAATCCATACAGCTGGTACAGCCAGAATATAAAACACTGGAATCACTCTGTGTATTTCATCAAAATCTTTACGGCTTGGAATAACCCAGTCAGTAAAGAAAATTAAAACAGCTCCAAGAAATATCGGTAAAAACCAGGTATACCCGATCAGTCCCCAGGCGCCATATCCAACTATAGCAAGGATAAAAACTCCTGATAAACTCAGCTTTTTAGAAGGCAGGGACATAATATAAAAAGCAATGAAAGTAATGCCTAAAATTATGAGTTGAAACCACAGGTCTTCTATCTTTGGAGAGATATTTTTTGAGAGAATAAATAAAGTGACCAGGGGTACAAAAATATTATCTGAACCTTTTAAGGAAACAGCTTCAAATACAGTAACAACAATGGCAATTAACAGGGCTGTCAAAACACTCTCCAGTCTGCCTACTTGAGTAAATAACAGCAGGCAAAGATGTATAACTAAAAATGTGGTTGAAAAGAAAATAAATGAACCTTCAAGGCTTTTGTTATCTTCTTGCACCTGATATAACTTAAAGCCGTATTTTTTACCTACTAAAGCAGCTAAGGCATCTGATACAGACAGTACAAGAATTGATATTATATAGAATATCGGTTGTTTAAGCATTGATGCAGTCAGGAAAGTTAAGTAAACAGCTATAGGGTGATAAACCCCTCCTTCTGATTCTCTGTCCACGCAGTGGATGGATTTCAGTAAATTTTTCTTTTTGCTTATCAATATAATTGCAACAAACGCAATACAAAGAAATAAAACACTCCAATGGGAAGATAAGACATATGAAAAACTTAAGGCTACTATACCGCCTGAAAAATGGGCAAATTTCCTTGTCTTTTCGGTTTCCCAGCCGAGTCCATAGTGAAATATTTCTGCTAAAGCAAAAATTAGAAGAAAAACAATCGAAATTATTGTTATAGGTATCAAATCATTTAAAATCAATTCCTACCTCACTTCTTCAACATAAAAAGACTTATAAAAGAAGGCTTTATCCTGATAAAACAGGTTTTCCGATAATTCTTGCAGGTAATTAACCTTTTGGGGCAACTTATCCGAGATTTTTCTGTGCGCCATCATGTTCCAGTAAGCCAGCCTCGAGCCTTTCTCACTTTCCTGCAGGATGTCGTTAACAACCTTTAAAAATAGCTTATCATCCATATATTCAAATATATCAGACAGGTTAAACGCATTAAAGCCACCGCCATAGTGTTTTATGGCGTCAGTTACTGTTCCGTTGAACAATTGAAGCTTATCCAGATTTTCCCTTGTTTTATGGAAATTTTCTTTTCTTATGTAAAAAGGCAATGCCTGCTCATATTCACCGGTTAAAATATATGTTAAATACGGGTTATTATGTGTTTCCAGTACGGTAAGCGCATGCTTAACACGTCTGGCTATGTTATCTGAGATAATATAGCTGTCAACATATTTAAAAAACTCCTTATCCCTGCCGAGCCTGCCCATCATAAACCTGTTAAAAAATAATCTGAATAACAATCTCCAGCGCAGAGTGTTCCACTTTTTATTGAAAAACTGGACTTTTTGGTCTTCTGTTTTTTCTAAAAGAAGTTCTTTTATGCATTTTTGGTTATGCACCAGAGGCAAAATATGATTTCTAAACATACGAAAATAATTTTCAAATTTACCCTGGTGTATAAGTCCGTTTGCAATCAAATTCGGATTTTCATCAAAAAACTCAGCAACATTGTTAGAAAGGTATTTTTTTATTCTATTGTAGTTATTAAGTCTTTCATCAGATTTTATAAATCCTAAAAAAGCCAGCACATCTTCATATTCAAGTTCTGCAAAAGCAATTTTTCTTAACTCAACGCATGCAAGCTGGGTCGGGTTTAGATCAACCGCAACAATAAGCTCGGGGTTTTGTGAAAGAAGTCCAAATGAATTGTCACCGGCAGATGCAATAGAGAGGCATCTCGTCTCCTGTTTTATATCAAGGGCTTTAATTAATATTTCAGTGTCTTCCCAACAGTTTGCATATCTTATGATATTAAAACTTGCTCTTTGCTGGATCTCTTTAGGCATTATTTTCTCCTAATCTTTTTATTACACCGGTTGAACCATCCATTTCAACTTCTTCACCATCTATCAGAGTATCAAGCAGGCCTGTTACTCCAACAATCGCCGGAATTCCCATTTCCCTGGAAACAATAGCTGAATGAGAAAGTATACTGCCCCTTTCAACAAGAATAGCCTTACTTATCGGGAATAATGGAACCCAGCCCGGGTCTGTTCTTTCTGCAACCATAATACAACCTTCTAAACCTTCGACTTCTGAAGGGTTACGGACTATTTTTACTTTTGCCCTTACAATTCCCGGGCAACACCCTATACCTTTGAGGTCACCTTCCAAATGTATTTTTTCACTTTCGCGCTTAAAGCTGTTTGCGTGGTATACAGTCCCATATGTCGTAAACCTGTCAGCAACTTTTTCGGATTCAAAGCCCTCAAGCTCATCTTTTCTCATTTTTATAAGCTTCTTAAGGTCAGAGCTTGCGGAAGTCCCATTTATATAAGAGAATATTTCTTCTTTAGTAAGATAAAAAATATCCCGCTCGTCACTAATTATCCCTTCTGAATAGAAACTTCTGCCTATACCAAGAAAAATTTCTCTAATCAGTCCGAAAAGTCTTGTCCTCTCAAATCGCAGGTTTTCACGGTTTCTTACTCTTAACCTGGCCTGGTCTAAGACTATACTAAACAGCCCTTGTTTGAGGATATTAAAACCAAGCTCTTTTTTAACCCTCATTTCTGACTTTTTTCTTATTTCACGTTCTTTTTGTTTGTCTTTTTCTATATCATGATAGCCCTGTTTAGCATATGACCTGATGATTGACATTAAAAGCGAAGAATCCTGCTTATAAGTGATTGTTTCCAGTTTTAGCTCACCTATGCAGCGATTGCCGAATTTTTTAATATAGTCATTAAAAGCTTTTTCAAATTCAGGGGAATCTATATTATTAGCCATTTGCCTTATTCTTGTGATTGGTTCGGTCGATATAATTTCCCCATCACCTGCGAGCAGGTCATTTTGCAAAGTGCCCTTGTCATCAATATTCCACTTTGTCAAAAGTTTTTTCAGCACCCCGTAAAAAATCATTGCGTAAAAATCATTAACAAGCGGGGCATCCCACTTTTTTAGCAGCTTTCTTTCCAGCTCAAAGTATATATTCATAAGTTTATGGGGAGTTTTTTTATTCAGGTCGATATTTTCATATGGGGTAAGGGTTTTATCAAGCAGCCTGTAGAACTTTTTGATTTCTTCAGGTAAAGCAATAAGGTTAAAAATAAGCTTGCTTACTAAGTTTAATATTCTCAAATAATCATTTTTGTCACTTTTAACTACCTCAGGGCGAGTTTCAAGCTTTTGTTCTACGCCCATCATCTGTTCCATGAAGCCGGCATTGAGCGAGTAACCGGGCAGCAGAGCCAGGACTTTGTACCAACTGAGTAAGTTGTAGTAAACTCTGCCTTTTATTAAGCCCAGCATCTGGAAAACATCATTGTTTTTCTCTATCAGTTCTTCTTCAACCCCCATAATCCTGCAGAACTGTTTATAAACCTCTGTGTACACATTCTGAATAAAACTGAAAGTTAAAGGAGTAGTAATCCCGCTATAGCTTTCTATGATGTTGGAGTTGTCCCATATTATCTGTGTCTGGGTTTTGTCCGGGGTTTTATTCAGGGTTGTTACAGGTCTTGATTGTAAAATATATAACCTGTTGCCTGAAATAGCCCACTCAACATCCTGCGGGCGTTTGTAATAGTAATTAATTTTATTTATTTCTTCAGCAATTAGCTTTACCTGTTGATTATTGAGGCTATTATATATGATTTTTGAGGTTATATTATTACCTTTAATCTTAAAATTATCAGAGTCAACTTCGCCGGAGACAAGGCCTTCACCCACTCCTTTAACAGAACATATTGTAATGGTTTTTCTGTCACCTGTTATCGGATCAATTCCAAACCCCACGCCGGAAGAGTCCGGGTCAATCATTTCCTGTACAATTACCGCAACTTTAACAGGGATATGGCTTATATTATTTTGTTCCCTGTAAAATTTTATCCTGTCGCTAAAAGCTGATTTCCATACTTTTTCAATCGAATGGAACAGGTTATCGTGTTTTACATAAAGAAAAGACTCCATTTGCCCTGCGAAAGACAGCTCAACTCCATCTTCTCCTATAGCAGAGGAACGAACGGCAAGAAGTTTTCCTCTTAAATTCAATTCATTAAGAGTATTTTCAATTTTCTGCTTTAAATCATTATTCATAGATTGAAAAGCATTAGAAGTAATAACAAACCACTTTGGTACATTAAACCCGGCTTTTGTCAGCAGGTTAAGGTTATATGCCTTACCTCCGACAAGGCTTTCCGGTACTTCAGCATCTAAAGAAGAATGATAAATAAGCATAAACATTACCTCACTGAATAAATAAAGTTATTAACATAGGCACTCCCCCCAGTGTCAGGTACATTCCCACAGTCCAGATTCCGGCGGACAGTTCTATTTTTTTAGCAAGATTTTGTGTCTGGTTTTTTATAAATAAAACGGCAGGCAGTGAGCAAACCAGTAAAAACGGCACAAGAAACAGGAGCGCATAATTTCCAAACCCCGCATAATACGATGCTGTTAAGGCAAATCCGAATGTTATAAGCAGTATAACCAGCCAAATTACAGTTGCTCCTGTGCTGCCGTATAAGGAGGAATAGGTTTCTACTCCCACTTCTTCTTCCTCTTTACATCGAATTTTCCTGCCGAACTCAATTACTATACCATTCAGGAAAGTTACTATAAGGAAAAATATTAAACCGTCAGGTGGTGCTATTCTTGTATTTATCCAGTCCAGCCCTGTTGTATAAAAGTCAATTAAAGGCATAACAAGCATATGAGAAGCCATATAAATTATAGGCTTTTTCTTTAGCCAGTCTGAAACAAAGAATTCTTTTGTCATAAATGCAATATAAGCTAGTGCCAATATATAAGCCCACATTATGACCGGCATTACTATTAAATTCATTATGACCTGTAAAAAAATAACCCCAAAAGCTATCCAGCCAAGCTCTTTGAAAGAAATAAGCCCTCTTGGAACAGCCCTGTACGGACGGTATTTAGCGTCTTCTTCCGCGTCCTTGAACTCGTCAAAGATTCTCAAAAGGAAAAAGAATCCAAGTGAAGTAAAAAAACCTATTATAAATTCAAGCGCAGGAATAAATCCGTTCCCGCCTCTGCAAATCCTTGAAAATGACACAGCAGAAAAAGTAAAAGTAAGGATCATAAGTCCATTCTGGAAAAATGGAAACCTTTCGCTCTGATATATCCAGAATCTCTTAAGAAAATTCATTTGCGCTTTCTCCCAAATGCCTTATGAGCCCTTGCAAAATCGCCTGACACAATTGCACCGATTATTGAAACTTCCCCGCACAGGACAGATGCAGCGCAAATCTCAGCGAATTTGGTTGCCTTGCCTTTACCATAACACTCTATGATTTCCAGGCATTCCTTCTGCGTCGGTAATCCTGTCCCGCCGCCTACTGTTCCGACTATAAGGTTTGGCAGTGTCACACTTACATAAAGGTCGTTTTCTTGTGTGAAATCAAACCTGGTTATACCAACGGAAGCCTCTGAAATTGTCGCTATATCCTGTCCGCAGGCTAAAAATATCCCTGCCAGCCCATTGGCAAAATGTCCGTTTACTCCTATGGAACCGCTCTGGATACCGTTTACTATGGCGGTTTTCCAGTAATCAAACATTTTTTCCGGTGTTGTATGGAGGATTTTTTCAACAAGTTCCTTTTTAATTACGCTCTCAGCAACGACTTTTTTACCTCTCACTGAAGTAAATGATATGGAAGATGCCTTTTTATCACCTGAAAGATTCCCTTCTATGTACCAGCTATGAGGTTTTACCGGAGAATTTTGCTCTATGTACTTACAAGCTCCGTATGTACAAATAGTTACCATATTTTGCCCTGATGCGTCACCTGTTATGTACTCAAAAATCAGCGTAACCTGGTTGCCGTCAATGTTCGTCCTGATATCTTCGAGTTTTCCGTAACGGGTATGTTCTTCTGCCGATTTTTTTATATTGTCAAAGTTCTGTAAAAGCCAGGAAGTAAACTCTCCCACTTCTCTCAGGTCGTTAAACTTAAACGCCGGAGTTCTCTGTACTCCTTCTGAGAGGCAAGCACTGCGCACCCCTCCCGACAAAGAAACGACTTTTGCGCCCCTGTTATAAGATGCCACCAGTGCACCTTCTGTTGTAGCCATTGGGACATAAAAATCGCCGTTCGCTCTCATTCCAATCACTCTTAAAGGTCCGACAAGTCCCAAAGGCACCTGAGCAATACCAATATAGTTTTCTATATTGCCTTTAAACATTTCCGGCTCATCAGGATATTTTACACCACAGATGTATTCAACAGGTTTATTAAGTTTTCTCAGGAGCTCAAGGCGTTTGGTTTGAGCTGGTTTGTTCCAGCTAAGCGGTGATGGTATGCTTTCAGACAGTGGTTTTTCTTCGGGATTAACAAACCCGCCCCGGACAATGAAATCTGACAGGGTTTCATTATTTAGAAGTCTTTTTAAATTTTTCTGTGCTTTTTTTATTGATGTTGGCATAAAACGATTTCCTTACTATCATAACACTCTTTAATCACTTTCCGCTTAACTTTTCTTGTTGCGGTCTTGGGCAGTTCTTCCCTATGGATAGCCACAACGCCAGGCTGCTTGTAAGAAGCAAGGTCTTTGCCCAGAATTTTAACCTCATCTTCCATCAACTTCTGAAGCTCATTGTCAGGCTTGCCTTGCAAGTCGTCGCTGGGAACAATGATTGCGCAGACTTCTTCTGTCCCGGCTTTATTACCGGACTTGATCTTTAGCGCCATCACACAAAGTTCTTTGATTTTTGGACTTTTTTCCAGTACTGCCTCGACTTCCTCAGGGAAAATTTTCTTGCCACCGCCAAGCACAATCATATTCTTGATTCTGCCGGTGATGTAAAGGTAGCCGTCTTTGTCAATTTCGCCGATATCGCCTGTGTAGAACCAGCCTTCCTCGTCGATAACTTCTCTTGTCATATCAGGCTTACCGTAGTATCCCTTCATTATATTAGAGCCCTTTGCTTGAATCTCGCCAGTATCAGCAATACGTAATTTTACACTCGGAAGGGCTTTTCCAACTGAACCAAGACGGTTATTCCCCGGGAAATTCGTTGTTAAAGTCGGGCTGGTCTCAGTTAAGCCATACCCCTGATAGATAGGAATACCAACCCTGTCAAAGAACTCTGCAACATCCATATCAAGCGGTGCACCGCCACATATAAATCCTTTCATCCTTCCGCCAAATCCGGCATGAATCTTGCTAAAGAGCAATCTTTTTACAGCTGCACTCGGGATATATTTTGCCAGGTTGTACATTACATCAAAGGCTTTTTGGGATCCTGATTTTTTAATTTCCTTTTTAACACTACCTTTGAGCATTTTTACAAATAATGGGACGGTTATCATATATGTAACTTTTTTCTCCTTCATAACCCTGGAAATTTCCTTAGGACTCAGGCTTTTTGAATATGAAACCTGCGCACCTCGATACATCATCTTTAAGAACCCCATAGAAAGCTCTAAGAGATGATTAAGAGGTAATATAGAGATTAATGAATCGCTAGAATCTATATCAAATAATTGCTCTGTGTCTCTTAGCTGGGAAATAATGTTCCCGAATGTGGTCATTACACCCTTGGGGTTGCCTGTTGTTCCTGATGTATAGACTATAAGGGCAGTTTCATCCAGATCCCTGTGTCTGCCCATATCACCTTCCGAAGCTTTTAAGTCATATATTGAAGGACAGTCCTCTGCTTTGGACTTCTCTTCAAGAACAAAGATATATTCGATTGAAGAAACTTCATTCTTAAGTTCAAGGGCTTTTTCAAGATAACTATTGGAAACGCAGATTACACGAGGGTTGCAGTCTGATAGGATTGAGGTGAGCTCGGACATTGTCAGTTTAATATCAAGCGGAACTGTGATTGTTCCCGCCTGTATTGAGGCAAAGAAAGCTACTCCCCACTCAGGGCAGGATTCTGAGAGGATAGAAACTCTTTCTTCTCTCTGTATGCCCAGGTCAATAAGGTAGTTAGCGAAATTCTTAGCCATCCTGGAAAGCTCAATATAGCTCATTTCTTTCCAGCTGCCGTCTTTTTCCTTCAGACAAAGGGCTTTTACCGGTGCATTGGTATCAGCTTTCATTTGCATTATAGAAAGGATATTTTCGTTATCATAATCACCTTTTTTGCGTCTATCAAGAGCGTCTTTCATAAACATAACCCGTTTTTCCAGTTCCTGCGCAATAGCTTTATCGCCCTGTTCAGGTATGTTTACAGGCTGCCCGAACTGGATAGTGATTTTAGAGAACTTTGGCAGGCGTTTCCAGCCCCAGGCTTCAAACCCGCCTCTTATTACAAACGGAATGATCGGAGCTTTTGAGTTTGAATGCAAATACCCGACTCCCCGCTGGAATTTTTCCATGTTACCGTCTTTTGAAAGCTTGCCTTCAGGGAAAATAAGTACAACATTGCCTTTATCAAGATGCTTAACTGCCTCACCAAGCGCTTTCAGACCTTTGCCGTAATTTAAGGAAATAATATTTAGGAATGGGACAAGCCTTCTGACGACAAAAATCCTGAGCAGGGCAGGTCCCGCTATAAACCAGATTGGTCTTTGGATAGCTGAGGTAAGGATAAGCGCATCAAGCCAGCCTGTATGATTGCCTGCAAGGATCGCTTTGCCTGTTTTTGGTAAATACTGACTGCCCTCAACAGTTACAGGGTAAAATGACCTGAAGACAGCGTTAACCGTACTTCTTAAGACAAAGAATGAGAATGACCTTTCAAACAGGAGAATAACCATAGCAATACCAAGGCTTATCCAGGCAATGACCTTAAATACATCAAAAGGAGAAGTTATCGCAAGTGACTGGGAGACAAAGAACGTTGCTGCAAGCGTAACAAAAGTTGTTAACATTGATCTAAGTCCAAAAATTTTCCCTCTGAACCTGTCAGGAGTTGCTTTTTGAAGGATTGTATCAAGAGTAATAACAATAGCTGCATTTGCTATACCTACAATAACCAGCCAGAACCAGGCTTTTGTATAGGTTGTTACCATATTAGCCGTCGCCGTAACAAAAACAAAAGTCATAAAAGCAGTTGCAAGTAGGTATGCGGGTCTTAATAACTTACTCAAGTATAACGTCACAAACGTACCGGCTATCATACCAACACCCAGCATTCCTTTCAATTTGCTTAAGCCGTCTATTCCTATCTTGTAATGGTCTATGGCTAACGCATTTAGCGAGTGGAAGAAAGATGCTGATACAATTGATAATGAGACAGAGAGAAGTATAAGTCTTAACGTCTTTTGGTGTGTAGCCAGGTAGTTGATTGCAATCTGGAAGTCTTTAATTATTCCGGATTTTTGAATTGTCTGCGTTGATTCTTCTCTAATTAATGCTGTAAGAATCGCCGAAAATATATAAGCCCCGACCACTGCCAGTAAACAAGCCATAAGTCCTGCTTTCACCACAAAAAAGCCGCCCAGAATTCCGCTTATAAGTATAGTTATTGTTGTTGTACCAGCGTTTATAGCGTTAGCTGCCTGAAGTTCATCTGAATTTACGATGTTAGGGATAATACTTTGTTTTGGCGGATAGAAAAACGCTGAGCCAATTCCCAGAAGCGCTGATATTAAATAGGAGAGAATCACAATAGATCTGCTGTCTGTTACAACGTTCTCCTGCCACACCAGGTATGTCATTCCTAGCACAAGCACAGCTCTATACAGGTTGCTTATAGTCATTATTCCTGTCCTGGGGAACCTGTCGCTTAACGCGCCTGCTACAGGACTGAGCAGAAATGCAGGCAACATAAAGAAGAAAACGCCCATTGCCATTTCAGAACCAACTTTATCAAGAAGTGACATTATCCAGGCAATGATAGCGACCTGTATCAAAGCATCTCCGGTATATGTGAACACCTGCCCCAGCCATAGCTTTAAATAATCTCGATTTGCTAAAACATTTAATAATTTTGTATCACGCATTTTATCAACTCCTAATCACCATATAAGCCCGGGGGGGGGGTTGTAAATCCTCTTTTAAAAATTCATTGTATCAAGAACTATATAATTCCAAAAATTTTCCTTTTGAATTTATATACAAATCCTCGGCATGAAAATCCTTTTCAAATATTTCAAAATAAACCTTGATGATGTAGAAGTCATCAATAAAGAAATTGCTTAGAGATATGATCATGGTATCAATAACAAGAAACTTGATTCATTAGAACTTATAGAGTTAAAAAAAGGTAATATACTTGGAGTTATAGAGCTTGCATATGGAGTTTCCATATTTTTTATAA
>JANQEP010000139.1 GCA_028278305.1 Candidatus Gastranaerophilales bacterium
ACATCTTCCAATTTTTTCTTTCATAACTGTTCCTCCTTTATGATTTACAGTTATTATTTCAGGTTTTAACTTTTTTTCATTAAACTTTTAGCCACTACCTAATTTTTTAGCGTATTTAATGATACCTTTGCAGGTTTTGATAATGCTGCTGGTATTATGTAATACCAATTGTTTTACTGAAGTTTGGACTTTATATCTTCTGAGATCGCCTCTAATCCAGCAAAAATGACTCTTCTATACTTCCTGATTCTACAGTAATTTTTCCTGTTTTAAATATATAAATATCTAAAATATCTTCATCATCCGTGTTATTTCCATCACTGCCGGTAACATCGACTCTTATTCGGATACATTCTCCTGTTTCCCCGCTGGGACAATTAGCGGACTCAAAATCATTCTCCATATTATACCATCTCATCCCATTCGTTGTTACTGCATTAGGCTTATCTGCACTCGGAGGAAAAGTAGAGCCAAAAGTATTCAGACAATTGCCGCTCGTATATCCTATTGTATTAACTTTACTGAAAAAATTGGCGCAAAACTTATTATTACCAAATTCTCCGCTGGGATACATAGAAACATCGTTGATTATTTCATTAATAACAGTTTCAACATTCTTAAAAGCTGACTTATACAATGTTTTAATTTTAGAATCTGTGGACTGAAATAGTATCGGTATACTTAAGGCGGCTATTATACCGATTACTACTATTGTAGCGAGCATTTCACCAAAACTAAAACCTTTTTTCATATTTTTTACTCCAAACACATAGTTTAAATAAAATTACAGTATAGTATTTAATTCTATCATAATTTAAATACTGTTTCGAGGTCAAAATATTAACATACAATCACCATAGCTGTAAAAACGGTATTTTTTTCTCATAGCTTCCTCATACGCCTGAAAAACAAAATTTTTTCCTGCAAATGCTGAAACAAGCATTAAAAGGGTTGATTTAGGCAGGTGAAAATTTGTAATTAATTTATCAGTTATTTTGAATTCATACCCCGGATATATAAACAGATCACTCCATCCGCATAAAGAAGGTGATTCTAAGTTATCTTTAAAAGCAGTTTCCAGTGTCCTTACTGATGTAGTACCTACTGCGACAATATTTTTTCCCTGTTTTTTAGTTTTTTTTATTATTTCTGCGGTAGTCTGCGGAACTTCATAATATTCCCTATCCATTTTATGTTCAAGAATATTATCTGCTCTGACAGGTTTAAAAGTTCCCAGTCCAACATTCAGGGAAACTTCACAGGTTTCAATGTTTTTTTCTTTTAATTTATCAAGGATTTCCCCGGTAAAATGAAGCCCTGCTGTTGGAGCAGCGACCGAGCCAGGATTTCGAGCATAAACAGTCTGGTATCTTTCAAAATCAAGATTTTTCACATCTTCATCAGCTAAATTTCTCTCTATATAAGGAGGAAGCGGAATGTTTCCGGTTTTTTCAATAATCTGATTAAAATCCCCTTCATAAATAAGTTCAATCTTCCATTTTTGGTCTTCTTCCCGGGAAATAACCCTGGCTTTAAGCCTGTCTGAAAAGCATATTTCCGTAGACTTTTTCACTCTTTTTGAAGGTTTAATCAGCGCAGACCATATTTTATCGGTTTGTTTTTCCAGGAGAAAAACCTCAATTTCCGCACCTGTTGATTTTTTACCAATAAGCCTGGCAGGAATCACTTTTGTATTATTCATTACAAGAACATCATTTTCTGACAAATATTCTGTTATATTAAAAAATTTCCTGTGCTCAACAGTCTGGTTTTTGCGATCCAGCACCATTAATCCGGAATGCCCTCTTTTTTCCGGGGGGAACTGGGCTATTAGTTCTTTTGAAAGCTCATAGTCAAACTCATCCAGCTTCATTAAATATTCTGCCCCCTGCTCAGGTTTCCGGATAGAGGTTGAGGGATCATAACTCCTTCTCCTCCGATATGTTTAACCTGTTCTCCTTCGAGTTCAAGATAAACAGGTTTTTTATCCGCGGAATCAAGAGCTGTATTAACCAGCTGTTGTAATCTTAAAGTCATACTGGCTGAACCCCCGCCTTTTTCAAATTCCCGGGAAAGGTTTATGATTATTCTTTCAGGAGTTTCTTTTAATTCTATAAGTTCTGTTTTTACAGGAATTTCAGTGCTATACCCCAGTTTTTTTTCGTTATTCTCAGGACCTCTGAGTAATTCACCGAGGGCTACTTTAAGTCTGTCTTCTTTTTCATATATTTTTCTTCTTACAGACAATAGTTTGAGATCATTATCAAATGTTCTTACAAAATATACTGTGACAGAATTTTTATCTGTAAATACTTCCCTGTCTTTTTTTATAAAATTAGAAATAGTTATAATAGGAACCAGAGTTACTATCAGCAAGATAGCTGTTATTAGTATAGTTCTCTTTATTTTCATTTTATCCTCTCTTATAAAAGACATTAATTATAAATGAGTTTTTCTATGCTAATTTTATCACTAATAATATTTTTAGATAACAGGGTAAAGAAAAACTCATTATGCAACATTTACCAAAAAATATAAAAAAGGATTTTTTTACAGGGCTATTCAATTCTAAATTAGACAAACTAAGCTTAAACTGTCACCCCGTGCTTGCGGATTGCTCGCAGAGAGTGAACGAAACTCGTTTAATGCGAGCAATCAAGCTGACACGGGGTCTATGTAAAAATCATTAATATGCGATAAATCAAGGTTGAATATATGCCCCCGTGTCAAGCACGGGGCAGGCTTCTCAAGTGCGGCATGACGTTATTAGCTTAAAATTAGAATTGAATTACCCTGGCTCTAACTCGATCTCTTCAATTGCACTTGCTTGCGGTATGCTATATATGATAGTTACAAATATAATAATTAAAAATTTTTTCATTTAAGCCTGTATATTTAATTTTCCCCCAATTTTTCCATTAATTGCATCTTTGCCTAATGCACCGAATTTAAGTCCGCTAAGTCCATACCTGAAATTTTCCCTTGCAACCGGCATATAGGTAGGGTCTATAAATGCACCATGATTTTCTGTCAAAGTTTTTTGAGTTGGTACCATAGAAGTAATACGCTGACTTGGAGCAAGTCCGCTTTGTTCCACTGCCTGTGATGCATGATGAGCCAAGCCTAAAAAAGACACATTATTTATATCCATGTACAAACCCTCGCTTGTTTTCATTATTATAACTTTATTTTCAGATGAAAATAATACTTTTTGATAAAAATTTACAAAAAATTAACATATTATAATAAATTAATATGTTTAGGGTAAAATTATGTATTCTTTTACGAAACCTCGTTAGGTTATGAGACCACTTCTAAGAATTTTTTATTACTTCCTTATCATAAAGTGCTGAAAATTAATTTTCAGTTTATTTATGATAGGGCTCATTTTGAAGGATTTTAAAAGCCCTGTAAACCTGCTCAATCAAAATGAGACGCATTAACTGGTGTGGAAACGTCATCTCTGAAAAACTCAACGACAGGTCAGCTCTTTTTTTTATTTCATCAGCTAACCCCTCAGAGCTCCCTATTATAAAAGCAATCCGGTTTATTCCCTGCAAAAAAATTTCTTTCAGCTTTTGAGCGAACTTTTCAGAGCTTAATTTCTCGCCTTTTCTGTCCAGTACAATCACATAAGTGTTTTGCTTTATGTTATTAAAAATTTTTTCTGCTTCTTTTTCGAGAATTTTTTCCGTAGAAGTATATGTATTCAGTTCTTGCGCGGGAATTTCAGTTACTTTTACCGAAGAATAAGCAGATATGCGCTTTAAAAACTCATCAATCCCCGCTTTTATATATTTTTCCTTTATTTTTCCCACGGAAATTATATTTATGTTCATTTTTTATCCGGCTCTTCCCGCCTGTCAGTACATTTTTAGCTATCCTGAACCTGTTATGTAAAGCAGATGTTGTTTGTCAGCTAACGTGTTTTTAGTATCTCAGCAATAAAAATCTTTACTGGTCGACCTGCTCAATCAGCGCGTTTGGATCAGGGATTTCTGCGCCATGATCTGTTTTACCCCAGTCCATTGTCCGTTTTGCGAAAATTATTTTAAGCACAATATAAGACACCATAGGTACCCAGATAATTATCATGTAAATTCCTGTTTCTATGCTTTGCTTTACGGTTTTTAATATTGAAAACCGCTTGTATTTCTTAATACTGTAAAGCAGTCCTGTTTCAAAAAACAAAAATAATGCCGGTAATAACATAAGTGTATAGAGGATATTATCTTCTACACCCCTGACAAACCTGAATCCCTGGATTAAATACTCCGATAATAACCATACAGGAAAGATAAACTTGGAAATAAACGCTAACATATCTATGGTTACTCTTAAAGAAATTTTCCTTGAAGTTAAAATTTCCGGGGAATGGTCAAGATACCTTCTTATACTGCCTTCTATCCATCTTCTTCTTTGTCTTAGAAGCGGTAAAAAGCTTGTTATTCCTTCTTCATAAACATTAATATTTTCCGCAAATCTTACATCCCAGCCTTTAAGATGAAGCCGTGTGGAAAGATCAAGATCATCAGTAATGCTGTAATTATTCCATCCGCCTACATCCAGCATTGCAGACCTTCTTACAAGCTGACCGTTGCCTCTTAGCTCAACAGCCCCTTTAATGGAGTCCCTGTTTGACTGAAAATGGGTATCAAGAATATATTCATTATCCTGACACCTTGTAAGTAAATTAGTCTCTCTATTGGCTATAATTTTTCTTGCCTGAACCGCTCCAACTTCGGGTTCTGCAAAGTAAGGAAGAATTTTTTTAAGAAAATCAGGCTCTATTCTTGCATCAGCATCAAATACACAGATTATTTCTCCTTTTGTAATTGATAATGAGTCATTCATTACCGCGGACTTGCCGGGAAAAGAGTTTTTATCCCTTATAAAACAGCTTACCCCAGGGTATTTTGAGCTTATCTTTTTTATTACTTCTGCTGTTGAATCCTCGCTTCTATCATCCACCACCAGAATTTCATAATTTCTATAATCAAGGGTTAAAATATTTTTTATGGTATTTTCTATTACTTTTTCTTCATTATGAGCAGGAACAACTATACTCACAAAAGGCTCATAATTCAGGTCTTCCAGGGTTTTTCCCTTGTAAACACCTTTTTGAATAAGTTTTTTTATTTTTCTTTTTTTATGAAAATCAGCTGCATGTATTAAGAATGCGTATGTAATCATAAATGCAAACAGTACGTATATTGCCGATTGAATAGGTAAATATTTCTGGAAAATAAACAGAATTATCCATGAAAGGACCAGTAATATTGATAAAATTATTCTGTTCTTCATTATCCTGCCCTTTTTTATAAATTATCTGAATCATTAAAATTATTTATCACATTCTAAACAAGATTTAGCAATATTGCAATTGTTTTGGCTGGTCTTCTTTTCTGAATCAACTGTCGAAAATCATTAAGGAAGTAATAAAAAATTTTAAAATGCGTAAGTTTTTATTATTTACCCCTTAATAACACTGCAACCGGCTGTAATAATCTTTTATAACTTCAATAACCTTATTCCTGCCCTGAATTTCCCGGGCAAGTTCCCTGAATTTTTGAGATTTTTCCTTATAAACAGATTCATTTGAAATTTTTTGTATGGCTTCACTTAATTTTTTAGGGGAAAAATCACTGTATTCTATTCTCAGGGAAGTTTGCAGCTCTTCCATGCGCAGGGCGTTGTTTTCCTGCTCTATTTGCTTATAATCAGGAATTACTATGGAAGGCTTGCCAAGTGTCAAAAGTTCCATTGCAGTACTGTGTCCCGCCTGGGTTATTACAAAATCAGCAGCATTCAAATAAGGTGCAATATTAGATATAAATCCCCGTATTCTCAAATTTTCAGGAAGCTCACCAACTTCAAAACCGGCAAATACGTCAAAATGAAAATCAGGAAATCTTTTTGCTGTTTCAATAACCGTATCCAGAAGGGGTTTTCTGTAAGCATGCCCGCCAAGCATAACTGCTACATATTTTTCAGCAGGCTTTTCAATTTCCTCAAGTTTATCCGGGTCAAAGCAAATAAGCGGACCTGCAAACCGTGTACGCTTTTTTACCTTAAAATTCTCGCTCAGGTTGTGCAGACAAACCGTATAAGGAGGAGGAAAGTCAGGGATCATGATTTCCTCGGCTGAACTTAGCCAGGTTTTCATAAGCCAGTCAAAAGACTTGCCAAAAACACGTATTAAAGCGGAATCTTTTGCAAAAAACGGGTAAAATGCGCTCTGGTTAGTAATTACAATACATGGCAGGCTAAGCCTGTCAGCCGCCATAACCGGCGCAAGCCTTCCGTCTGCTATAACACAGGATGCGCCATGTTCTCTTATTGCCTCTATTTCTTTGGATATAATGTTATTAAATGTCAAAGCGCCCGAGTGGTTTTTTATTATGGTCTTTTTAACGTCAAAAGTCCCCTTTGCGCCGATTATTTTAAATTCATGGGGCAGTTCCACGCAGTTATATCCTGCTGTTTTAAACCTGTCCAGCGCATAGCTGTAGGATCCTATTATTACTTCTTCTTTTGACAGCTCCTTTGCAATAGCCATTGCCCTGCTGGAGTGCCCGAAACCTTCGCTGCTGAACGACAAATACACTTTATGATCAGGTATAAATTTTTTCTTCTTTTTAATTATTGGCGCGTCAAATATTTGCAATAGTTTTAACCTGCAGGTTATTTCTTCCTTTAATATACAGCAAAAACAAAATATAAATTTTTGTTCCGAAATCTTAATGTTTATGCAAAATTTTACCGGTAATTTTAAAAAAATAATATCTATTGAAATTACTTATTTTTACTCTCTCACAAAATCAATAAAAAAATTTATTTGCGAGCTTTATTTCTATTAACCATACCGTTTATTCAAATCCAAAAAATTCTCATCGGGCCATGGATATTCAGGGACAGTCCTTTCGGTTTTTATTTCCTGAGGTTCAGGCAGGTTTAATTTTTTCCCGACCAGCTTGACCGGATAAAATCTTACATTTCCCAAATGAAAATGACTTATGTAATTAAGTAAAATTGAACCGTCCAGATCGATTCTTTTAGACTTGGTGTATACAATAACTTTTGACTCTTCGTATAATGTTTGATAATATCTATCGTCCTTTATTCGGGTTTCTCCAAGTTTAGTATCCAGAGGGGCAAAATTATAAGCCCTGCCCATATAACCAATTTCTCTATTATAGACTTCGATATTTTTTATATCTTCATCTTTTTCTTTTAAAGAGTCTTCTCCTTCTTCCTCTATTACTTTTTTCTCTAGTTTCTTATAAATTTTGTTTCCCATGTTTGTCTCCATATCCTGAATTTGATATTTATCATCCAATCCTTCAGGGAAATTCATAAATAAAATATTTGGCTTACCGTTTTTTACTAAGGGTAAAAAGGTATAAATCGTATTTGCCATCATTTCGTAATATTTATTTCTTTTTCCCTCAGCTTTTTCAAGCAGTATGTTTTTCTTATCTTCATCTTTTTCCATGTCAGCTTTACGCTCAAATTCTCTTGCTTCTTCAAAATAACGATGGAATGGATGAAGTGAAATTGTTATGTCTGAGATACATTCACTATCATTAACTATCTTTTCAGCTGCCCTCTGTGCGAATTTATTTTTCGGACTCCAGCCGGCTGTGGTTAGACTAAACTTTGTCCCTGTTTTTTCATAAAACAGCCTGGCGGCATCGTGAATATCGCGATATACGGGGTTTCCTTTTTCATCAGTTAGTCCTGTAGAACTCTTGAAAAGCATTGGATCTGAGTCAATAAAAGGGTATATTACATTTTCTGAATATGCATTATCACCAAGTCTAAACGGGTTAAACCCTAACCTTTCTTTGAGTTCCCCCATTCCATTTGCTATTGCCTCAAAGTTTTTCCAGCTCATTGTTGTAATTTTACGCTCTGAATCAGCTCCGCAGTGACCACAGTGATGAGAACAACCCCTTTGAAGAAGTATAGAATCCATATGATCAGCAACAAAATTTATTATCATAAGAATCCCAGCCTTCAAAAATATCTATCCCTGCTGCTATATCCCTGATTCTTGATAAGTCCAGCTTGTCAAGATTTTCAAGAGAACCATTTTCTTGTCTTCTTATCTCCTCTATATATTCCATGGTGGCTTTAGAAGGAGCTTGAGCCGCTTTAAAAGGCAATACCTGCGCCCTGTGATAAGCAGGAATAATATAAACCGGTTTTATATAACCATTATTCCTGCTCTCAGAAGCTTTTAGGTTTGTTTTACTTTTTTGGAGCAGGGGGCTATAGTAATTATTCTGAATATTATAAACAGAATTAATCATTTAAAATTTTCCTTTTTTAGTCAGCTACAAAATTAAAAACAAAACGAAAATAAAATTGCCTAAAACTGGCAAAAAAATGGTTAAAATAATTCAGGTAAGTCTAATTTTCCTGTAAAACCCGGCTATTTTTGACCATACCCCAAACACCAAACAGTGCGATAGGAATCCCGGCTAAAACAAGAACTTTTGTAACCCCCAGTAAATCAGCGGCAAAAGCTGCAATAAGTATTGGTAAGGTTGATGCCGTGCTTAAAAGCGTAAATTGTATCCCAAAAATTTTACCCCTGATCTGCTCTGGCACTACCGTATGCAGGATAGTCTGCACAGGGATAGCCGCCATCGCACACCCAAAACCTATTATCCCTGCTACTGCATATGAATAAATCATTCTCCAGGTTAAATTAAAAGCCTCCAGGTAAAACCCGAAAATAATACGTTCTTTTACGGGAATATACAGGTTATTCGGAATAAGTTCTATCCCGCTTAACATCACCAGCCCTGCACCTATTCCCGTAAAGCCGATAAACGTGGTTAAGAGCTTATTAAAGTTTTTAAGATACCTGCCCACGATACCTGCACCCAGAATCATGCCGATTCCGCTGAAAGCAACAACATATACAAATTTTTGCGCCCCTAATTTAGGGTTATGAGGATATAGCAGCTGCTGGCTTATGCTTATTGCAAGTATACACAGCATTACAATTATAGAAAACAGCGCAGTCAGTTTTAAAAGCGCATTTAATGTAACCCTGCTGCCTTTAATATAGTTAAATCCCTTTTTAAAGTCATCAATAAATTCGCCTATGGTTTTATGCTGTGTTTTTTCATGCTCGCATGGTCTGTATTTTATGAAAACCAGGAATAAAGCGGAAATTATGAAAAACGCGGAAATTGCTATGTTAACGTTTTTTAGCCCAAAAATATTTATCAATGGGTCACCAAGCGCAAAACCAAATATTAATGATCCCATCATCGTTGCGGTAAAAAGGGAATTCGCAGACATAAGTTGGTGTTTTTTAACCATTAAAGGAATAGAACTTGCTTCTGCCGGTACAAAAAACTGTGTTACAGAAGAAACAAGAAAAGCCAGGGTATAAATTCCAAATAAAGTCTGGCTAAAAAAAGGCAGGGCAATTATTAACCCTGCTCTCAGTAAATTTGTAGTGATAAGAATATATTTTTTATTCCATTTATCAATAAAAACACCTGCTATAGCGGTTAAAAGCACGGCAGGAATTGTAAAAGCAATGTAAAGCCAGCTTTGATACGTTATTGATGTTGAAAAAGAATGAGCAATGAAAGCTACAAATACAACAAAAATAACCCTGTCAGCAAGCTGGGAAAATATTTGCGCCAACCACAGGGCAAGGAAATTCTTATTCTTGAGAACTGCCCTATAGCCCTGGGTTTTAAGAAGTGCAGGATCTGTGATCGGATTCTCTATTATATCTGAAGGTCTTTCTTTTATTTCTAACATACTAATTTATTTTTTTCGGGATAAAATTAAATTTTTTTCATAAAAATTCAATCATTTCAGCTGTTTTTAATTTTCTGTCTGATCTTTGTGAAATAAACTCCTTTAAAATGTTAAAACCTGAAAATAAGAGATTTTTGTCTTTATACTCGTTTTCAAAGGGAAAATCATAATTTATAGCATCTCTGAACAATTTAATATGGCGTTTGTCAATTTCAAAGGATTTCCGGCTTTTGAGAAAGCATTCACTGCATACCACGCCGCCTGTTTCCGGGCAGAAAAAGTGATAAGTCCTGTATTTCCGCTCTGTTTGATTGCATCTTACGCAACTGTCAAGTTCTACGGCATATCCCAGATATTCGGCTAATTTCAGCTTAAACCTTAACACTGCCCACATGCTCTCTTCATTATTATCAAAAATAGATATGTTTTTAAACGTTTCAAACAAAATATCGTAAATTTGTGAGCTGTTTGAATCATTCTCCGTACCGAAAACATTAATTAACTCAGCACAGTAGAAAGCGTAAGAGAGCTTACTATAATCTGTTTTTAGCTTACAAAAACTTTCTATGTTTTCTGCCTGGCAGACTATATCAAGGTTTCTGCCCTTTGCCAGGAAAAGCTTATTTGCCATAAAAGCCTGCATTCTTCCTCCAAGGCTGCTTTTTGCCCGCTTAACCCCCTTGGCTACACATCTTATTATTCCGTAATCCCTGGAATACATGACAATTATCTTATCTGCTTCACCGAAGTTATATGACTTTAAATTTATTGCCTGGGTGCTATAATGAGGCATTTAAAATACGAACCCCTATATTTTAATTATACTATAAGTTTTATATGCGGATTGTAGCACACTTAGGCATATCGGGCAGGTTATTAAATTTAAATCAAGGGGTAAAGAATAAAAACTTACGCATTTTTTTTCTTTCATAACTGTTCCTCCTTTATGATTTACAGTTATTATTTCAGATTTTAACTTTTTTTCATTAAACTTTTAGCCACTACCAAATTTTCAAAAACCTTGCTCTTCCTTTTAAAATTTTATCAGCAATTATATCTGCATAGTTTTAACTATATAAGAATAAAAATCATCAACACTTTCGGGCTGAAAAACCTGCGTATTTAACCCGGCAAAAATTGGTCCGAACCCAAGTTTGTTATTTTCAGCAAAATAAGCTGCTACAGAACGTTTTTTCATTAAATTTGCGATGTGCAAAGGACCTGTGTCGTTTCCTACATAACCTGCAGATTTCTTTAAAAGACAGGCAAGTTGAAATAAATTTAATTTTCCCCTGTAATCCTCTATATAATTTTTATCAGGCAAACTTATTCCCCGGTTCATTCCTATGAAAACAATTTTATAGCCAAAATCCCTATAACATTTCTCAGCCATTTCAAAATATTTTTCAATTTCCCAGCATCTTTCATCCATATGTTTTTTGCTATATCCGGCTTCTATGCAAAATATAAGATAAGGTTTTTCAGGTATAGCTAAAGATTCATCATTAAATTCATCAAGACTGAAAAGATCAGAAGAAAAATTAAATGTATCTATGATTTGCTTTTCAGAATATCCTAATTCCAGGCATATGCCAAAAAGACTGATAGAAGACAGGGAAAATCCGTACTTATCTGTTAAAAATTCCAGAAGATTGCCGGGTAAAAACGTTTTTAAGTTTTCGTAAGTCAAAAAAAGCTGGTTTGACGAATATTGTAAATATCTGGGTTGAACAGAAAATTTTAAGAATTTTTTAAAACTGTTTTCTATACCATAGCTTTTTTTTGAATGGTAACCAAAGTTTTTATAAGTGGTTTCTATAAAAAATGCTCTATCAGCAGGTATTGCCCGGGATTTTAATTTTTCAGCCAGGTTCATTGACCTGACGTTAAGGCACTTTAAAGAAGCAAAAAGTTTAAGCAGATATGGATATATCAAAACATTAACATCCAGATTACTGTTATATTTTTCATTTAATTGCTGTAAACAAACAATTACAGGTAAACTAAGAATGGAATCCCCTATTCTTGTGGGAAAAATAATAGCAATTTTTTCTTGTTTCATCTATTTGCCAATCAGAATTTTATATAAATTATAGTAACTAAAAAATAGAAAGTGAAGTCAGGTAACCTCAATGACGGGTTAGTTATCTTCCAGAATATTTATACCGTTAAATTTATTTCTCGCAGCAGCCATTTCCTGCTGAATATAAAATTCCACGGCATCTACGCAAACATCGGTTATATTTGGAAGATGTTTTTGCTCCTGCTCGGAAAACTTCTGAAGTACATATGTTTTCCATAAACGTTCGCCCGGGTTTGGTCCTATGCCTATTTTTAGTCTTGGAAAGTTTTCACTGCCGCAACTGGAAATTATGGATTTAATACCGTTATGTCCACCCGCCGACCCGTCGGGTCTAAACCTTATCCTGCCAAAATCCAGGCTGACATCATCAAAAATAACAAATAAATTACTTACATCCAGCTTATACCAGTTTAAAACCCTTAATACAGCTTCTCCTGAAAGGTTCATATAAGTCTGTGGCTGGACAATCAGGACTTCCGTATCTTTTATGTTGCCTTTGCCTATGATTGCATCAAATTTCGGCGAGTATTTGCCTGTTATTTTAAATTTCTCAGCCAGAGCCCCGGTTATTATGAAACCTATATTATGACGGGTATTTTTATATTTTTCTCCGGGATTTCCTAACCCAACGATTACTAACACCTGCAAAGCACCTAAAGATTAAACTTTTTCAAATCAAACATCAAAAGTAAAGATTTAGCAAAAAATTTTATAAAATGCATGGGAGTTTTTTGTCTGTTGATTAACTCAATATAGAACCTCTCAAATAATAGTGCCTGTCTATTGAGGAGTTACTACGGTAAATATAATTATTATATTTTAGTTCTATTGTATATTAAAATTTAAACTTAAAATTTTTACCTGAAAAAACACATTATTTAATCAACTATCTAATTTAAACATTAAACAAACTAATGTAATACTATTTTATATACTAGAAGATTTATTATTTTATTTATTGTTAAACCAGACATTTATTACAGGGACTAATAGGGAGGGTAGAGAAATTGACGGAAAAAGGACATGAAACATCAATAGCTTTGACTGACAGTAGCGGGAAGCTGGTAAGCTTTCTTGAGCAAACCGGTCTTCACAAAAAAGATTTTGCAGAAATGATTGGTGTTACACTTTCTTACGTTTATAGCCTTATTGACAAGACAGTACCATTTTCCACAAGAACAACGACACTTGAAAGAGTCGCAGTAGTGATGGATATAGTGCCGGAAGATTTTCCCGAGTACAAAATTTCCGAAGAGCCACGTCTTCTTGACCCGGGTATCCAGTTTCTCAAGGAAAAACAAAAAGAAATGGGACTGTCTAATCTGGATTTAATTAAAAAATTTCCAAGAAAAAAGAGGGTAGAAATAGTAGATTTATGGAGAGGCGCATTGCCTTTACCGCTTGACTGGAATCATCTTTATTCTATATGTGAAATTTTAGGAATTTCTGCTGATGAGATTTACCCTTATTGGCAATCCAGAGTGCAGCAATATCTTATCAGCGGCGGAATCGACGTTATCTCAAATGCTCAGCTTATTAATTCAATGTTTAATGGAGCAAAATCCTATCTTAAAATTTAACCGCCGGAAAAAAGATTAAAAAGATACATCTTACAAAGTAACCCCGGTATCTGCGGGGGGCATACCAGGCTGCTATTGCGAGGCTGATAAAATTATGAACTATATTATTGTGTATTAAAGAAATAAGCAAAGGATTTTTTTATTAAAGCGCTTAAAAGCTTATAACACCTCGCAATAACAGTCATTAACAGCTCTTTTTCAATAAAAATTACTTATTTTCCTTATATAATATAACCTGAATAGTAAAGAAGTATTTATTATGAAATTTATAAGTAAAGGTGCTCTTCACCTTCATACAACGTATTCTGACGGGACGGGGACAATCTCTCAAATAGCCGGGGATGCAAAAAAAGCAGGACTGGAATGGATAATAATTACTGATCATAACAACCTGACAGGATTGCATAATAACGAAGAAGGCTGGCATGACGGGGTCGCCGTCATCATAGGCGAGGAAATCACTCCCGAGCTTGGTGATCATTATTTGGCTTTCGGTTTAACAGAGGCTATCCCGGCTTTTGAAGACCCGCAAAAATCCATCAATGCGGTAAAAGATCAGGGAGGTATAGGTTTTGTGGCACATCCTGATGAAAACCTTTTCCGCAAAAATGAATACCCGCCTCTAAGATGGTCTGATTGGAGTATAAGGGGCTTTGACGGGATTGAAATCTGGAATTACACATCTGACTGGATTGATAACTATGATAAAAGGCTTAATTTTTATAATCTTCTGATAAAAGAGCGTCTTCTGAAAGGACCTACCCGAAATGTCCTGCAGTGGTGGGATGAGCTGAATAATGAAAACGGAGAAATTACAGCCGCAATAGGAGGATTGGATACCCATGCCTTTAACGTGGGTCTTCTTACAATTTTTCCTTATTATGATACCTTTAAAACAGTTACAAATTATTTAATTCTCAGGGAAGAATTAGCTTCTGACTTTACGGAAGCTAAAAAACAGATTTTAAAAGCCCTGAAATGCGGAAATAATTTTATAGTAAATAGAGTCTGGAATAAATCCCGGGATAATTTCAGTTTTAGTATAATTACTAAAAACCATGAAATATTCCCCGGGGAAAAAGTAAGTTTTGCCGAAGCCTGGAAACTTATGGTAAAACTTCCTCAAAAAGCCAGGATCAGGATTATCCATAACGGAAAAATCATTCTGGAAAAAGAAACCAGGACAATTGAGCTTGATAAACCAGCCCCGGGTAAATACAGGTTTGAGGCTTATTTAAAAAACCGTCCCTGGATTTTTTCAAACCCGATTATATGTGAGTAAGTTAAGAGAGAATAAAAATGCCTATAGCAACAGAAAGATTTAATATTAATACCCGCGGGTTCACGGATATTATTGATATAACACAAAAGGTAAAAGAAGCCGTAAAAAAGCATAATCCTGAAGATGCCCAGATTATGGTATATGTGGCAGGAAGCACTGCTTCTATAGCGACCCTGGAGTTTGAACCCGGCCTGATACGGGATCTTCCCGAAGCTTTTGAAAAATTTGCGCCCATGAATAAGACTTACCACCATGACGAGACCTGGCATGACGGAAACGGTTACGCTCATGTCCGGGCTGCAATTCTGGGAAGTTCCAGTAACTTCCCTGTAAAAGACCGTGAAATTGTGCTTGGAACCTGGCAGCAGATAGTTCTTATTGATTTTGACAATAAACCCCGCACCCGGGGAATTTATATACAGATTATTTATTAAGAAACTCAAGTTGCCGTCTGTAAAGATTTCTCTATTTTACATAAGAATTTTTTTATTACTTCCTTATATGGATTAGAAAAGGAGAATCATGCCGCGCTGTAAGTATTTTAGCTGGAGAATCCTTTTCATTCCTTCAGGGGCAAGGAATTTGGGCTTTTGAAAAAATTTATAAGCATCAATAAGTTTATCAATAAAAAATACATTTATTATAAAAAATTGATTTAACAATTTTTATTTTATAATTATAAAATTGAATAAAATAAAAAAGTATTTTTGAAATGTGGGCAAAATGTCAGAATCATCAGAATTAATTTTTGAAAGTTTAAAAATATTTGAACCTCTTAAAATTGAGATTTTAGATGAGAAAGATGACTATTATCAGCTAAGCAGCACCATCGAAAAAATTTGCAGCGAATATTTAATTATTAGCCCGCCAAAATTCGGGAATGGATATTTTGATTTGCCTGTTGACGCGGAAATAAGTATTGTCTTCTACAGAAGTGACGGAATATTGTTTGGACATTCTAAAATATTATCCAAACAGTCAGTAGATGAGGCAAGACTTAAAATTACCCTGCCTTACAATGTCGAGTTAATTAACAGAAGAAGGGCTAAAAGATTCAGATTAAGGCTAAAGGCAGAGGTTGAGTATTTTATTAATAAAAATGATACAAATAAAAAAATATTAAATGTCGGAATAAATGATATAAACATGTACGGCATAAGCTATTTTGATTACGAGCCGCTGGGTAAATACCATAATATCAAATGTAAGATTTACCTGAATGATAATAACCCGAATCCTGCTACGGCTCAATGCAGATTTGTATATTCCCAGAAAAAGATGATAAAAGGATATAGTATGTACAAAACAGCGCTGGAATTCACAAAAATTTCCAGGGATGATAAAGAACGGATACATCAAAGATGTTTTAGAAAATTTTATGTATAAGGACGTAAAAAAATTTTATGGGAGCAGGCAGGATTTTCATTGAGCTATTGAGTTTTTATTTAAATTCCGCAAAGATTCGTATTCTTAACTTGAAAATTAAATGCTCGTGAAGTACTTTACTGTATAGAATCAAATAAAAAAATAAAAACTAAAAAGTAATGCAGGATACAAAAAATCACAACTCAGCACCGGCAATAAAAAAAGGACCTTTTTGCTCAAAAGTCCTTGAAAACAGGAGAGTCTCTGAAGATATTTACCTGTTAAAACTTGAGAGCAGGAATATTGTAGAAAATTCTCTTCCCGGGCAGTTTGTATCAATTAAGTGCAGGGATTTAACGCTGAGAAGACCTTTTAGTGTGGCTAAAGTTTATGATGATAATACCTTTGACCTTATTTATAAGGTAATTGGGCAGGGAACACAATATTTAACAGGTTTAAAAGATGGGGATACAGCTGACTTTATAGGACCTATGGGTAATTCTTTCAGCATAGAAAACAAAAATTCCCTGCTGATCGGTTGCGGTGTAGGAATTGCGCCTATAGTTTATATGGCGCAAATTCTTGAGAAAAGGGGAATCAAACATAATTGCATAATAGGAACAAAATCATCTATTGATATAGAGCTGTGTAATAAGTCATATAACCTTACTGAAGACGGTTCCTGCGGATTAAAAGGAAGGCTTGACCATCACCTGGAAGGAATAATCACAGAAACACAGGCGGAAAAAATATTCATCTGCGGACCAAACCCGGCTATGAGATATGCAACTGACATAGCTAAAAAGCATAACCTGGAAATTGAAGTTGCGCTTGAAAAGGTAATGGCTTGCGGAACAGGAGTATGTATGGGTTGTGTTATTGAGGTCCTGGAAAACGGGGAAAAATTACAAAGACGTGTTTGCAGGGACGGACCTGTTTTTAACGGAGCAAGTATTCTATGGGAGTAGAAAATACAAATATTACTGATTTATCAGTCCAAATCGGCTCTTTAAAGCTGAAAAATCCTGTGATTACCGCATCAGGCACCTTCGGGTATGCTAATGAATATGAGGAATTTCTCAGCCTGAAAAACCTGGGAGCTATTGTAACCAAAGCTATAACACTTAATCCGAGAAAAGGAAACCCCCAGCCCAGAATAAAAGAGGTTTCCGGCGGTCTTATCAATTCAATCGGACTGGAAAACGTTGGTATTTACGAATTTATTGATAAAAAACTTCCTTTATTAATACAAAACAATATTGATTTTTTCGTAAACATAGCAGGTGAAAGTATTGAGGAATATAAAAAAGTTGCCGCAATCTGCCGGCAAAACAATATCAGGGCTTTGGAGCTGAACTTATCCTGTCCCAGCGTTAATAAAGGATGCCTTGAATTTGGAAAGGATGAAAAAACTTTATATGACTTAATTTCCGCTGTCAGGGATGTTTTTCCGGGGATTTTAGCAGTAAAATTAGGGTCAAATGTTTCATTCCCGGAAAAAATTGCCGTTACTGCTCAAAAAGCCGGAGCAGACGCGATTTCTGCGATTAATACGGTTAAGGCAATGAACATCAGCCTTAAAAAAAACTATAAGGGCTTTAATTTTATAAAAGGCGGGCTTTCAGGTCCATGTATAAAGCCTGTAGCCTTAAATTTTATCTTTGAAATTAAAAAACATGTCACTATTCCAATCATCGGCATGGGAGGAATTATGACCTTTACTGATATGCTGGAATTTTTTGCTGTCGGGGCTGATGCAATACAAATCGGTACGGGAACTTTTACTGACCCGGACCTTGGTGAAAGATTGGTTTTTGAATTGAACAGCTTTATGCAGGCTAATAAATATAAGAACCTGGAGGAATTGATAAATAGTTTAAGAACAGAGGACGAGTAATAATGATTGATCTTTTGAAAAAAACAAACAGTCTCATGGAAGGACATTTTGAGCTAAGCTCCGGTTTACACAGCGATAAGTATTTTCAGTGCGCCAGATTGCTTCAGTATCCGGAATATGCGGAAATCGCAGGTAAAAAAATCGCAGAGCTGTTTGACGGTAATGATGTCGATATAGTACTCGGACCTGCCCTGGGGGGAATAATAATCGGCTATGAAGTAGCTCGGGCTCTCGGCAAAAGGGCTTTATTCACGGAAAGAAAAGACGGCTATATGGAGTTAAGAAGGGGATTCCAGATAAATGAAGGTGAAAAAATCCTTATAGTAGAAGATGTTATAACCACCGCAAAGTCAGTTAAAGAAAATATACAGATATTACAGGGATATAAAGCAAATATTACAGGAATAGCCTGTATAGTTGACAGGTCAATGGGAAGGTCCGGTCTGCAGCTGAAGTCTCTGCTTCAAATGGATCCTGCTGTATACTCTGCTGATGACTGTCCTTTGTGCAGGGAAGGCATAGAAATAGAAAAACCCGGAAGCCAGGCAAAAGTTACAAGGTATATTATATAAATTCATTTAATAAAATTGGTAGTGGAATTTTTGAAAAATTTCCTTGTCTCCGGAAATTGAGTTGATAACACCCAAATCGTCATTGCGAGGGCTCAATTATAATTTGAAAGCCCGTGGCAATCTGTGGAACCCCGTGTCAAAGCTTAAAATTTATAGCTTAGTGCGACTTTGCTCAGATTCCCACGTCGGGCGAATAACAATTACCTGCTTACATTCTCGCTTTTTCGCCCGCGCTGCTCAAAATGACATTTCGGTAGCTATCAACATGGTGTCGGCAGGCAGAAAAAAATTTTAAAATGCGTAAGTTTTTATTGTTTATTCCTTAATTGATCAATACTTGATTTACAAAAAACAGGCAATTTTTTAAAATCATTTGTTTTTATATAGATAAAGGGAATTTTGTTAATTATAGGGGGTAGGTAATATGAGTTCAATTTTAACAATTCCGAGGCTAGGGAGTAGCGCTCAACCACCTTTATTTCCGGTTTCCGATGGTCCGGTAAGACCTGAAGGAGCAGAAGGACCAGTGTTTTCGGAAATAAATGCAGAAAAAATAAGAAAATTAAGAGAGGAAAATGAGGAACGTTTAAAGAATTATGTAGAGGAAATTAAGCAACAAATATCGGATAGCCTGGAGTCAATAATATATAGTCAGCTTAACAAATCGCCCGGAGAGGGTAAATCGGACTTATTACAAAATATATCATTGACAGGCGTTAATGGAGGAGCTGGAGGTGTTTATTTTTCATCTTTAAGCAATGGTGAGCTTCAATTAACCGCATTTATAAATGATTCAATCAAAGGTTCAGAAGGGAATAATATATTTGTCGGAAGCAGCCTGTCTGTTTCTATAGAAATTGATGATGAAATGCGCCAAAAGATGAAAGAAGCAGTTTTGGAATATATCGGCTCTGGTCTTGAGCAGGTTAAAAAGTTACAACCGGGAGAAAGCATAGTTTTAGAGGAAACAGGAAATGGTATTCCATTAATATCTGCTTCAAGGGATAATGATGGTATTAAGATTAAAATTAATAAAAACGGAATAAGTCTTAATATAGTCTTAAAACCTAATGAACTTGATATTGATGGACGAGCAAGAGAAGAGAAATAAAAACTCCTACACACTGATCTCAGGCGGTTTTATCCAAAATCCCGGGGAGATTAAACAGAAAAAAAATATCCTGGTTCAGGGCAGTAAAATTATTGATATAATTGATGATATTCCCTTTGATATCGAAAATTTCAAGATTATAGACGCGAAAGACTGTATTATAACTCCAGGGCTTATAGACCAGCATATTCACGGGGGATATGACTGCAATTTTAATACAGCAGAAGTAAAAACTATAATTAATTTTCTCTCTAACCTGCCAAAGCACGGAATAACTTCAATTTGTCCTACTATAATGACAGATGTACTGGAAAATATAAAGGTTCAAACCCGGAGAATCATTGAAGCCGGTAAATTACTGCCTGAAACTTCCGCTAAAATAATCGGCATAAACCTTGAAGGCCCTTTTCTTAACCCGGAATACAAAGGAGCTCACGCTAAAGAGCTGTTTATTAAACCTGCAATTGAGAATTATAAGAAAATAGAGTCTGATGAAGTTAAGATAATCACAATTGCGCCCGAGATGGACAGAGGGTTTGAATTAACAAAATATCTCTCAGAAAAAGGGGTTATAGTTTCAGCAGGGCATTCAAAAGCTGATGGGGGTGAGATTAAAAAAGCTTTTGATGCGGGCTTAGCGCATATAACACATATTTTCAATGCAATGCCGTGCTTACATCACAGGAATCCGGGAATTATCGGGAATTCACTGGTTAATGACGCGGTTTATGTTGAAGTCATAGCAGATCATAACCATTTACATCCTGATATAGTAGAGTTAATTTTACGGTCAAAACCCGAAGATAAAGTAATATTCATAAGTGACAGCCTGCCTTTAAACCGGGGCAGCTCAGAATCAACAGTTTTCGGGGGGCAGAAAATTTTTAACAGGGGCGAATTTGCGGTAAACGAAGAAGGCAGGTTTGCCGGAAGCCTGATGTTTTTGGATTCCGTGATAAAAAAGAATTTAAGTTCGGCAGGTTTTCCGAAATTATTGAAATATTGTTCCCAAAACCCGGCTAAGAACCTTAAAATGAAAACCCTGGGCTATATAGACAGGGAAATGACAGCTGATCTTGTGATATGGAAGCAAGAGACGGCTGAAATACAGAAAGTGCTTATAAATGGAAATCTTTGTACTACATAGTTAAATTAATTTTGCAGGACTAAGAGGTATTTTCTTCCTGAATATAAAGCCTGGCAAGAAGTTCTACAGGACTGGCTACCTGTTTTTTTGTATTTAAACTTACCAGTCCCTGCGAAATTCCGATTTTGCAGGCGGAACAGCTTGTGCAAACTACATCAGCTCCGGAATCCAGAATATTCTGCGCCTTGTTTTTAGAAATTGCCTGTGAAATACCGGGCTTAACTATACAGAAAGTCCCTGCCGCACCGCAGCATTTATCAGCTTCCTGCATTTCCCTGTAGTCTATTCCCGGAATTTTTTGCAGCAGCCTGCGCGGCTCTTTGGTTACATACTGAAACCTTGCCAGGTGACAGGGATCATGGTATGTCACAGTCTTCTCAAGGGCTATGTTCTCAGGAATGTATAGATCGATTCTGTCTAAAAATTTGTTTATATTAATTGATTTCTCATAGAGCTTTTGTGCTTTTTGATTCAGCCCACCTTCAAATAATTCAGGGTAAAATTCCCACGCAGAACCGCAGGAAGCACAGTCAGTAACCAGGTAATCAATATCATCAGGAATTAAGCTGATATTTTTCTCTGCGAGCATCTTAAATGTATCCATATCTCCCGCGCTTCTTGAAGAAATTCCGCAACAGGAAAGATTTTCAGGAATCTGTGCCTCAATGCCGTTTTTCTCAAGAACCATCACCACCGCGTTTTTTGCTGAAGAGTTTACGTAATTTCCTATACATCCCGGAAAATAAACAACTTTGAGCCCGGTTTTTTCCCTTGCAGGTCCGAGTTTTTTATATTCGATATTTTCTTTTAGCTGAAGATTAAAAATAGAAATCGGTTCGCCGAGCTTGCCGAGCTTATCGGCAAGTTTACCTGCTATATGCCTGAGCCCGGTTTTTTTATAAATATTCAGTGTAAATTTAAGAAGCCTCAAGCGCATATTTGATTTAAAACACCAGATTATAAACCTTTTCAGAAGATTTATTCCGTTAAGTTTATTATTTTCTGCCCTGGCAGCTGTTATGATTTCTTCAGCTGAAATCCCGGAAGGACAGAAGTCATAGCAGGCTTTGCATCCTAAACACATATCAAGGTATTTGGCGATTTTTGAGGAAAATTCCACCTTGCCTGTGAGGATTCCGTGTAATAAAGTAAATTTTCCCCGGGAAACTGTGGTCTCCAGTCCAGTTTCCCGGTAAACCGGACACACTGCCTGGCAAAATCCACACTTTGTGCATTTATATATTTCTTCCGAATAGTCTTTTAGCTGTTTCATAATCAGTTACTGTAGTAGTTTTACCCTGTTTTCCGCTTTCAACCATGATTTTCCATAACGGAAGAATAAATTCATTGAGCATTTTATGATTAACCTTTCCTTATTTCCCATTAATTCAACGGGTTTTTCTTTATTAAACATTTATCTCCTTTCAAAAACTTTGTCAGGGTTTAATATTCCTTTTGGATCAAACACATTTTTTATGGATTTCATAAGTTCCAGGTTTTTTTTATCAAGAGCTTTATGCATAAAAGCAGACTTGGAAAATCCTATACCATGTTCTCCTGAAAGAGTTCCGCCAAGCGAAAGCGCAGCGTCAAAAAGTTCTTCCACCGCTTTTTCAAAACGCTTAGCCTCATCTTTATTCCTTAAATCCAGTGAAAAATTGGGATGAATGTTTCCATCTCCGATATGCCCCATAATACAGACCGTTAAGTTGTATTTATCCGCGATTCGCCTTATATTTCTAACCATATCAGGAATTTTATTCCTGGGAACTACTGCATCCTCTGTTAAAACATTCGGACTAAGACGGGCAACAGCCCCGAAAGCTGATCTTCTGGCAAACCAGATTTCGTCGGCTTCCTGCCGATTCCTGGAAGTCCTGATGTTTTCTGCGCCGAATTCCCTGCAAATGCCGGCTACCTGTTCAGCCTGAACCCCCACAGATTCCTTAAAACCGTCGACTTCAAGTACTAACACAGCGTCCATATCAGTTGGAAGTCCTGTTTTGTGGAATTTTTCTATGGTTTGCATTGTATTTTTATCCATAATATCAAGAGTTGAAGGCGTAATTTTTGCGGAAATTATTCCTGTTACAGCTTTTACAGCCTGGTCTATTGAGTCAAAACATGCCAGCAAAACCTGTCTTTCTTCGGGATCCGGAATTAACCTGAGCGTGGCTTCGGTTATGATTGCCAGAGTTCCCTCAGAGCCTGTAATAAGCTGGTTAAGATTATATCCTGTTACGTTCTTGATTGTTTTACCGCCTGTTTTAATTATGGTTCCATCAGCCAGCACTGCTTCAAGAGCCAGTACGTAATCTTTTGTTGTTCCATACTTAAAACCTCTGGGACCCCCGGAAGACTGGGCTATACTTCCCCCGACCGTTGACACTTTCAAACTTGCCGGGTCAGGCGGATAAAATAATCCCTGCTTTTCCGCTTCCTGCTGGAGTTTTTCAACTATAACCCCGGGTTCTGCCGTGCATTGAAGATTATTTTTATCAATATTTATTATTTTATTCATTTTTGAGGTATGCAGTATTATTCCGCCCTTTAAAGGCACGCATCCCCCTACAAGGTTTGTTCCTGCGCCTCTCGTGATTATAGGAATGCTGTTTTCATTCGCTATTTTTAGAATTTCACTTATTTGATACTTATTTTCAGGCAGAATAACAACATCGGGCAGATAAAGTTCTTCTCCTATGGCTGTTGCGTCGTATGCATAACAGTATCTGTCCTCATATTCGGTAAGGATATTTGCTGAGCCGGCTATTTTCTTTAATTCTTCTATGACATTATTTTTTAACTTTGTTAGCTGTGTATTCATTCGCCATCCGGATGGTTGTAAATTTTTATAAAATCGTTTTTTGATATCAAAAATCAATGAAATATTTTATCTAAATTATGCCATAAAATATTGCTATACAGGAGAAATATTATCTAAGCTTTCTGAAATATTTAAAAAAATTATTTATACAAAAAAATGATCTATACCCTGGTATTTATAACTCATTATTATTTCCCATTAAAATTATAAAATCCGTAAACATTAAAAATTACCTTTTAAAAAACTTGAAGGAAAATATTTTTAATGTATTTTTATTATTGGTACGCTTGGCAGTGCTAAGACCTGTAATTTTGTTACTGAAATATTGACAGTATAATCTGTAGCAAATATTATAAATAGGCACGCAATTATACCGTGCCGGTGTAGCTCAATGGTAGAGCAACGGTTTTGTAAACCGTAGGTTGCGGGTTCGAATCCCATCACCGGCTTACTTATTAAAATCTAAATATCAGCTAATATATGGGTAGGTGCCCGAGTGGCTAAAGGGGGTGGACTGTAAATCCACTAGCGAAAGCTTACGTTGGTTCGAATCCAACCCTGCCCATTCTAAAGACCCGGTCCGAAAGGACGCGGGTTTTTAGAATTTATAATCGACCGCTGTGTGGCGGGGGAATCAGTTTTAAAAAGAGACTTATTTTCGGAGACTTTTGTTGGATTTTTTCGGGCAAAATTTTGGAAATCAGACAAAATCGGACACTTTTTAGGGAGGGTTAGGATTTGCCTAAATATTCTCTTATTTCTTCTCTGATTTTCAAAAAATTGGCCTTTACAGTATTTTTTAAGTTAAAATAAACATTATGACACTTACGCTTAAACAAAAACCTCTATAAAAGGAGAATCTTATGCCTACAGCAAAATTAAAAGAAATTATTGGTGGGATGGACGACCAAAATGATGAATTGTATTTCTACCTGAATAAAAAAACAGGTGAAGTTGTTATGGTGTCGAGTGAAGAGATGAGGGCTGCAGAGGATGAGGAGCCTATTGAAGACTACCCGAAATGGCAGCAGGAAATTATTAAAATCGCCATTGAAATTGTGAATACTGATGATTATATTGAATTGCCGGACAGGTATGAAATTCATGAATATGAAATGATGGAAAATTTTTGCTTGTCAATTGAAGATAACAAAATCAGAGGTTCACTTTTTGATGCCATAAGAGGAAAAGGGGCTTTTAGAAGGTTTAAGGATAAAGCATATAAATATGATATTCTTGAAAACTATCACGAATTTAAAAATTTAGCATTAAAAGAAATTGCGATTGAATGGTGCAATGAAAATAATATAAAATATATTGACTAATGAGTAAAGTCAAATGCTAAAAACAAAACGCAAAACATACGGGAACACCTGGTGGGGCGGTGTTTGGATAGAAGCCTTAGAAAGGATTGACTCAAACAGGCTGGCAAGAGGTAAAACATACGCTAACACCGGCAGGGTTAAAAATATAAAAATTGATAAGGGTAAGGTCTCAGCCAGCGTAAAAGGCTCATATTATGACTCTTACCGCATAAAGATAAATCTTGAAAAGTTCACCAAAGACGAAATAAAAAAAATTAAAGAAATAATTGCTCAAAATCCTTCGATTGCAATTGAACTGGGCATGGGCAACTTGCCGGAATCGCTGCTGGCATTAATCGAAAAAGAAAAAATAACTCTTCTTCCAAAAAAGTGGAAAGATTTAAAATCAAGCTGTTCCTGCCCTGATTCGGCTAATCCCTGTAAACACCTCGCGGCAGTCTACTATATGCTCGCAAACGAGATAGATAAAGACCCGTTTATACTTTTTAGTATTAAAGGATTTGAATTTGAAAAACAGCAAAAAAAACATCAAAAAGAACATCCCATAAAAAGCAAATTTGTTGACTTATCAGAACAAAAACCCGGAGAAATAGATGTTAATATTGACGATTTTGAGTTTTCATTTCCTCAATATGATATAAGACCCTTGCTGTCGCTGCTTCCTGACAACCCGCCATTTTTTAATGAAGGCAATTTCAAGGATTTTGTTGAAAATATCTATAAAATAGTCGGTCAAAAACTCGAAACAGCAATCCCTGAAGTAGAAGATTCGCCTAAGTTAATAAAAAACGAGTTCCAGCTTGAGTTTGTAAAAGATGAATACAGCCCTAAAAATATTTTCAGAATGAAAATCGTTCCTGATAAAGATAATTTTGAAGTGGACAGGCAAAAAATAATTGAGGAAATAACTAAATCAAACTTTATTTCTGAAAAGGCCTTCTTGCCCGAAAAAACAAGGGCAGTATTACCTCTGGAAATAAAATCAAGCATAAATTATTTTCTATCCCAGTCTGTAGACATTGACTATGACATAGCATCAGACAGCTTTGCATTCTTAAATATCCTTTCATCAATGTCGCTTGGGCTGGTAAGGGCTAATTTATATTTACCGGAAGTGGTTTTTGAAACAGACAATGCCTTTACAATACGATATATCCCGTTTGTTAAAGATGAAATAATCCAGGCACAGCTTGAAAAATTAAAACAAATAATGCCCCTGTATATTTGTTATCAGGAAGATAAATTCCTGTCAGAAGACGGGGTATTTGACCTACTATCGCTGTTTATAACGCATATAATAAAAAAGATTATTTATATCTGGAAGGGGCGCCCTCCAAAAGATAAAATAATACCTGTTTTTGCCTATGATTATTTATTCAGGGCAAATACTTTTGCTGAAAAAAATATAGCGCAAAGCATTGCAAACTGGCTGGAGAAACTTTACGTACGCAAAAAAGACATCTGCCCGCTCATCAGGATAGAAAACCTTAAAGATGAAAACTTCGGGATTTTTGTTGATGTGGTCAACAAAAAGAACTCTCTTGAGCCTGTAACTGAGTACAAAAAACTAAAAGACAAGGCAGAGATATCCAAACAACTCATTATTGCCGGTGAATACTTCCCTGAGTTAAAAGAAATAGTTGATAAAAACGGTAAAACCGTCCCGGTTATTTCAATGCAGAAGATTGCGGAAATATTTTTGAATACTATAGCTATTTTTAACGTTATGGGTATTGAAATAGTTTTTCCCAAAGAGCTTAAAAAACTGGCATTCCCTCATTTACAGGCAAGGGCAAAACTTAAAAAATCTGTTGAAACAGGCGCAAGCTATATTAACCTTGATGAAATGCTTGATTTTTCTTATGAAGTAGCCATTGGAAATGAAATTATACCGTTAAGTGACTTCCGCAAACTGGTTAAACAAACCCAGGGACTAATTAAATACAAGGATGAATATGTGCTTTTAAAGCCTGAAGAAGTCCAGAATATCCTGAACAAACTTCAAGACCCTTTCCCCCAAATGTCTTCATCAATGCAGGCATTATACACAGCAGTTTCCGGCGAGATAAACGGCGTGAAATTCCTGGCAGACGAGGCTTTGCAAAGGGTTCTTGATGATATTACAAAAATAGAAGAAGTTAATATCCCTGAAAACCTTAATGCAACCCTGCGTCCATATCAGGAAAGAGGGTTCAGGTGGCTGTACTCAAACGCTAAAAAGCGGTTTGGCTCGTGTATTGCTGATGATATGGGACTCGGTAAAACTATCCAGGTCATAACCCTGCTTTTACAGTACAAAAACGAAAACAAAACGCCAAAACCCTCACTTGTAATCTGTCCTACAACATTAATAGGCAACTGGGAAAAAGAGTGCAGGCGGTTTGCACCGTCCTTGAACCTGAACATCTATCACGGACTGGAAAGACAGCTTAAAACAAAAGACGTTGATGTTTTAATTACAAGCTATGGCACTTTCAGGCGAGATGTAAAGAAATTCAGCGCACAAGACTGGAGTTTCCTTGTAATTGATGAAGCCCAGAATATTAAAAACTCGGAAACTGCCCAGACAAAAGCCATAAAATCACTAAAAGCTGATAACTATATTGCAATGACAGGTACTCCGGTTGAAAACAGGTTAGCTGAACTCTGGAACATTTATGATTTTATTAACAAGGGCTATCTTGGCAGTATGACAAGGTTCAAGACAGAACTTGCCAGTCCTATAGAAAAATACAAGGACAAAGACACTATAGAAAAACTCAAAAAAGCAACCGCCCCTTTTCTATTAAGGAGATTAAAAACCGATAAATCAATTATTTCAGACCTGCCGGATAAAATCACTTTTGATGAATATTGCTACTTAACAAAAGAACAGGCAGCGGTTTACCAGAGTATTGTTGAAGATATAATGCAGCAGGTCGAGGAATCTGATGGCATCCAGCGAAGAGGGTTAATCTTTAAGCTGATAACCGCACTGAAGCAAATATGCAATCATCCTGCGCACTATGCAAACAAAGGCAACACCAGCTCAGACCTGTCCGGAAAAACCGCAAAAGCCCTTTCTATAATAGAAAATATACTTGATAACAGGGAAAAATCATTAATATTCACCCAGTACAGGGAAATGGGCGATATTTTGCAGGAAATAATCAAAAATGAACTCAAAGAAGAAACTATTTTCTTCCACGGCGGGGTAGCAAGGAAAAAACGGGATGATATGGTCAATGCATTCCAAAATGACAAGAGAACAAGGCTGATGATAATATCCTTAAAAGCTGGCGGCACGGGTTTAAACCTGACAGAGGCATCAAATGTTATTCATTATGATTTATGGTGGAACCCGGCAGTTGAAAACCAGGCAACTGATAGGGCATACAGAATTGGGCAGGATAAAAATGTTATAGTACACAGGTTGATTACGCTTGGCACGTTTGAAGAAAAAATTGACGAAATAATAAAATCCAAGAAGGAGCTTGCTGACCTGACTGTTTCAACCGGTGAGAGCTGGATTACAGAAATGTCTAACAAAGACCTGCGGGATATATTTACGTTTGTTAAGGGTTTTAAGGAGTAAGGGGTAAAGAATAAAAAATTACGCATTTTAAAATTTTTTATTACTTCCTTATAAATCTACTGCAGCGGAAGAAACCTGTTTAATCCTGCGTAATTGGAATTTTCAAGCATTTTTAAAAACGCTTCTTTCCAGTAAGAGCGGTTATAGCATTCAACAATCCTGCCGTTCTTGATCCTGTCTTCATTAAACCAGGTTATATTCTCAAGAGCATCCTCAGCCCCGTTATCAAAAGGAACTTCCAGCCCATAGCGGGCTTCTTCAAGGGAAGGTTCCTTTAAAAACCTCATAACCATTGATTTAATTATTTCATGGTCAATATTTAGCGTATGTTTTTGGTTTAACTCGTACCATTTAAGGCAAAATTCAATTATGCCGTTGTGTATTTTATTAAGGATATTGATTCTTAGATCAGAATCCTTGAACAATAGAGGCTCACAGCAATCATAACCCACTACGCCTCCGTGGGGAGCGGAAAATATGGTTTCTATCAGACCGCCATAGCCATATGTAAGGTTTTCCCCGGTTGAGAGAAACCCCTGTTTCTTACTGTCGAGTTTTATTTTTCGGTCGTAAATTTCAAAGTATTTTCCGTCAAACCTTATGTCTGTAAGCATCTCCAGACAGTGCTGAATAGATCCGTTATAGCCGATATCACAGAAAACATCATTATTTTGCACATTCAGGCTATCAATATAATTAAGCAGATCCTGCTTTTTAAGACAGCAATGTTCGTATATTTCAGGCTCTATGGACTGAAGAAGACGTTCCGTCTTTTCATGCGTTTTCTGCCCGTCGAATTTAAAAGGTTCAATGTTGTCTTCATCGCCTGAAAACCCTACTTTTTTTATCCGGTCAAGCACTTTTAAGCTGTCAAAACCTATGCATGCAAGAAGTTGTCTTACTGTATCGACCCTTTGAAACCTGAAAGCATTGTAGAAGTAAAGATTTTTCTCATGATTAATGGGGTAATCCGTATTAAAAGCTATAAAAGAGGATGAACGCCTTGATAAAAACACATAAGTACAGTTTTTCACGCCCATGATGCATTTTGCTATCTTATGGGGAATAAACCCGTCCCGGCTGTTAAAAAGAATTTTCCTGTCCTCAGCTTCCCTGACAACCCATTTTACAAACTCGTAAAAAATTATTCCCCAGTAAAATCCGATCTTATTATAGATACTTGTATCTGAATTTTCTCTCTCTGTAAGGAGTTTTACCAGAAAAGACGTTGAATAATCCCTGTGATTATACAGGTTGATAATTTTTTTATCCTGAATGTCTTTTTTTGTATATGATTTGTCATAATTATTTATAAAATAGTATGTATTTATATTCTTTTTTGCGGCTGAAATTATATCAGTCGCATAATTATCGCCCAGATGAAGCATTTCCCGGTAATTTATGCCGAGTTTCCTTATTACATGGTCAAATAAATTCCCCTGAGCCTTATTAAGCCCGATTTCCCCGGAAACATAGATTTCATGTTCCCCATATCCGGCGTTTTCCAGCATTTTTGCTATAATATCAGCACTTAAATACATATCACTTATAAAGATGACTTTATATTTATCCTTTATAGAACCGTAAAATTCGAGAATTTCCGGGATTGGTTTTGTATGTTGCAATTCCAGAGCGATTTCATACTCTTTAATTTCCTGTAATTTCCCTTTAAAGGCAGGTACTATACGTGTTAAAACTTCGTAAATATCATTAAGTGAGCATTCCCCACTCAACTCAGCCTTTGCCTGCTTTTCCGCAAGGATTCTTTGCTCTTTAAAGTCTTCCCCATGGCTGGCTTCCACAATATCGAAAATATCCTTCGGGCGGAAAGTCTCCCTTTTAATCGCGGTATCAAACACATCAAAAGAAATCACTTTTAAATTTTTGTATTTTTTTATATCAGGCATTATCATAATTATATTTCCCCCGGTGACTGCCTATTCAAAAGGCAGTATTGTTTCATTAAGCTCTTTTATCCTGCTGTAAGTCACCTGGAATAAAGCTTTTGCAGTTTTAGCAAAATCTATGAACATTGAAACGTCGCTTTGAGCTGATTCATCCTGTATAAGCCGGTTAAATTCAGTGAGCTGCTGAAATACAATTCCAAGCGCAAATTCATACTTATTGTATAAGCTGTCATCAAGCCTTGTAAAACTCTCTATTATTTTAGTATATTGTGTTTTAACTTTTTTAGGATTGATTTGCCGGTTTCTTAGCTCTCTCAGAAGATCGTCACAGTTCTTAATTCCTATGTCAGCTGCCTGTAAGAGTTTATTTTTATCGACGCTAAGCGCAGCGTTTAGTTTTGCTTTAACTCTTTGCAGGTTTTCAAGCACAGGGTCTTTTTCAGTCAGGATTATGTCCTCAAGAACCTCGTTTATGTTCAGGTTAACAGGCTCTAAAGATTCGCTTAAATTCTGAAGATTCCTGTTTTCAAACCCTTCGAGCTGAGCTCCGCCTGTTGAGCAGTTTATTAAAGTTAACTCAGAAGAATTTTCCTCGGCAAATTCCTCAAAATGACTTATAAAACCTGCGTAATCAGAAGAAGTCAGCACAGTATCGCCATTTTGCCCTTTAACCCTGGTAAAATTAGTTTCCTTGAGCTGCTTAAGCTTATTTTCCACTGATTTTTTATCTGTTAATAAAGCTGATTCAACCGCTTCATTTTTTTCATTAATATTATAGAGATCACCCCAGAAACTTCCTGATGAATAGAATTTTCCGTCAGTATAAGCAAGGTCCTGCCCGGTCAGGATAATCGGGTTACAGCCCATATTCCGGGCAGCAGTCAGCGCAAGGTAAGCAACCGACCCTTTTGTAATGTATCGGTCTATTGAAAATCCGCAAAAATTCGAAAGCCACCTGGAAAAAAGATCATTCTTGCAGTAAAAAGTGAAAGATCTGTTAGGTTTTAGGGTTTCAAGTATATTTTTATGCGCGGCAGGATGAACTATTAGGTTTGTCCCGGAATGCTCATACTCAATTATTGCCCTGGTTCCTACAAAATCAAGGTGAATTGTAAAATCAGGTGTAATTCCCGCTGTTATAAGCTTTTTATACGCCACACTCACACAGAAAATAATAAATTTATCCCTGTTTTGCTTTATTATTTCTATATTCTTATCCAGCGAAGGTCCCGCGGAAACTATAAGTGCGGTCTTGTTCTTAAATTTATTCTCTAAAATATTTATTGCAGAATCTTTTTTATCTCCTTTAAACTTATAGAGCGCAGCATAAAACCAGTTCCAGGAATATTTAAACAGCGTGGCGTAGTTAGAGCTAAGGGTCGGGACAGTTTTATTCATCTCCTGCATTAAGGTTTCGATTTTTTCGGGATAAATCCGGTCAACTGAAGCAAGTTTAGTCGCCACAACTTTATTTTTATAAACATAAACCGAGTTTAATATCTTGATTACTTCTTTAGGGTTTGTAGTTATAAAAACCCTGTTACTTCTTAGTTCTTCGGAGAAATCCACTGCATCCAGCGTGAATTTCAGGATGTTCAGGTCAGGTTCAAAAACAATGATCCTGCATTTAGAGTCCTGGTAAAACCTTTTAATAAAATACCCGAGCCCCATTCCCGTAACAATCACGATGGTTGAGGAATCGGGCTTTATCCTGTTAAACTCCCGCAATACCTCTGCCTGCGGATTTTTTTTGCAGTGCAGCGCAATATCGTTATAAAGCACGTTTACATCTCCGGATTCGGAGTTAAACAACTGAAAATTTATGTTTTCAGCGCTTACATGGTCTTTTATCCTTGTAAAAAGCTCAGGATTAGTTTCTTTTAGTAAATTTAACTTAATTTCAAGCATACTACCTCTATGATTCCAGTTCTTTAACTATTTCCTTAACCGTTTCTATTTTGCTGAAATACAGACAGAGCAAAAACGTATTCAGGTAATTTGAGATGCATTTCAGGCATCCTTTTGTTGCCGGGTCAAAATCCTTTAGCAAAAAGTTTGATATTAAGAATTGCTGAAAAAAAATATTATGAATATACGGGTTTTTGCTGAGAATTTTTTCTGCTTTCAGGTAATTTTCCTTTACCAGCCTTAAATTCTGGGAAAAAGACTCAAAATCATTGTCAAAAAAATAATCAGCTCCATCTTTTATTTTTTTATCCATCTTTTTTATATTATTTATGTAGAGCAGTAAAAAATGATTTTCATCAGTTGTAAGAGATTCTGCCTTTTCTGTTTCTTTAAGGTTTAGTGAGTTAATATCGTATTTTTTCTTATATTTTTCAAATTCTTCAGCATCATCTTTTAGTCGGAATCTTTCCTTGATTTCTTTTTCAAAGATAGGGGTAATGATTTCCCTTGCCTTATAGTAGTTTTTGATAATTTCCCTGAGGCTGTCAACGACAATTTTTCTTCTTTTAAGAACCTGTTTAGCTCTTATATTTGAGGACTCTAAAACCTCTTTTGTGAAAACTTCCTGATCTGTATACTTTTGCAGGGCTTCTTTAAGGGGAATATGTTCAAGCCCCTTAAGATAAACCCCTCCTTCTGTAGCATTAACCAGCTTCACGCCCGGGTCGAGCTTTTCCGCTATTTCTTCAAAATATTTTATGAAAAGAAAAAGAGATGCATTGGTAAGAACTTTTCCCTCTCTGTATCCCTTCACATATAACAGGTCATTGCCAAGAAAACGACCATGCATGTGTATTTTTTCCTCCGTAACACCGAGAGTTTTTGCGGCATGCTCTGTATTATCCGATTTTATTATTTTAGAATCATCAACTTTAAAATTCCCGAATACTGTATCTTTTGAATAGCACCTGTTGTCAGTATAAGCCAGGTCCTGCCCTATAAGGATAATCCGGTCAAATCCGAGCATACGGGCTGAATAAAACGCTGTTAATGATACAGTTCCCGCTTCCTTATAAAGGTCAAGCGATTTTTCCAGGGTCTGTCCCAGCCATTTGGAAGCAGGCGCGTTTTCCCCGTGATAATTATAAATTCTCAGGGCATTTAGTTTATAAACCCCGGGATAAACCCTGGTACTCAGAATCAGGTTAATATCGGAAATTTCCGGCACATCAAGGTGAATAAGCGTGCTTTTGAAAATTTCCACGGCAAGCGCAAAATCAGGAATTATTCCGTGTTTAATCACTGTTTTAAGAGCAGTGCCAACGCAAAAAACCACTGCTTTATCCCGGTAAGGTTTTAAATCCCGGATATTTTTATCAAGGGAAGGTCCTGCTGAAATTATCACGGCAGTTTTACCTTTAAATTTATCTTTTAAAACGTCTAAATCCGGATTTTTAATGATTTGAGGAATGTTTTTAAACGTCATATTTGTCCAGACATAATTTTTATGAAGTAAATTTCTGTAATTTGACTGGTAAATCGAATGTAAGTCTTCGAGTTTTTTCTTAATATCTGCTGATAAGCCGGAATGGTTCATTAAGTAATAATCAGAGCAGCATATATTGAGTTTATAGTGTATAAAAAACACCTTGCTATAAACACTTTCCAGCTCTGAATAGCTGCTTACTATTTTTACGTTGTCTTTTTGCAGAAACTCGGAGAGGTCTGCAACCTCGAGGGCTATTCTTAAGAGGTTAATATCAGGCTCGTATATTATGATTTTTCCCGCATACCTGTTTGCCAGTTCCTTGAGCTTATAGCCCAGCCCAAGACCAATCACAACCGTAATACTTCTTTTTATTTTAAATTTCAGCTTTTTATACTCTTCCAGCGAGCTCCATACCGGGTCAACCGTGTCATCCGTGGGAGTATTATCCTTATATAGAATTGGATCCCCGGACCTGGAATGCTTAATTTCAAAATTCCCTTCCAGCTCGGTTAAACCGGAAATTTTTCTTTCTAAATCTTTGTTATATCCGGCTATATACTGTAAATTTTTTTGCAGAATATTTTCTGTCATAGTTTAAACAAACTCTCCCATATATAATTTTACCTGCTTGAGCAGGGCAAAACAATAAATATATCCTAATTTACTGAATATAAACTAGTAATTCTGCTCCGACTTCAGTAATTTTTCTACCAATATCAAAATCGGCCCAATTTACATTCCATTCTTATAGAAGAACTTACTGTTTTTGACAACATTGTGCATTTGTCAGAGATTCTATCTAAAGCAAATCTTCCTATGCCTTTTGCTTCAGTCTGGATTCTACCAGAGGGTAATTTGTAGTTACTTTTTTTTGAAGAATAACCAATTGTCATCCAGTTTTCATTAATTACCTGTTCAGTCATTCCTGTACCGTTGTCTATTAGATATACAGAGCTGGTAGATTCTTCAAAATAAAGGATGCAAGTATTAGCATCGGCGTCATATGCATTTTTAACAAGTTCTAGTATGGCTCCATCTAGTTTAGATACATTTTCACGCCCAATTAAACGAGCTGTATATGCATCAACATTAAAAGGAACTTTCATTTAAATCTCCTTTGGGAAAACGTATGCCCAGAACCAAGAAACAAGCTAAATAATAAATCAAAAATATTTTATCACAAAAGCATTGGTAATGCTCAAGTACGAACTGATAAGTTGTAATTGATAATAAATAGCTCTGTAACAATCTCATGAAGTTTCTGAGATCTAGAGAATGATAGAGTG
>JANQEP010000014.1 GCA_028278305.1 Candidatus Gastranaerophilales bacterium
CGCTGCGAAATGCGGACAGCACCGCCTGCTTCGCACCTCTTTTCGATTCTCTATAATTTTTTGGCATGAATGAGCTTTAAAATGACCGGCAAAGCCGGACCATTTTACGCTCCCGCTTCGCAAACAAATGTTGCTCAGTCATATCCTGTCTTTCGGCTAATTCGTAATTCAGGTTATTTACCGACAACCCCGGTAAGTGGGGAAGACGCGCTGGCATATGCTTTTACGGGAATTCTTCCGGCTTCGTATGCTTTTCTTCCGGCTTCAACACCGAATTTAAAGGCTTCAGCCATCCGGACAGGATCTTGTGCGCAAGCTATAGCAGTATTAACGAGGACACAATCAGCTCCCATTTCCATTGCATCAGAAGCCTCAGATGGAACGCCGAGTCCCGCGTCCACTACTACCGGAACATTTGCCTGCTCAATTATGATTTTTATGTTGTCACGGTTTTGAATCCCCTTACCTGAACCTATAGGTGAAGCCAGAGGCATGACTGTTGCACAACCGGCATCTTCAAGAAGTCTTGCAAGTATAGGATCAGCATTTATGTATGGTAAAACCACAAAATCCTCTTCAACGAGTCTTTTTGCTGCTTCCAGGGTTGCTGCAGGGTCAGGAAGAAGGTATTTAGGGTCAGGAATAACTTCCAGTTTTACCCAGTTGTTAATTCCCATTGCTTTTGCAAGTCTTGCAACTCTCAGGGCTTCATCGACAGTCTGACAGCCTGCTGTGTTAGGAAGTATCCAGAACCTGTCAGTATCAATATAATCCATAAGCCCGACATGCCCGGGAGCTTTTGTGTCTACCCTTCTGATAGCAACAGTTACAATATCAGCGCCGCTTGCAATATGTGCCTGCTGCATGGTTTCAAAATCCTTAAACTTGCCTGTGCCCAGCATCAGGCGTGAATTAAAAGTTTTTCCCGCGATTATAATACTCATTTTTTTCACCTATCTTTTATCCTTAATTTAAAGATACAACGCAAAAAATCTTAATTCAAAATTTTTTTATAACTCGCCCAAATTCGGTTAGTAAGGGGGTAACAAAAAATTTTCCTGTCTTTATCTACCCAACTTCTTCCCTTCAAAGGGACTAGAGTTTTGTTTTGGTCTCGCTACGCTCCATTTGGTCGCTCGGCTGAAATTTTTAAAGAGGTAAAATTTTTTGTTAATTCCTTAACCGGTTTATTTCAGGTCTTAATAATCCTGTCAATGTTCCTGTACTGAATAGCTTCGGCAATGTGTGAGGAAGCTATATTTTCAGCCTGCTTTAAATCAGCAATAGTTTTTGCCAGCTTAAGGATTCGGTCATAAGACCTGCCGGAGAGGTTAAACCGTGTTATGGCAGTCTTCAGCAGATCCTCGGAAGCTGAATCCAATCGGCAGTATTTTTTGACAAGTTTTGGCGACATCTGGGAATTAGAAACTATATTTTCATCTTTAAACCTTTTCACCTGTCTTTTGCGGGCTTCAACAACCCTTTTTCTTATGTCTGAAGAGCTTTCCCCTGAAGGTTGCTTATCCAAAAGCTCCTCTTCAGAAAGCCGGGCAACTTCTATTTGCAGGTCAATCCTGTCCAGAAGCGGACCTGAGAGCCTTGACCAGTAGCGTTTTATCTGGAAATCAGAGCATACGCATTGTTTTTTTGCGTCCCCGAAAAACCCGCACGGGCATGGGTTCATAGCAGCTAAAAGCATAAAGTCTGCGGGGTATTTAATGCTCATCTGTGCCCGGCTTATGGTAACAACGCCGTCTTCTAAGGGCTGGCGCAAGACTTCGAGGACCTGGCGGGGAAATTCCACGACTTCATCGAGAAAAAGCACGCCCCGGTGAGCAAGGCTGATTTCGCCGGGCTTAGGGTTTGTCCCCCCGCCGATAATCCCAACGGCTGACGCGGAATGATGAGGTGACCTGAAAGGTCTGTTGAAAACAAGGGGCTGGTCTTTTTCCAGCAAGCCGGATATACTGTAAATTTTGGTCAACTCCATTGCCTCAGAGTATTCCAGCGGAGGCAGGATTCCCGGGAAACACTTGGCGAGAAGGGTTTTTCCCGAACCCGGAGAACCTGCCATCACAATATTATGCCCGCCTGCCGCAGCAATTTCCATTGCCCGTTTTGCCTTTTGCTGACCTTTTATATCTTTAAAATCATATGCAGAAGTGTCAGAAGTTAGCCGGTTCAGGTATTTATTCACATCAACAGTATATTTCTGTATCTGAAAATTTGAAATCTGAGACGGATTAAGAAAATTTACCACTTCAACAAGATTTTTTACAGGATAAACTTCGACATTTTCAGCAAGAGCAGCTTCGTTTGCATTTTCATGGGGAACTACAACTTTTTTAATTCCGGATTCTATAAGACTGAGAACTGTTGGAAGAATCCCGTTAACCGGTCTTATGTTGCCGTCCAGTGATAATTCCCCGATAAAACCTGTATCATCCATTCTTTCCATCCGTATTTCCCCTGCACAAATCAGTACTCCCACCGCCATGGGAAGGTCAAAACCTGAACCTTCCTTTTTAACATCAGCAGGCGCAAGATTTATAACTATTTTTTTCATGGGGAAAATATAGCCTGAATTTTTTATGGCGGATCGGATTCTTTCTTTTGCCTCGGAAACTGCTGTATCAGGCAGACCTACAATGATAACTCCCGGCATTGCAGCGCTTATATCTGTTTCAGCGGTAATTTTATATCCCTCAATCCCTGTAGTTGTGCCTGTATGTACATATGAAATCATTATCTAAGCCGTTTTTCACAAATCTATTAAAAACATTTTATAAAAAAATACTAATATTGTATAATTTGAAATGTTAACTATGTAAGATATAGCAAAATAAATTTTACTACATTTCTAATGCCGGAAAAATTAAGCGGTAAGTAAACTGATTTTTTAACCGCGTCTCAATAAGTTTATTTGCGCTCATATTCAATTTTATTTAAGGGAAAAATCAAATGCCTGACCTGGAAGAGCTTATTAAAACTTATAAACAAAAAATTACAGCTTCAAAAGAAGAAGAAAAGTATAAAAATGAAGTAATTGAGCCAAATGTAAACGAAATTTTTAATAAAAGCTTTAAGGATGTTTTCAAAACCATTATTGAAACACTCAACCAGAAAGTAAATTCAAACGTGATAAGTTATAAATTAGAAAGTAAAAACAGGTTTTCAATCGAGGGAAAATTTCATAGAATAATATTTCAAATAGGTAAAACCGAAATAATAAACAGTATGATCAGCGTAAATATTATTCCCCTTTGCATCTGGAAAGGAGTAACAAAGCATTTAGGACCGATATCATTTATAAAAGACCTTGAAACTGATTGTTTAAAGTGGGATTTACCCGTAAGGTCAGTGGAATCATATGCAAAAATCCTTTTAGGCAAACTGGCGGAAGACGAAGATTTTTATATGTAGAAAACAGCTTAAGAACCGGGAAAAAATATGTTTATAGAAAAAATTGAGCAGAACATTGTTAAAATTAACTTCTATGCGAATGAAGAGGAAGTTTACATTGCAGACCTTATTAAAGTCGGCTCTTCAGGAAAAAAAGGAGTTCTTGCCCAGGTAGTAAAAATAGAAAGCCCTGAAAATAACCAAAATTACAACACAGCAACTTCAAAAATCCTTTTTACAGTGGATGCTTCCGGAAAAATAGCGAACTGGCAGGGAAATACTCCCGGAAATGATTTTACGGTAGGTAAGGTAGAGCCCCGGGAGCTGTTATCCATTACAAAAACAGGTAATGTTCAAAATCCTGTACTTTCCGGTCAGCTTTCGTGTTATCCTGAAATCCCTGTTAGCCTTGAAGCTGCTTTTCTTGAAAATCCTTCTGTTATTGTGGCAGATAAGGAATCACAAAAAAATGACCTGCTGGAGCTTCTTGCGGGTAATTTATCGGAAAAAAACGCTAAAGTTATCCTGATTGACTATAATGGAGAGTTTTGTAAAAATTCAAATGCCCTGGTATTAAAAGCAGGAAAAGAAGTAAAGCTGCCTTTTGACCTTGGTGGAATTGAAAGACTTTATAATAAAACTTTATCAGAAATTTCGCAGGAAATCAGGGCTAATATAGAAAATATTTTTTCTGAAATTGAAGATTATTTAATTTCTAAAAAAGTAAGTTTCCTGCCGTTTAAGGTTTTTGCAGATGCCGTAAAAACCGAAAGCCAGGGCATGCCTGGGCTGGATTTATTAAGCGGCAATCTTTGCAGGCTGCATAGAAAAGGTGTTTTTGCTGACCATCAGAGAGAAATAATATATTTATTTAATTCACTTAACAGCAATAACCTGGTAATTCTTGATTTATCAGAGATAGATAAAGAATGGAAGCCGTTTTTCGTTGATTCTATTATCCGGCTGAACAGGGAAAAAATTCAAAGGAAATTTTTCCTTTTAATGGATATGGATAAATATAAAGACCTTGATAAAACGGATTACCCGGATATACCGGGGAAAATATTTAGCCAGGCAGTAAAAAGCGGTATCAAACCCATTATTTCAATTAGTCATGAATCAGGGCTTTTAAGCAGGCTTCTTCCTGAAGCTGAAAATATTCTTGTGTTCCAGCCTCAGGACGGGTCAAAAATGACTAACCTGCAACCTTATTTAGCCCGAATAGGTTTTTCTGATGTTCTGGTTTCCGGAAAAGTTACTAACAACGTACCTTTGTATATAAAATTACCTGTATCTGAATATACGGAAGGCGGATTTTTCAGCGCACAGAGTCTTCTTTCCCAACCGGAAACCGAATTTACCCGGTCTTTTGAATCTTCAAAAACTCTCCCGGGCTCATCTTCCGGCTTAGAAACCGAAATTAAACCCGCAACAAAACCGGATGAGCTCAAAGAAGCATCACCTGCACAGGAATATGATCAACTTCAGGCAGAAGAAGAATTTCCCGACGGTGAAAATGCTGTTGAAGAAAGCACGGTAGAATTCTTAGAAGAAGTCTGCCCGGTTAGTGACATGAAAGACGGGCAGGCTGAGAGTGTTTATTTTTCTGAAGAAGAGGGAGATTTTTCAGATCCAGACCCGGATTTAGATGAATCTATGCCGGAAACTTCTTATAATGAAAGGCAGGGTGAAAAAACCGCGTATCAAATAGCAATGGAAGAGCTGGATTCCGAGTTTGATGAAGCCCCTGCAAAAGACGGGTCAGATGCTTATGTCAGCGAAGATTTCCCGGATGAGAGCAATCTTGATTACCCAGGTAATGAAGAAATTGATGAGGAAGATGAAGAATCCTACTATGATTCAGGTGAATTTCAGGATGAAAGTGTTCTTGATTACTTAGATAATGAAGAAGATGAAGAATCCTACTGTGAGCCAGGTGAATTTCAGGATGAAAGCGGTCTTGATTATGCAGATACCGGGGCTGGTGAATATACTGAAGACGTATACCCTGAAAGTACAGGGGAATTTTCCGATGATGACCTTAAAAACTTCATGGACTTTGATGGTGATGAGAATACGGAAAAATTTGATCATCCGGTTGTGGAAGAAGAACCGGAAAACATTGTTCCTGCCGGTTCAGCCAGGCAGGCTTCTAAAAAACCTCAAAGCGAAAAAATAAAACCTGCTAAAGCACAGGCTGCAATTCCTCCTACTTCAAATCTTCCTGTTTATGATGTTCCCGGAAAGGAAAGAAGTGAGGATTCAGATTACGACTTAAAGGAAGGGGATACCGTAAGGCATAGGAAATACGGAATCGGTATAATAAAGAAAGTCATAGGTTATAGCGAAAAAAAATTGTGTAGTATCCAGTTTGAAGACGTGGGAAGAAGACTTCTTGACCCTAAAATAGCTGAGCTGAAAAAAATGTAATTAGTAATTCGAGTTAGTTAAATTTAAAAATAAAAAGGACTTGATAAATGACGCAAAAAACTTTATCAAAACAGGACACTATAAACAGAAGAATTAATGAAACTTTGAAAGTTCTGGAGGAAGTAAAACATCAGACAGAGCTTATTGAGCTTACAGCAGAACTGATAATAAATGCTTTTAAAGCCAAAAACAAGCTCTTAATTTGCGGAAACGGCGGAAGCGCTGCGGATTCCCAGCATATAGCAGCAGAAATGATCGGGAAGTTTTACAGAATAGACAGACCTGCACTTCCCGCTATTGCGCTCAATACAAATTCCTCGATAATAACCGCTATAGGAAACGATTTTGGATATGACAGAACCTTTCTAAGACAGGTTGAAGCGCTGGGAGAGAAAAATGACGTGCTTCTGGCAATTTCAACCAGCGGGAATTCTGAGAATATTCTTGAAGCATCTAAACTTGCAAAACAAAAAGCTATGAAGGTAATATCACTTACCGGTGATACCGGCGGTAAGCTTAAAGATGTTTCTGACGTCACGCTGATGGTCTGCAGTAAGAATACTCCGATAATACAAAATGCTCACATCACCATTTGCCATATAATCTGTGAGCTGGTAGAAAACGAGTTTTAAGGAATTACCCAATGACTATCCTTCTTATCAGACTTGCCATAGGAGATTTCAAGAATGGATAAATGATGGAGTTTTAATTAAAATTCTCAAAGAAATAGCTATAGTTCTTAGGTTTTGAGACCACTTCTACGTAAAATTTTTCAAAAATCTATATGGAATTGTGAAGTTTTGTTAATAAAAACTATAGATATTTATAAAACTGTCGATATTTTTAATAGGGCATAGAGAATTCGTAGTAAAAAATATCGTCAGTTCAATAAATGTGAGGAGACAGATAAATGAGTTTTACTCTTAATTTTAGAAATATATTAGATCTATACGGTTTTCAAGCCGGTGATATTTTTGACAATAGCCCTAAAACCCTGGAGAAAAACGCAAATATTTTTATAGATGCCTTAGATACTAATGGTAACGGTGTAATTGACAGATCTGAATATGAACATATGCTCAATTTAGCCGGGCTTGGAAAATATATTTCGGATAATATTTTTGACGGGGGAGATTCAAATCCTTCTTATGATACAGACAGCGACGGCAGCCTGAGCAATAAGGAATTAGTTAATATGTTCAAAAATTTTGATGACGGGGACAACATTTTTGATTTCTCCGAGTCATTAGAATTCTTTAACCAGGTCTCTAACTCAAATATAGATACATCAACAAGCTTTAATCAGTATAAAAACATTTTATCCTTAGCCAGGGGAAGTGTAAAAGGCTGTGATACAGACTCTTCTACAAAAGGAAAAACTACTATCGATGAACTGGGGGATTATTTTAAACTTCTGGGAATAAAAGACGATAACGCCACAGCAGAGAAGGCGGCTAAACTTTTTGACAAAAATGAAGACGGAGAAATCAGCCTTGAAGAATATTTAGAAACCTATCTTTCCTGGGATACTGACGGTAACGGGTATATTGACTGTAAAGCCGGGGAAGCAAGCGATTATATGAATATTTTACCTGATATTTACCGTGTTCCGACTAATGAAATAGAGCAGATGGCTCAGAATTTTATACGGGCTATTGACAGATATGACAACATGCAGGTGGAAAAAGAAGAATATAAAGACTTCATAACTAAATATTACGGACTTTCCGAGTCAATGGCTGAAGCGTTTATAGATCTCTATGCCGGCAGTGACGGCTCTATAAGCTTTAATGAGCTTGTAAGCGTATATTCATCCTTTGATGCTGACGGAAGCGGTGATCTTAACTATGAAGAGATGATTGAATTTCAGAATTCGCTTACAGACATAAAAATTGACTCAGAACTTATTTCCGAAACCCAGTATGCCGGGTTATACCAGATGGCAGCGTCTGTTATAAGGTCTATTGATGATAATATAGATGGAGAAATTACTGTTGAGGAATACAGGGCTGCTTTAAACGCAATGTATAGTTCCGGTGATGTTCCTTTACATGCCGCGGAAAACTTTATCAGAATGCTTGATATGGATAAAAACGGCACAGTTAATATTCTGGAAGCAATAAATAAATATGCGGAAATGGATGCTGACTCAAACGGGTATATTACAGCGGATGAAAATGCTGATTTTCAGGCAAAACTTAAAGACAGCACTTTATACGATACAGTTAATGATGAAATCATAGATAAAGCGGACAGGGACAAAAACTCCAAAATAAGCCTGAGTGAATTTAAAGCTTTCTTAAAAGAAAATAAGATGTCCGAGCTTATAGCAGATGAAGCTTTTAAGCTGTTTGACAGAAATGCGGACGGCGAATTAAGCCGCCTTGAGCTTATGGAAGCGTTTTCCAGATATGACAACAGTGTAGAAAACCTGGCATTCATAGAAAAGCTTGAAGGTTCAGGATATGTTCTCTATGAAGGAGACGGGGATAATGAACTTGACCCTGATGAGAGGCTTAAATTTTATGAAGACCTTGCGGGCTGATTGACGATTTTACCTGAAGCGAATTAAGCACAGTTTCAGTGCCACATGGTCTGACATGGCAAATATGTCAGGCATGACCCCCGTAATTAAGGGGTGAGGTGGTTAAAGGCTTTAACAATTCCATATAGATTTTTGAAAAATTTTACGTAAGAATTTTTTCTTTTTTCTTAAATAGGGGCAATTTTTTTTATTAGAAAGTTTTTATAATTATAGGAAGGAAATACAGGAGATTTGTATGTCAGGTGTAATAAGTCCAGGGGGGGCCACCGACAAATAATTGGCAAAATACTCCCCCAAGAAAAAATAAAACTGTTTCAACCGTTCAAAACCCTTCTAAAAAAGCGCTCAAGGCAAGTACCGCAGTCATTAAAGGAATAGGAATGGCGAATGCTTTGGCTTCATTTGGAATACCACCAGAGTTGTTAAGTCTAGCAAGAGGTCATGCAAAAATGGTCGAACATTACGTAGAAAGTTTGATACGAGGTATAATAAGGCGAGGCAGGTTTTAAATAGCCTCAAAAGTTTAAAAACCAGTCATTGGGGTAAATTAACGTATTTCTTAATATACTTATCCACGTCAAATTTTGATTTAGCGCCGTTGTAGTTCATATACCTGATTTTACCGAAAATCGGTCTTTCCTGCCATGCCCGGTCGTGAATCCCTCCGATACTCCAGGCAATTCCCGTATAACCGTTAGGATCCCTGCCGTCTATTTCGTATTTATCATTAAGATAAATCGCAAATTCCATTGCCTGCTCAGGAGATTCTGTCCATTCAAGAATCTTTTTTGCCCAGTACATACGCATATAGCCATGCATTTTTCCTATTTGCACCATTTGCAGCTGGGAAGCGTTCCATAAATCATCGTGAGTCCGGGCAGATTCAAGTTCCTCACAGGAGTACAGGTATTCCCGCCTGTCTTTTTTATGCTTGTTTAGCGTGTCTTTTGCCCAGCCGCTAAAGCATTCGGTATTGTCGTAATTCTCGTTATAGAAACAGAAATTATCAGAAAGCTCTTTTCTGACCACGATTTCTTCTATGAAAACATCTTTTGCACCCTCATCAGCATTAGAAGCTATAACTTCCTTCACAACCCGCTGTGAGCATATCTGTCCAAAATGAAGATAAGCTGAAAGATTGGATAAAACATCTTTTGTAGGGTCGTTTCTCTCATTTGGATATCTGTTAAGCCTTTTTTCAATAAATTCCTTAAGAATCCGTAAAGCTTCGGGTTCACCGGGTTTTAGCCAGTCTATGGGCTTTACGCGGGTATTTACTTTAAGTGTTTTTATAACTTCTGCCCGGTCAATTGCCGGTTCCTGCTTATCCGGTTTATGGGGATGTTCTGTGATTTCCGGGAAATCATCGAGATAGTCATAGAGCTTTTTTTTAATTTTGGGTCTTATGGTACGGGCGGCGGTTTCCTGTTTATCGGACGCTTCCCGGCAGGGAACGATGTTATGGGCGTCCACTTCGATTATTGAGATGCCGGTTCTGTCCATTACCTGTTTTAACCATTGTTTCTTGATTTTTAAGGGATTAAAGTCCGTAACAAGATAATCCACTTCGTATTTTTGCACCAGCTCGGGAATATTCTTCCCCGGTTGACCGGTTGAGAGTATAAAAGGAATATTTTTCGCCTTTAAATCCTTTTCAACAGACTTTAGCCCTTCTGTCATAAACTTATACTGTCTTATAGCCGCATCAAGAAATTCAGGGACAAGGTTAAAAAACACGTAAAGCGGCTTTTTTCGCTCAATTGCCAGCTTTTGGGCATGGATTAATGCCCAGTTGTCGTTTACCCTCTGGTCCCGGTTCATCCAGTATGCAACATTTCCCTCAGAAGGTTTTGCCTGTTTTAAAATTTTTATTCTTTTATCTTTCAACTGAATTCCAGTTCGTCTTCGATTTCTGTTCCTGTTTCACTGATAGTGCCTGCTGGCAGCTCTATTACACTATTAGCCGAAAAACAAAACTTTGCCCACGTCCAGGGCGGTATTTTTTCCGAGAGGTTTTTTACTTTATTTTTTTTATCTATAAAAATTGCATCAAAGCTAAACTTCATAAAAAGAGAATGAATATTATTGCAGGGAATTATATGTAACCCCTTGCCTCTCTCCAGGCTGCTTCGGCCAAGAAGCCCCATTATTCTTTTTACGGGATTATTTGCAACTTCTATATTCTCTGCGAGTATTTTATTTTTTGTTTTATTTATTAATTTCATATAAGTTTATGGTTTCTATAAAAATATTTTTTTGAAAATCCTAATTTAAATTAAAAATTTTTAATGAATTTGTTACAAAATTTTGATTTACAGAAAAATTCTTCTTATCTTAACTTAAGAAAAAATTATACTTTTTTAATACGAATTTATAAAAATCAGAAACAATTTTATAAAAAATTTTATTTTTTATTTACAAAAAGCGCTTTTTTATCTGCAAAATGGCTGCCGGCTATTGCTAAACCTTTGAATTTGCTTGATTTTTTTTAATTTAAACACTTTAATTTATAAAAATTGTTTGCTATAATATAAATTATATAACTATATTATTTGTGTGGGCAATTTTTTATTAAAATTCTCTATATCTTTATAGAAAAGAGAACCGGCTTATGAAAAAAAGTAATATAAGTAAAATTCTTGACGAGTTTCTGCAGGATATGGAAGTATCCAATAAATCCAGAAATACCATTGTAAATTACCGCAGTGACCTGAAAAGTTTTTTGAACAGCTGCCCTGTTGATATTGACAATATTAATGTTGAAATACTCAGAAATCATATTAAAGGGCTGAATGATAAATCCCCGACCACTAAAGCAAGGCATCTAAGCAGCCTGAAAATGTTTTTAAACTGGTGTTATAAAAGAGATTTTATCTCTGTTAACCCTATATTAAAAATTGAAAACACCGGTTATAAGCCTTCTTTAATGCCAAGAAGGGTTGAAAGAACTGAAATAGACAGAGTTTTATGTTCTATAGACATCTTCAGGCGGGATAATTCCATAAATAAAAATAATCTTAAATACCGCTTAATTTTTACACTTATGCTCGAAGCCGGGCTTAAGGTATATGAAGTGCTGAGCCTGGAGTATCACAACATAGAAGTCGAAACCCAGACGATTTTTGTAAATTCAGCGGAGAGCAAAAGAAGGATCCCGCTGTTTTCCCCGGAATCAATAAAACTTTTCAGGCTATACACGGATGAAATAAAGGTAAAATCAGGATTAATCTTTAAAGGAGGTGAAACCCGGGATAAATCCTTAAGTTATCAAGCCTTAAACAAGTTCTGGAGAAAATGTTGTATAAAAACAGGCATTGATATTAAACTTCAACAACTCAGAGACTGCTATGCCTCAGAGCTTATAAAAAAAGGGTTAAATATCTGTGTAATCAGCCGGATGCTCGGACATAAAAACCTTCAGACAACAGTAAAATATCTGCAATAAGAAATTAGAATATACAAGCAAGCTTTCCCAGAAAACCGGAGGTCAAAGTACCCATGATTATCGAATTCAAGGTAAATGAAAACACAGTTGAAGCTGCCTGGTTAAAAACTCTCTATGACCTTATAGAAGAACTTAACTGCAAGTGCAATACTTTTCTTGAGGAAACTCATAATAAAAGTTACAGAAAATTTCAAAGAACCAGGGTAATTGAAGTTTATGGTTCCGAGACAATGGTTAGCTGGTTAAAACTCAGAATGGAGAGATACAGTCATTTTATTGATAAAATGAGCGACCGGCCTGAAATAAAAGTAATTTCCGAAAAAGAAGATTAACGAAGTAAGGAATAAAGAAAAAATTCTTACGTAAAATTTTTATTCTTTACCCCTTAATACCGGCTATAAGCTTAAGCAGTTCTATAGTTAGCTGATGGTTTCTGGTAGAAAATATCATTGTCAGGATCGCAGATGTCAAATATCTGGTTTAATCTGGTCTGATATATTAATTGCGAAACATACGGTTGTAAATTATAGAGTTTGACCTCTAAATCATAACAGCATGCAAATTGATAAATATTTATAATAGAAGCCAGGCTTTTTGAGTTTACTTTTGATATCTGACTCATATCCAGGAAAAAAGTTCTGTAATCATTATCAGAGAGGTCTTTCATTAAATTTTTAAAAGCCTCCATAATTTCATCATTAAAAATATTTGCGGGAACTTCAATGATACAGTTGTTTTCAAATTTTCTTACAGACCAGTTCATAGTATTAAAATGTTCCTCCTCTTAGATATTTCATTCAGGTTTTTATTAATAAACTTGCTCTTTATTTGATCCGGTAATTTTTAGCAAACAATCAGATATTCAACAAAAATATGTTATCAAGTTTTGTTGAATAACACAAAATAGTTAATTTTTTTATCAAAAATTAAGGGATAAAGAATAAAAACTTACGCATTTTAAAATTTTTCAAAAATCCCCGCCCTTGAGGTC
>JANQEP010000036.1 GCA_028278305.1 Candidatus Gastranaerophilales bacterium
CACGTCTATCCGGTGTGTCAGGAGCAAGACTTACGCAAAGTAGAAAAAACTCATAAAAAAGAAACATCCTGACTCGTCAATTTTTTAAAGAAGTGTCAAGATGTAAGGATGATCACATTATGTTTTCCTTATTATTTTCCGAAAATTCTTGAAGGAAAGTTGAAACTACCTGAGAATTTATTTTGTCAGACTGAGTATAAAAAGATTTACCGGTATCAGGAAAACGCCCAAGCGGGAATTAGAAAAACGGAAACGTTTTAGTTTTTATTTTTCTAACTCATTCCCCATGAAAACGGGAACGTAAAATGATCCGGTTAAAGTTTAGCTAATTTGAATTAAAACCCGGTTTTTTTATAAATTCTACAGCTTCTTCCCTGGTGTTAATATTTCCGGACATTTGCTCTTCTTTCAGGGCTTTTAGGACTTTTCCAACGTATGGACCTCTTGGAATACCAAGTATTTCCATAATATCTTTCCCGCTCAGCAGCCTTGGAAGATTTCTTACCTCTTCCCGGGATTCCCTGTACCTTTCCAGAAGCGTGTAAGTACCCCTGATGTTTTTTTCAACCGCCTGCTCCGTAATTTCAGGACCCCGCGCGCTTAGCCTGTCAGCCAGAGCCAGCAGTAGAAGATCAGGTGTATTATCGGTAATTCTTCTGAAAAATCGAATTATTGCCTTGTCTGAAACCTTATCTATTCCCTCTCGTATTAACTGGGAAGGATAAAGATGGTTTTTAATAAGCAGTGTTATATATTTACAGGCATTTTTACTGAACTTTAGACTTTTCAGCAGGTCAACAGCCTGTTCGGATCCGACTTCCTCGTGTTTTATGAACCTGTGCCTGCCGTCTTCTTCTATTGACCAGGTGGCTGGTTTTCCAAGGTCATGCAAGAGCGCTGCTGTTTTAAGAAGGCTTATTGCCCTGACGTTAATCGAAAATTCCCTGCAAATGTGCTCTTTTGCCCAGTCAGGAAAATTTTCCAGCTGGTTTTCAACCTGTCTTACAGTTTCTATTGAATGGTCTATAAGATACAGGTGATGGTGTAAATTTGGCGGAACCTTCTTTTGCGGGACCAGCTGCGGGAAAATTTCAAATAATATTTCTGTATTCTTCATTAAAATGAGGCTTTGGGCTGAATCCCGCGATTCAAAAAGTTTTAAAAGCTCTGTATTAACCCTTTCCAGGGCTACATTGTTTATGAGTTTATGGTGTTTTTTAATTAATTCAAAAGTATTTTCCTCAATCCTGAAACCGAATTGGGAAGCAAGCCTGAACGCCCTGAGAAGTCTTAAAGGGTCTTCGATCAGGTTTTTTTCTGAAATAGCCCTTATTATCCGGTTTTCAATATCATTTTTTCCGTTAAACGGGTCTATGATTTCACAATCAGAATCCTTAAGCCTGCATGCTATGGAGTTTATGGTGTAATCCCTGTTTGCCAGGTCAGAGTAGATATCTTTGCCCACGCACCCGGCAAAGTCAAAGATAGTTTTTTTATCCGGCATCACCACTCTTGCAATGTCATGTACTCTGTCCAGTTCTACAAAGTAGGCCTCAAGCCGGGCTGCTGCCTGTTTTGCAAACTCCATGGCTGGCATGCCGAGAATCGTGTAATCCCTGTCATAGCATTCTTTTTTCAGAAGAGTATCCCTTATATACCCGCCGACAATATAAATTTCAACGCCTTCGGAACATAATTCAAGAAGCTTTTTATTAATTTCATTATTCAGGTTTAACATATTTATTCATGATAAGTCTTTATAAACTTCCCTGCGGTGATTCACCCCGGAATTTCCATTGTTTGATTTAACTTATCTCTTGCCGTAGCCATTATTTAGCCCTCTTTTTCCTTGTCTTCCGAAACTGTGTTGATAGCCCTCAAATTGTCATTGCGAGGGCTCAATGACAGTTTGAGAGCCCGTGGCAATCTGTCCAGCGAAGATTCCAGACTATTTATTAGCGGGCTTTGCCCGCTTTAGATAGATTCCCACGTCGGACGAATAACAATTACCTGCTTACATTCTCGCTTTTTCGCCCGCCCTCCTCGGAATGACATTTCGGGAGTTATCAATATAATATCGGGAGACTACCCTCTTTTTTAAATATTATAGCATATTTTAAAGTTCATACTCATAAATAATATGGGATAATGCCGCAACAGCAGCGGTTTCCGCGCGGTAGACCAGTTTGCCGAGCATAAGAGGCGTTGTGCCTGCCTGCTTAAACTGCTCTAATTCAGAATCATCCCAGCCTCCTTCAGGACCAATAATGAGTAAAATATTTGAACCCGGACAGATATTTCGCTTATTTTCCTGTAAAAACTGTTTTATGGAAGTATCAGCGTGCTTTTCAGAGCACAGGACTTTCAGGTTAAACCTCTCAAGCTTTAGCAACCCCTCAAAGTCTTCAATAGCTTCTATTCTGGCAAGGTCACCTCTTTTGCATTGTTTTGAGGATTCATGGACAATTTTCTGCCATCTTTGGATTTTGCGGGATTTATCTTTTTTTGAACCAAGTTTAACAACAGTATTCCGGCTGGTAAATGGGACAATTTCCTTAACACCCAGCTCCGTTGCTTTTTGAACCAGTAAATCCTGTTTCTGGGATTTTAAAACACTCTGGGCAAGGGAAATATTTATGCCCAGGCTTTTATCGGAAACATAGCTCTCAATAATTTCACATTCAATGAATCCCGGGGTTATTGACTTAATGGAAACTTCATAAACAGTGTTCTCAGGAGCTTTTAAGATTAATTTATCCCTTTTGCCATATCTTAGAACATTTATAATATGGTTAAGGTCTGATTTATCTGTAATAGTTATTTTTTTCCCGGAAATATTATCCGGATTTACAAAAAAATGTGGCATTTTATGACTCCAGTTTTTCTCTTATCTTAATTAACTCAGCTATTTTTGCCCGGGGAATCGGGTTTTTCCTGCTCAATAATTCGGTCATAAGGCAAACTTCGCTCGAAAATTCAATAGTTTCCAGCCTGTAAAAAGTTTTTTTAATCCCTTTGCCGCAGACCGTAATGCCGTGATTTGCCATTAAAACAGCATCATGGTTAATGAATTGATCAGCTATACTTGAAGCCAGCTCAAAGGTCGATGGGGTTTCGTATTCTACAAGGGGAATTTCACCCAGGTTAACAACGGCTTCCGCTATAAGCGGGGTTTTCAGGTCAAGCCCTGCAACTGATAAAGTCGTTGATTTCGGCGGGTGCGCGTGAATTATACAGTTTATTTCAGTCCTTCTTTTGTAGATTTCAGTATGCATAAACCTCTCAGAAGAAGGATTTCCGTGATTATCAGGTAAATTACCGTCAGGATCGATTGTAAGAATGTCTTTTTCTGTTAATTCTCCCAGGCAACAGCCGGAAGCTGTAATTAAAATTTCATTTTGCACTCTTACACTGATGTTTCCGGAACACCCGGGTACAAATCCTTTATCATACATACGCTTGCCTGTTTCAATTAATTCTGTTTTTATATGATTAATGCTGCTCAGCAATTGAAACCCCTTTTTTGTTACGCAGATTGACTTATAGTTACCGTCAAAAGTACTTCAGCAGTAAAACATTGCTAAAATCAGCCATAGTTTTGACTTTAAACCGGAAAACTTTCGACGGTAACTATAATAATATCAAAAAAATTATCTTTAAATATTTTTCATTTCCGGATTTCTTTTTGGTGGTCACAATAGCAATTCGAGTCCAAAGATTCAAACATAAGAGAAACATTAAAAAATTTGGTAGTGTTCTAATAACGACTGGTGTCACCTGCCTGGTGATTTTGTTTTTTAAGACTTCCCTAGTAACTCCAGTCCAATATCTTCAGCCATTTTCGTGCTTGAGATGATCTGTTTTAATACCATCCTGGATATTATGCATAAATCCTTTTTTTCCAGGTCCTCTGCCATATGTTCCTCTGCGCAGATTTTTATGAGGACTTCTGCTCTTTCCAGTTCAATCATTAATTCAGCTCTTATTTCATTTATTTTTTCCAGCGTTTGTTCCATAAAAACTCCTCATATTTAAAAAAGTTAAAATTTAATCACCTATTATGGGGAAAAGTTTATTTTTATTGGGGAAAAAAGTCAAGTATTTAATATTTTTATATATTTTATTAGTTATTATTTATTAGATGGAAGCATAAAATGATAAAAAATAATTTATCAAAAATTATGGGTGAAAAGCGTATAAAAATGTCAGAGATTTACAGGATTACAGGATTAGGTAAAAATACTCTTTTCAGAATTTATCATAACCAGACTAATACTATTAGTTTTAATACGATAGATAAACTCTGCTGGGCATTGCAATGCAAAGTCGGGGACTTATTTGAGTATTATGAGGAATAAAAAAAAACACCGAGCATAAGCTCGGTTTGATAGCTGGATCGTGTCTGGGTAAGAGTCGAATATATGCGTGTTTAAAATTATAAAACCATTTTTATTAACAAATATAAATTCTCCTGGTGGGCTATATGTTGTTATAATTGTCTTAGATAAGAAAGATTAGCCCGGGTGGGCAGTTATGAAAATACTTAAAAAATACTTTAAAAATATATCTTCATTTTTTATTTTGCTGGGTGCAATCCTGCTTGTGTTTATATTTTCAGATTTAATTTTTAAATATGTTATTCATGGAAAATCTTTTTACCTGGTCAGTGTGGGAGATAAAGAATATAAAAAAGCAAACTATTCAGAAGCTATAGAAAATTATAATAAAGCCTTAAAACTCTATCCTAAGCACATAAAAGCAAGGTATAACCTTGCGAATATTTACGTTAAATTTGAAGATTTTCAAAGTGCGATCCGTGAATATAAAAAAGTGCTTGAATATAAGCCTGATTATTTAAGCGCCAGGATAAACCTTGCAATAGTCTTATCCGAGGAGTTACTGGAGTTTGATAAAGCAATTGAGCAGTATCAAAAGGTAATTGAGACAAGGACCAGGTTCATAAATATTCCTCTTCTCTATGACAACAGGGAATATATTATGAACTCAAAAGCAGTGGCATATTATAATATGGGTCTTACTTACAGGGATAAATCCATGCTCTATACCGAGGATTCCGTAAAATATAAGGTTTTACTCTCTAAAGCTGCCCGGAGTTATAAGAATTCCCTGGTTTTAGACCATGACAATTACAATACCCACTATAACCTTGCTCTTACAAAACACCTTCTGGGGTTTTATACAGAAGCAATCACAGGTTATTGCAGGGCTTTGTTAATTTCTCCGCTGAATTATGAGGCTCATTATAATCTTGCGGTACTTTTAAGGGAGAAAAGAATGTATAAATATGCGTTTGAAGAGTTTAAAAATGCGGGATCGCTTATAGATTACGCCGGTGATACCTATAGAGCCGCCTATATTTACAGCATGCTCAGCGAAGTCAGCGAGATGGCAATTTCCGAATACGGATATGAACCTGAAAACCTTTATAAAAAGCTTAATAAGGAAATACAGGAACAGGGTTCCCTCGCAAAGGCAGAGTATAAAACCATTGATGAGATGGAAAAAATTCTCATAAAAAGAATTAAGACTGAAAGTATATGCAAGGAATACCTTAAAAAACCATAGAATCAACGTTGAAGACCGTGAAAAAAAATTAATGAAGGTTTACCATAATTGGGTAAGAATTTAAAGTTAAAAATAATTACACAGGGTTTTTATCCTGATATAACAGCTACAGGAGAACTTTTATATGAGCTGGCTTGTAAGCTGAAAACTAAATATAGCATTGATATTTCTGTATTAACAGCTCAACCCGGCTTTGTAATCCGGGAAAAACTCCCGGACAGGGAGTGTATTAACGGAATTGACATACACAGGGTTTTAACCACAGGATTTGACAAAAATTCTCTTATGGGAAAAGTTTTTAATTCCTGGATATTTTTTATAAAGGCGCTTATTTACAGTTTTTTTTCCGCAAAAGCTGACCATTACCTTATTCCTACATCCCCGCCCTTAGCTCCTCTGATCGGTGCTGTTCTCAGAATATTTAAGAACCGGGAATACTCTTATTTAATGCATGATGTCTACCCGGAAATTGCCTGGAGGTTAGGGTATATAAAAAAAGATGGGCTTATATGCCGGATATGGTACTATTTAACAGGAATTTCGCTTAAATACGCACACAGGATAATCGTCCTTTCACAGGATATGAAAGCCGGGATTTCAAGACAATTTCCGGATCTGGAAAGTGACAGGATTGTAATTATACATAACTGGGCTGATGAAGAAGTTATAAAACCTGTTTCTTTTAAAGATAATTATATGCCGGACAAATTTAACCTGAGAAATAAATTTATTGTTGAATATTCAGGAAATACAGGCAGGGTTCATGAGTTTAAAACCTTTATACAGGCGGCAGATGAACTAAAGGAAAATAAAGATATTGTTTTTCTTTTCATTGGCGATGGAGGCAAAAAGCAGGAAATCGAAAGCCTGGTCAGAAAGTATAATCTTGATAATGTAATGTTTTTGCCTTACCAAAACCGCTCAGACCTCTCATATTCCCTGAGCATGGCTAATGTCCATCTTCTCTCGCTTGAAGAGGGTTATGAGCAGCTTTCTGCGCCAAGCAAGCTTTATGGAATCCTCGCTGTCGGCAAACCTTTTATTTATGCGGGAAATGATAACTACATTTCGGCATTGGTCCGGAAGTACCAATGCGGTTATGATATAAAAAAAGGTGAGTATAAAAAACTCTCTGAAATCATAAAAGAGCTCAGGTCTTCTCCTGAAAAACAGTACCAGATGGGCAAAAACAGCAGAAAGCTCTTTGAAGAAGCCTTTACTCTTGAAAAAATCAGCAGTATGTATTACAAAACAATTTTTTAAAATGCAAAAATCCCTTGAAAAAACTCATATTCTCTTTGCAGGACCGTACCCACCGCTCTTTTTCGGGCAATCCATAGCATTTCAAAAGGCTTTTGACAATATTCAATGCCGTAAAAAATACCTTATTAACCGGAATTTTGAAGGAATAACCTTTATAGCAAAGGTTTTCAGGACAATTCTTTCAAGTTTAAAAATTTTTTATTACCTGGCATTTAAAAAAATTGACCTTGTATATTTTACCTGCTCAAGAAGCACATTCGGATCAATTAAAGATATTTTCCTGCTAAACCTGGCTAAAATTTTCGGCAAAAAGGTTATAAACCATTTACATGGAGCGGATTTTAAAATATTTTTCGATAACTTACCCGCACCATACAAAAACATCGTATTTAATTCCTATAAAAAAACAGATGTTTTTATAGTACTTCACGATAAATTTAAACAGGATGTTTTATCTGTTTTTCCGCAGATGAATGTAAAAATCATACCGAACTTTTATGATGATATTCTGGATAAATATGAAGTTGAAAAACAGCCATCAGGCAAAATAAGACTGCTATTTCTGTCTAATATAATGAAAACCAAGGGAATCATAGAGCTTCTGGATGCGTTCGAAGTATTATCAGCAGAGTATGATAACTTAGAGCTGTCAATTGCCGGGGAATTTCTTTCTGACAGGTTATTTTCGGTTGAGGAAATTAAAAAAGCCTTTTATAGCAGGATAAACAATGATAAAATTACTTTTCACAATGTGGTCAGTGAAAAAGAAAAGGCGCAATTACTGTTTAAATCAGATATATTTATTCTGCCTTCGTATTGGGAAGCATTTCCCCTGTCAGTTCTTGAAGCAATGAGAGCCGGTAATGTTATTATTACCTCCCGAATCAACATTCTTCCCATGATTGTGAATAAATCCGTCGGGACCCTGGTTGAACCAGGTTCTTCTCAGGCTATAGCCGAAGCGGTCGGCTTTTTTGCGGAAAACCCCCATGAAATTTATAAAATCCAGCAGTTTAACATGGAACATGCCGGAAAAAATTATTCTTTAAAAAAACATATTGATACTTTAACCCGGGTAATGGAAGGGGTTGTCGCGTAATGCTCATTTTATTGCTTTTTTTGTGTTTTGCCCTGGTTTTTTTAATATTTCTGAAAAAATTTAACAACTTCAGAAGCAGTTTTTTATTTTCATCTGCTGCCTGCGGTGTTTTATGATGAAAAACTTTTCAAATACTCTCTAAGGAAGAATTACACCGCTTTCCGCTACATTTTCCATATTATTGTTTACAGCCCTCTCCATTATGCCGTCTAATGGACCTGCTGCTGAAAAATTTCTTCTAATATCGTTTTTTCTTATTATGGCGGCTAAAGGATCTGCAGGTGGAGCTGGCTTGCTTTCTGCAATGGTTTTTGCTATTCTCTGTGCTTACAATAAAAACTTACACATTTTAAAATTTTTTGCTGCTTCCTTAAAGTATGAAAAATAATATCAGAGTATTTGAGCAAAATCATTTTATAAATGCTTTTTGCCTTACTGCATAAAGGCAGGGGAAATAACAGAAATTCCCTTATAAGCCCTGCATTTTCAGGATGCGCTTTTAAAATTATTTTTAGCCAGGTATCACAGATTAGCTGATATAAAGATTTTTCAGCGCAGAATTTTGTTTTGTTATTTTCTAAAATTACTTTTCTAAAAAAATTTTTTACATTACCTGAATCCTCACTGTCTAAGTTTTCCGGGAATTTTTTAAGCATTTCCTTTTCATCTTTTGATAAAACTACGCCCATGCTGCTTAACAGGGATAATTTAGCCGTGAGTGTATTTTCTGTAATTTCCGTGCTGATATGTTTTTTTCTCTCTTGCTCGCAGTGCAGCCTGAAATCCAATAAAACCCGGGGTATATTATGAAATTCGGTTTTATCTGCTAACTCAGCCCATAAGTTGTAATCCTGTACCCTGGCAAAGTTTTCATTATAAGGATATTTAAGAAGAAGCTCTTTTCTGATGAACACGCTCGGGTGAGCCATAGAATTATAAAAAAGCAGAGAGGCTTTTATATCCTCATAAAAAACCGGATTTCTGCAAATTGTCTTGAATTTTCGCCCGAAAGTCCTTACCCATGAACCGCAAACTCCTATATTCGGATTTTTTTCCATAAATTCATACTGAGTTTTTAACCTTTCAGGATGGGAAATATCATCAGCGTCCATTCTTGCAATGTATTTGCCCCGGGCTTTTTTTACACCCCTGTTTAAAGCAGCCCCGAGTTTCAGGTTTTTATCATTATTGATAATTACAATTCTCGAATCAGTGTAAAATTGGATTATTTTCGAAGTTTGGTCCGTGGAAGCGTCATTTATTATGATAAACTCAAAATCCTTAAATGTCTGGTCTAAAATACTGTCTATGCAAGCTTTTAAGTATTTTTCACCGTTATATACCGACATTAAAACTGATATTTCAGGTTTTTTACCCATTTAATTCCCTAAATTTTTCTGTAAACATATATTATTTGAAATAAAGCACATACTGCGTTTGCAACAGCAAAAAAGGCTACGCTGTAAAAAGCGCTGTTAAAGATAAAATACCCGGTCAGAATACCTGATATACTTAAAATAAATAAAACTGCCTGGTAGAAAACCCGGAATTTATGAATTTCAAGTACATTCACGGTAATTGACGCTGCGGGGTTAATAAAAGCCGTTAAAATAGCTATAGCGTTAATCTGTACAAATATGCCCGCTGTAATCCAGCTATTTCCAAAAGTTAAATTAAAAATTTGAGGCGCAAAAAACAACAAAACCAGAAAAGGTAAAAAAGAAACTTTTAAAAGTCCAAAAGTGGTTTTTTTATAAAAATTTTTAAGATCGCCTTTTTCGTTAAAAAGCTGTGAAGCCTTTTGGTAGGATACTTCGGCTACAGAAGTTTTAATCAATTCCAGCGGAATTACCAGCACCCTGCAAGAAAGAGCATAAAACCCGGCTATTTCAGGTGAATACAGCATAGCCAGAAAAATAATCATACTACCTCCTGATAGGCTTTTGAAGCCGCCCGCAATTAGCGGGTAAATTGCAAAATCTTTATAACGCTTAGCGTTAAATAAAACTCTCTTAACTGAAAAGTCTCTGATATTAATTATTTTGCTCTTAAGGGACCTGTAAAATAGAATACAAATTTGAATAACCCCCCCTATAATATTTCCCCCGATAAGCCCTAAAATATTCAGGGAGCTAAAAAAAAGGTGAAAAATTGTCTTTGAGCCTGAGCTAAAAACTTTAGACTTTGATATAGCCTCAAAACACTTGTTCCTGCTGCTCCAGGTCGTAAATATTCTTATCAACCCGGCAAAAAAAGCGCTGAGAGGTATAAAAAAAAGATAATGCTTTTCTTTAAAATTTAAAAACCCGGCAATAAAATCGTTAAAAAAGAAAATAATCCCCATAAAAAGCAAACACATAAAACTAAGCACTATTACTGATAAATAAAGCAGGCTCTGGGCGTCTTCATTTTTTTCCGGAAGCATAATAGCAAGTTCATATCTAAAACTCGAAAACAGGGCAAGAATGGAAATAATAGAAGCGTAAACCCCGAACACCCCAAATTCATCAGGGGAATATAGCCTTGTAATAAGAGGAGATGCCGCAATAGTTATAATTTGCGCCATAGCGCTTCCTGAAACCAGCGTCATTACATTTTTAAAAAAAAGACCGGCTTCCTGCCTTTCAATATCAGGTTTTTCCGCGTTTGTTGCCATTTATCCGTGCCTTCCGCTCAGAGCCATAAATACAGCTCTTAATAATATACTGAAATCCCAGAAGATATTTCTGTGTTTAATATAGTAAAGGTCATATCTTAATTTTTCAGTAACATCTTCAACTGTGGTGCAATGACCCTGATTAATTTGTGCCCATCCTGTCCAGCCGGGAATTATCATATGCCTGTAATTATAAAAAGTTATTTCTTTTTCATATTCCCTGACAAAATCCTCAAATTCCGCCCTTGGACCGACTATACTCATATCACCCTTTAAAATGTTAATCATCTGCGGAATTTCATCAAACCGGGCTTTACGCGCAATCTTGCATACCGGTAAAATTCGTTCATCTTCTTTTTCGGTTTTATTTATCATACCTTCTTTATCAGCATTTTCAATCATGGTTCTTAATTTATAAAACCGAAAAGTTCCGCCTTTCTTGCCTACCCGGTTTTGAACATACAAAACAGGTCCGCTGTCATAGAATTTTACTGAAAAAGATATTATGAGCAATACAGGAAAAGTAACCAGCAAAATAACCAGAGCTGCTGCAATATCAAAAATTCTCTTTAAAATTTTGTAAACAGGATTTTTTATATTAGTAAAATTTTTTCTGAACCAATCCTCTGTAATATATTCGACCGGAACTTTATATGTGATTTTTTCATAAATTTCCTCTATCCTATGTACTTCGGCATCTTCAGGAATATTTTTCAAATCAATTTCCTCACCGGTAGCGTTAATAAGGATATTAATTTTATTATCCCGGTCAACTTCCTTAAAATCAGGGACTTTGCCTGTTATATTAAAATTCAGTTCCGGTCGGGCTGCTATTTGCCGGGAAATTTCCTCTGCTGAGCGGTTTAACCCTATAATAACCACATTTTGCGCCGGCTCAAGATGTTTTCTGTATAGATGTAAACCCGATCTGCAGGTTAGCAGGAAAAAAGTTATGATAATTATGTTTAATAAAAAAAATTTTAAGGTGCCTCCCGAAAAACCCGGCAGTAATATAATAGCTGCAGGAATGACAGAGGCTAAAATTACTCCTTCAGGTATTAAATATAAGTCTTGCAAGCTAAAAGCCCTGATTTTGTAATAGTCCTTTAAATACAACACGTATAAACCCGGGAAGACGAAAAGAACCGCTGTTAAAACTACTGTCTGCATTGAAATTTTTACAAACATGCCTGCAATATAAGCTGAGGCAAGAAATATTATTATATCCGTGCCCAGCATTATGTATTTTATGGCTGACAGTCTTTTCATAAAAGTTTTAAAACAATCCAGGCTATTAACCAGCTATTACCTATATAAAATTTTAACAGGAAATTCACTCAATAATTAATATAACCCAAGTTGCTACCTATAAAAATTTCATTATTTTACATTACAAAATTTTTTCAAAATGTATAAGCAGCAACTTGAGTTAGGGAAGTAAGTGGTAAAGAATAAAAACTTACGCATTGTGTCATGCCGCACTTGATGCGGCATCTCTTCAACTTTGATTTATCGCATATTAATGATTTTTACAGAGACCCCGTGCTTGACACGGGGTGACACTTACGTAAAAACTTTTTCAACCTTCCTTATACTCTAAAAGCTCACCAACAGAGCAATCTAAAGCCTCACAAATTTTTTCAATGGTGTGAAAGCTTATCATATTGGTTTTTTCATTATAAAGACGAGAAAGAGTATTGGCGCTTATTCCCGTAAGTCTATGCAACTCAGCTATACGTATTTTTTTTCCTGCCATTAAGACAGCTAAATTATTTTTTAACATAAAAATATATTAATCAGGAATATACTCTAAAATATCATGAGCTGTGCAATTCAGTGCTTTGCACAGTTTCTCCAATGTTTCAAAATTAATATTCGTGGTTCTGTCATAATATAACCTTATGACAGTAGTTTTACCAAGCCCTGTTAACTTCTGGAGCTCAGACATTTTCATTCTTTTTTCACCAAGTATTTTAGAAAGATTATTTTTTATCATAAACATTATTATAAACCTTTCTAAAAAAATTTGACTTTAGGTGTTTTATATGATACCTTAAGATTTATACAAAGCACCTAAAATTTACCTTTATTAACAAAAGGCATTTAAAAATGAAAATGAATGAAGAAAAATGGGATAAACTCCAGGAATTAACCATGGAAGCGGATATGTTAAGCCAGGTCCTGGATGATGCGCTTAAATTTCACGAAAATAAAGAGGGTATTACAGCAATATCCTATCTCTCAGAAATCGTTCGCGCGAAATTCGAGGAAATAGACAATTTATTCTGGTCTAAATAAGCTTTTGGTCTATAGGTTGGCAATTAATATATTGCCTTGATCCCGTCAGGTTGACAGCTGTGCTTTTTTACCTCACTTTTTATCATTTTAACAGCCCTGTCAATCTCTTCCGGGGAATTCATCTCAGTAACCGATACCAGGACGCAGTTTTTCATATTTTCAAATTTTTTAGAAAGATCAATGCCTATAAAAATATCTTTTTCCGCAAGTTTGCCAATAAATTCCCCGGAAGAAATATTTTTTGTTTTCAGGATAAATTCATGCAGAAAATCATCATACAAAACGCTGATACCGGGAATTTCCGCCAGTTTCCGCGCCATATAATGAGCCCTGTGTACTGAAATTCCTGTTGCCTCTTTCAGTCCGGCAGGTCCGAGGACCGACATATAAACCGTTGCAGCCAGTGCCATCAGGGCATTATTAGTACAGATGTTGCTTGTGGCTTTTTCACGTCTTATATGCTGTTCTCTTGTCTGAAGTGTAAGAGTAAAAGCTTCCCTGCCGTCTTTATCCAGGGTTAAGCCGACTATCCTGCCGGGAAGCTGTCTTAAGTATGCCTCTTTACAGGCTATAAACCCGCCATGAGGTCCGCCGAAACTTGCGCTGATTCCCAGCGGCTGAAAATCTCCCACTGCGATATCAGCTCCGTATTCTGCAGGATTTTTCAGCAGGGCAAGACTCATAGGGTCAACGCATACAATTAATTTTGCCTTTGAATCCCTGATTTTTTCGTAAATATCAATATTCTCGATACACCCGAAGTAATTAGGATTCTGAATCAATACACAGGCGTAATCATCATAATTAATACCGTCTTTTAATCCTGTCTTTCCCTGATCTGTTCTGAGATAACTGATTTTTATGTCTTCCCCGTAGCAGTATGTTTCGAGAACCTGTTTATATTCAGGGTTAACCGCTTCTGAAACCAGGATTTCAGTTTTTCTTGTTAGTCTTGATGCCATCAATACAGCTTCTGCACAGGCTGAAGCCCCGTCATAAACCGATGCGTTAGAAACATCCATGCCGGTTAAATTACATATAAGCGTCTGATAGTCAAATATAGCCTGAAGAGTGCCCTGGCTGACTTCCGGCTGGTAAGGGGTGTATGACGTTATAAACTCTGACCTTTGAATTATCGCGCTTATACACGCAGGAATGTACCTGTTATAAACCCCGCCTCCCAGAAAGGATAAGGCATTTTCAAAATTTTTATTTTTAGCTGCCATTCCTGAAATTTTCTTGCAGGCTTCCTGCTCGCTAATCCCTTCAGCCAGGTTAAATTCAGAATCTTTTATTCTTATATCCGGGTTAATCTGTTTGAAAAGGTCTTCGATTTTTTCAAGACCAATATCTTTTAGCATACTTTCTCGGATTTCATCGGTATGCGGCAGGTAGCTAAACAACTTCTTCTTCCTCTTGTTCTAAATAATCCTTATAATCATCATAATACATTGTATCTTCCAGGTCAGCTTTATCATAATCAGCTATTTTCACCAGCCACCCTTCTCCAAAGCAGTCATTATTAACAATTTCAGGTTCGCTTTGGACTTTTTCGTTAACTTCCACCACTTTCCCCGAAACAGGAAGATATACCTCGGAAGCTGCTTTTACAGACTCGATTGTCCCGAAAACCTCACCTTTTTGAAACGTTGCTCCCGCTTCGGGTAATTCCACGAAAACAATGTCACCTAATTGCTCAACAGCAAAGTCTGTAATACCAACTTTTAATACATCTTCTTTCTGAATAGCATATTCATGGTTTTTTGTACATAAAACACCAGACATATCATCTGCCATAGCTTGTTATTCTCCTTATTTTTTACTATAAAATGGTTTTTTAATTATTTCTGCGGGATGAAGTTTTCCTCTTATCATTATATCAATTTTTGTGCCTTCTATAAAAGGTTTTTGAGTATCAATATAACCCAGACCAATTCCTGTATTGGTACTTGGAGAAAATCCCCCGCTTGTAACCTGACCTGCGTTTTGATTATTTATATAAATTTCGTAATCATGCCGGGGTACGGATTTATCAAGCATTTTAAACCCTATAAGCTTCCTGTCAACTTTTTTTGTAATCATCTGATTCAGTATAATTTCTTTACCTGCGTAGTTATCCTCTTTATCTTTTGATACAGCCCAGCAAAGAGCTGCTTCTATAGGGGTTGTTTTTTCATTAAGATCCTGCCCGTAGAGCGGTAGTGATGCTTCGAGCCTGAGTGTATCCCTTGCAGCATAACCTACAGGTTTTAATCCATATTCCTGACCTTTTTCCAGGATTTCTCTCCATACTTTTGCGGCATCTTTGTTTTTAACTATTATTTCAAATCCGTCCTCACCCGTATAGCCGGTACGTGATATTAGAATTTCAATTCCCTGCAGGTTAGTCCGGCTCAGATTAAACCTTGCCGGCTGATCTTCTTTTTTAAGCCCGGCTATTTCCATAACTTCAGCTGAAAACGGTCCCTGAATTGCAATCATTGACAGCTCGTCTGACTGATTATCAATTTTTACATCAAAATTGTCTTTAATACTCAAAAGCCTGTTTAAATCATTTTTAATCCTTGAAGCATTAACTATTAGTAAAAATTTATGATTCTCTTCATCATCAGGAAGTCGATAAATTATTAAATCATCAATAATTCCGCCGTTATCATTTACAAGCAGTGAATAAGCCGCTTTCCCTTTTTTTAAGCCGGATAAATCTCTTGGGACCAGATTCTGAAGAAAGCTGAGCGAGTCTTTCCCGGAAATAAAAACTTGCCCCATATGGGAAACATCGAATAATCCGGCTTTATTTCTGACAGCCAGATGTTCTTCCCTGACTGAAGAATACTGAAGTGGCATTTCCCAACCGGCAAATAAAAACATTTTTGCCCCCAGATTTTTATGTTCTTCATATAGTAATGTTTTTTTAATTTCCTGATTCAATCCCTTCCCCTTAAATTAAATTTTCTAAGATATTTCCATATTAATAATTTTCACAAATATGATAAATCAAAAAAATTCATTTTGAAAATTATTGATACTTATTGTATACAAGTTTTAAGTTATGAATTTTCCTTTAAGCCATTTCTGGATAAAAATAATATTAAGGAAGCAATAAAAAATTTTAAAATGCGTAAGTTTTTATTCTTTATCCCTTAATAACTTGAGTTGCTAATTAGCCAAAAGCCAGGATATGACTATGCAACATTTGCCAAAAAATTATAGAGAATCGAAAAGAGGCTCCGCCTCTTTTCCACC
>JANQEP010000121.1 GCA_028278305.1 Candidatus Gastranaerophilales bacterium
ATCGAACTTTTTGTTACAGGGCGGAAAAGTAAGCTATACCTATAAAAAACCCTTCGACATTCTTGCCGAAGGACTCGCTTGTCAAGTTAAACGGGGCTGGGTGGACGAGGTTAGAACTTTTTTAATCAATTCCATTATAACCCGCCGAGGAGTTTGAGAAAAAGCTGCAGGGAGTTTGAGAAAAAGCTGCAGGGAGTTTGAGAAATTCTGATTTTAAAAAATTCATATCTTTATTTAAACAGCTCTTGCTTCTCTTGTAAATGCGTTTTCTAAATATTTTTAATTAGCTGGCTTGAATCTCATTTAAACATTTTTTAAGGCATACTTAAACCACCTTCTAAAGAGAATTTTCTAAATCCGCCAGAATAGTATTGATTTAGTCTAAGGATATTATCAATTGTAATAATACTCACTTTTATACTTCTAGCTCGTAAACTTCTGTAATTTTACTTACAATCCCCTACAAAAGCGCTTGGTTAGTTGCTGAAAATCAGAATTTCTCAAAATTGGTGATAAAATTTCTCAAACCTCGTGGCGTGTTACATCTGTTAAGCTTTAATCTTTGATAATGTCTTAATATTTTCATTTAATTTTTGCAACCTGTAGATAACAATATTCATTAAGTAAAAACACTTGGGGGGTTGATAATCCGCTAATTTTTGGCAATAGTTTGTCAAAATCAATATCCTTAAAAATTAGTGTTTACAAAAGTTAACTCTAAACAAACAAAAACCAACCGGAAAATATTTTTTTCATCATTTCAAATATCCATATAAAAAAAGCAGCCCCTGAAGGCTGCTTTATGTGTGTGCTTAAACTTATTTAAGCTTAAGCGGGATTAACCTTTTTCCAGACCAGCTGATTAAATACTTCGACAATACAATCAACTGCAATGCCTATTAATTTTGCCTCAATACCCTCTGACAATAAAGGTAAATCAACAAACTCATTGATTAATTCAATAGTTTTTTCTTTTTTGTCTTGACCTTTAAGCTCTGAATACTTGGCCTCTACTGCTTGAATTGTGTCTACGATTCTTTTAACGTCAATTTTCATGTCTGTTTTCTCCTTTTCTATTGTTTTTAAAAATAACTCTTTTTCAGCGTTTCTACGCCTTATTAATCCTTTAAGTTTTTCCGGCTGTCCGGTTTTTGGGTTTTTAGCATAAACCCAGCGGTCAAACTGTTCAGCAGCTTCGTTGTATTTACTTTGATTAAGCAATTTCCGCAGGGTTGAACCTGCAAATTGACCGTACCCAAAGTTAAAAATAAAACTTGCCAGGGCATCAAATTGATTTTGGTTGATATGTACTAAAACAAGCTTATTTATTGCATTTTCTACATCTTTTAAATCTTCTAAAAGATATTGTTCGGCTTGCCCCTGCGTAATTACGTCTGCATAATGGACGTTATTTGTATGACCATAGCCAATAGTCCAAATACCCGCACTACATTTATACGCAGCAAGCTTACAACCCTCAAACTCCATAATGAGGGCTATTCCATTTTGAGATATTTTCATAATTAACTACCTCGTTAAATCATCCAGCCTATGATGAGCTGATTTAGTTGATTGTTCCACAACACACATTCTTTCAATAAGATTGTTATGTTTATCCTGTTTTATTTCGAGCCTGGCAATCTGTTTTTCTATAAATTTTATAGACACCCAAAGTCCGCCAATAAAAACTCCTGCTGTTAAAAGCTGACAAACAAGTAAAAGTAAAAATTCAGGCGTAATTTGCATTTATATCCCCTTTGCCTCAATAAACATTTGATTTAAATCATCAGATGTCATCTCAAGCATTGCCCCTACTTCATCAAAAAGAGGATGTTTGCGTTCGAACATAGAAGCATATTCAAATTCAATAAGTGCTTCCTCATTGTCAACCAATAAGGCTTTTATATCGCTAGCTGATTTATTTTTATTTCGCAATAACCAAAGTCTCAACTGCCTTTGAGTTATTTTTAAACTATTTATTTTTTCTTGTTCTTCTAAGTCAATTAATTCTTGGGGTTTTTCAAGACTTAAAAGCTCCTCTATTGCTGGTTGTGGCTCGTCAAATTCCCATTTTGTAATTCTTGTAGCTTGTTTTGTTTCAAAATCACCTACTATGTTAATTTTTTGCAAATCTTCAATAGTTAATTTTCTTCCTAAACAGAATTCTATTTTTTCAAGTACCATAATATTAAAACCTCACTAAATAACTAAAAAAGTAATAAGAGTTGATGAACCGCCCAAGACAGTAGCTTTAAAATACTCATCTTTTTTGATTGGATAACAAACAAAAGCCCCGCCTGTACTGCCTGTAACACTCCAGTTCATTTCATAAGCTCTTTGTGTTAAATTCCCACTTACATCACCTGAATCAATTTTTGCGTAGTTATGTACATTACTAGCACCCCACGCATTAGCTATTAACAAACCATTTGCAGTTGCTTGATACTCAACACCGCTTGAAAAACTTGTTGATGAAGATTTAACAGTAAATTCGGATGTATTATTATCCACGTAACTTTTTGAAGCAGCATGTTCTGACTGCGTTGGCTCTGCAACATTAAATGTTTGACTTGAGCTACCCGACAAAGTTGCCTTATCTGCAAGACTAGAGACTAATTCATTTATGGCATTAACAAGGCTTGTCTTATCTGTCGTTGTTAAACTGCCATTGCTACCTAATACAGCATCTATTTTATCCCAATTTTCGTTTAAATAAGTATCAAGGTTAACGGTTAAGTTTCCATCTGTAGCCGTATTTATCTTAACTAGATTTAAGTTTGATGTTTCAATAGTCATTAATTATGCCTCCATTTATATTATTTTTTCCCAGCAAATTTACTTATAAGTGTATTTTGCAGCTCATCAACGGTCATAACGTTATGAACATCTTTGACAAGCAAATACTTAAAACGTGTTTCCAGCGGTAAATGAGCAGGTTTTATATCATCAACCACAGACAGGAGAGTTTCCAAATCATCAGGAATGCCAACAGTCCCTATAAACTGCAAAATTATTTTTAAGCCTATAAACGAGCCATTCCCAGCAAATTTACTTATAAGTGTGTTTTGTAGCTCATCAACTGTCATAACATTGTGAACATCTTTGACAAGCAGATATTTACCTTCTGTAAATACTTCCACCTCTCCATTTTTCCACTGGTTACAGACAAGCTGTATTAAATCTATGTCAGCCTTTCCACTTCCCAGCCATTTAGCCTGAATAGCGGATTTTCTATCGCCTAGGGAAGCCCCAACGGGAGGCACTAAACCCAGCACCCTTTCATAATAAGCTAGGGCAATAGTTAAGGTATCAAAAAACTTTTGCGCTTCAATCTCTTCTATACCGTCCTTTACATCCTGAAAACTTAACCCAGCACTATTAAAAAGCTCATTTATAAGTTCATCTTCCTGATAATAAGGCGATAACCTATTAATTATGTCAGTTTTATAATTCATTTATTACACCTAACTAGAAGGATTATCTGAATCCGCAACCGATAAACTGTTTAATAAAGGTACTTCCTTACTTCCTATACTTACATTGCTTGTACCTGAATTAATCAGCAAATCTTCATAATCAGAAACACCTTCAGTATTAATAATTACGCTACCCACCTTTGCATAACTTATATAATCTTCAAGAAAGGCTATACCCTTAAGATAACTTGTTATTGCAGTTTCAATATTTGTAGTAACACCCGCAATGTCATAACCTTCCGCAATGGTTACGGAAACCGAAATATCTAAATTTAACGCACTTGCAGCGTTTACGGTACAGTATGCACCTATAGGCGCTTGACCTTCCCCAGTTCCTAAAAAATTCGGGTCAATATATTCCTGAACTTCAGCCACTAATTCAGCTCCGGCAGGTTCTTTATTGGAATCTATAATTACTACCTCAACTGTATTAACGCCATATTCCAGCGGGAACACCTTAGCATCACCTACACCCGTAACCTCTTTAGCCCATTTTTTATAATGGTATTTATTACCTGAAGTTATAGGCAATTGCAGCGCTTCATAATAGCGGGTTCTTAACTCGCTGTCAGATTCTTCATCATATCCGCCAGTAACCGGATTATCATTTGTTACTGAAGTTACGCCTGGAATTTGCACCGGCATTAATGTTATGGTATCTGCAGCAATATTGCCTATACTTCCGGTAGTAGTACACTGAACATTTACAGCAGCCGTAGTAGTAGAGGTAACTGTTTCAGTAGCTTCAAACTGCAATCCGCCTTCAGATTCAAATAAATCACCTTCATTAACAGTAAAATTACCATCTACAGTAAGGGAAGTAGTCCCGCAAGCTGCCACTTTCCTTATTAAACCTTTTCGCTGCAATACCCACTTTGTTAATTCATCACCTGTCAGGTTATCGACATCCGTTTTTTCATAGGCTGTTTGAAGGTCAGTACTTAATTCTTCCAGACTGTAAGCAGTAGCAAACGAAAAATCATACATAGTATGACCTATTGTTTTCTGCCAATCATCAGAAATATTAGCTAACAGCTCTTGCAGCAGTTCTTCTTTAGTCTTTTCAAAAGTCATTTATATTGTTACCTCTACAGTAAGAGTAGTACCATTTTTCAGTAAAACTTTTATGTTTATACTTAATTTTTCATCAACTTTTTGGAATGAAACTGACAAAACCTTTTCAATAGCTGGATTAAGCGGAAATCCTTCTTTTATTTCACGCTCAAGTTCAGAATTTACAAAACCGTCATTAATGGTTTTCCAGCCTATGATATCCTTGTAAGACGTTCCCATCTTTGTACCTTCATAGACAGTTACACTGTCTTTTAAAGTATGCAAAAACAACCTTATCCACTGTTTTACAGCTTCAATATCAGTATTTTCAAGAACTCTACCATCCATGACATCAAATTTTTGAGAATCAAAGGAATATTTAAGCTCTCTTTTGATTTTTGAATCTTCAGCAATAGTAACCTCTTCAGGAAGAGGATTTATAAAACCTTCTGGAAACATCTTTAAACCTTACGAAATTTTATCTACTAAATAAAAAATATCTTCTTTTTCAGCAGGAACTATTAAAACCCTGTCATTAAGCTGCAAATCAAGTTTTAATTGCAATAACTCTGTTTTATTTATTGTTATAGCCTGAGATAATGCAATAACAGCAGCGTTAATCTGGTCAATTGCTCCCATTACTTCACATTGCGCACCTGAATAATCATCTATAACGATAGTATCAGCAGCCTGAGCAGCATTATTTAATGCAGTAGTTAATAAATTAGGTAAATCTGAACTTAGAGCGCCTGCTTTATCAATATCCCAACGTTTTTGAAACCATTCGGAAATAACAAGCTGTTTATTTTCCTCTAAAACCACCTGCCCATTCAAAATACTAACTTTAACAGGTGATAAACTTATTATTACCGCCTCTTGAGGCTTGAATTCTACAGGGTTATTCCTTTCTTTGAATAATTTAGCCAGGGAATATTCCCATGAATTATTTTTATCGCTCATTTCTTCTCCAATTCCAAGCTCATTGTATGTTTATGACCGGATATTACTGAATGATTACTAGATTTAATCAAGAAAGTTCCTGTAAAATCATAATCAGGATAATCAAAAGTTAATAATCTGCCAGCCTTAACCGCATCATTACCCAGCAAGTCAATACTGCAAGTTTTAATTACTTTATTAAGTTCTTTCAGCAGGTTTTTAGCTACCTGCCTTTGCTCAGCATTTGTTTCCTTATCAGATATTTCCACTTGCTGAAGCAGCCCATATTTTGACTTACTTACAGCATCTTCAGCTTTTGCCTTTTCGTAAGCATCATCTTGCGAATTATCCGTTACAATAATCCTGTTTTTCATTTCAGCTATTGATTCAGTTACATTCAAGCCAGCTAATGATTTTTGAATTTCAAACTCACTTGTATCCGGGGAAAGCTGGCATAAAGCATTAACAATAATATTAGTCTGAGGAATAACCTGAACTTTGCCCTGGACAACTTCCAGCCTGTATTTAACGCCTGTTTTCTTAAAAACAATATCTAAAATATCTTTAATAACATCAGATACCGTTTGTTTTTTATAAATTTTCTGTATAGGCGTTGAGATCCTCGCTATATTTGAATACTGAATATCAACAATCCTTAAAAGCTCTTGTATGGCTTGACTGGCAGGAACGCCGTTAAATTGCTTTATTACCTCATTTTTATTAAGGTAAAGCCCGTAATCATAGCCGGAATAGCTAAAGTTTTTATTTTCGTCATAGGACGCATCCGTAATTATTCCCCTTAAAACCTCATTACTATTATTAAATAAGGTAAATCCAGTACCAGCAGCAATAGCATACTGCCAAGTCGAAAAACTAAACTCAGTCGCTACAGCATCAATATTATCTTTCCAACTTAAACTACCGACATATTTAGTTATATCGGTCATTTTAGTCTGATAAGCGCCTACAAATAATTTATAATTATTCATCATATTTGCGGAAATTCCCTCAAAGCCATTGAATACCTAATATCGCCTAATTTATCAAAGTTATAATCCAAAGATTCAATAGACATAAGCATATTTAAAACAGTACCCTTGCTTTTATCTGTCATTACTACCCTAATAGGCAGCTTTAATGTTTTTTGCTGAAGTATAAAATCCAGGATAACTTTTCCGTCCTCTTCACTGCCAGCCTTTTGAAAATCATAATTTTTATTGACTGGAAGGAAAGAATCAATACTTATTTCCGTAAGCGTGGAATTGCCTATAATATTAAGTTCCTGAGATACAGCGGAAAAAGTTTCATTTTTTGAACCTGTTTTTATAGGAATCCCCGGCGGAACTACCGGAAGAATATACACTTCTGTCTTTTTTACGTTCGAAATAGTAATATTCATAACAAATACAGCCTTTAACTATTTTCTTTTTGCTATTTCTTCAAGCATTTTTTGTTTTATAAGGCTTAAAGTTGCAATTAATTTATCAATAGCCGGAAGCAACAATTTTAATTCAATTGTTGGCGTTTCAGGCAATACAGCAGTTATTTCACTAAATCCACTGTTTAATTCATTAATAAATTCTTGCACTTCTTTTTCTTTATCCATATTACACCTCAAACATTAGCCAAAGCCGCTTCCACTTTACCAAATACAGCCTGTCCCAACTTATCAATAAATTCCTGATTCCCTATAACATTGCCCTGGATAATAACGCTAATTGGCGGAATACCAGAACCGTTAGCCGCTTTTTTAACTTCATTATGCGGGATTATTTGAGAACCGGAAGGCAGGTTTACCACTTCACTACGTCCGCCCTCATTAATTGACGTAGCACCGCCGGAAAAATATGAAGTCCCCAGGGCATTACGTTTAACAGTTTCCGTAGTAGTTTTTAAATTAACGCCCGGAATCAGGTTTGCAGCTTTTTTCATAGCGTTAAACGCCTTAGAAACAGCAGCCGTTACTTTATCCCAGTTCATAACCAGTAAAGCTATTGCACCTACCAGAACACCGACACCAACAGCAATTAAACCTATAGGGTTAGCAAGCATTAAAGCATTCCAGATACCCTGAACAGTATTAACAGCAGCAATAACATTTTTAAGGGCAGTTATTACCGTAATAACGCCATTTATGGCATTATAAGCAAGTATTGAACTTAATACACTGCCAGCAACAGGGATTAACCAGTTCATATTATCTGTAAGGAATTTTATCGCCCCGGCTATAGCATCAAAAGTACCAAAGGCAACGGCTTTTATTTTTGGCATATTATCAATAATTTTTTGTGCAACATCCGTAACCACCGGAAGCAATTTTGCACCTAACTGACTGACTACCGCACCTAATGACCTTTTTAACGTGTCCATTGTATCAGTGAATACAACACTAGCATTTACAGCATCATCACTTAAAACTAGCCCCAAATCATTTGCTTTTTTCTTTAATTCTTCAATTGAAGCCGATTGAGAGTTAAGCAGAGGAAGGAGTTCTCGCCCTGCCCCACCTAGCAACTCATTAGCAATAGCCGATTTTTCAAACCCTTCCGGCATTTTTTGAAGAGCAATAACAGTTTCATTAAACAGTTGCTCTTGTGATTTTACAGTACCATTGTTATTTTTAATAGAAACGCCAAGTTTTCTAAAGGTTGACATAGCCTGCTTATTATGGTCATTGACAGCCTTTAATTTAGTTGAAAAAGTATTCATCCCTTCTTTAAGCTGTTCAATATTTCCACCAGATTGGCTTATTACAAACTCCCACTCCTGAAAACCTTTACGTGATAGATTAAGTTTTTGTGACATTTTATCTATTCTGTCGCCAGTAGCAGCGGTTTTTGCAGCCAAAGCACCAACAGTAGCAGCAGTAGCAGCTCCCATAGCAGCGCCGGCCATAGAAATTTTTTTAAAAGATTCAACTGCCTGCCTTTGAAATTTCTTTATAGTATTGGAAGCCTTTTTTATTTCTTTTTCAGTCCTACCAGTTTGTTCAGCAACTTTTTTAATAGGATTAGTAAATTTATCTTTTAGGGATAACAGTACCGATATACTTTTTGCCATATTTTAATCTTTTTTACCTGTTAACGCTTGATACTCTTTGGTTTTTTGCTCAATTTCTACGACCATTGAAGCTTTGTAAAAAATTTTTTCTGAACTGGATAACCTATACAAATAATTTAAAGTAAACCCTTTTTGCGTGTAATAATGCAGGAATGAAAAATCATCATCCTGCTTTATTGCTTTTTTACAGTTTCAGGCAACTCCGAAAGCCCATAAAAATTAAGAATAAATTGAGATAATTTATTTATTTCACCCAAATTATCATTAAATAAATGTTTAACCACCTCAAAGGGTTCAGCAACTTCAAACTGCTTTTGCAATTCTTTGGCACGGAAAACCGGGCAAGCTTCATAAATAAGCTGGAAATTTACGTTATATTGCTCAATAACATCCGAATTTTCCAACCCTGAAACAAGGTTAAGGACCTTAGCAACCGGAATTTTACGCACTTCTATAATTCCGCCCAGCTCTTCAGAATGAAATTCCTTAACAGATTCTTTTTCAGTTGTTATTTTTTTCTGGATTAAATCCTCTATTGTTAATTTTTTAGTTGCCATAATTCCTCCTAAATCGCATCAAGGTAATTAAAATCATTGAAACTAAACGGAATATCTTCAACAATATTCTTTTTAAGCTCAAAACTTATAAGTAATAATTCATCAAAAGTAACACCTAAAAACTCTACACGTTCTTGTCCTGTAGAATTAGGATCGGCGACCCTTGCAACTATTTTACACTCAGGCATTACCCCTGACTTAAAACCTTCAGCAAGCAATTTAGCTTGTCTGGAATCAATTTTCATAGTCTGAACAGTTCCGGCACCAGAAAAACCCTGCAATTTTTTACACTTCCCAGGAATACCAGCAACGTCAAACTCTTCATAATCACCGGTTATTTTTGCTTCAAAACTTATAGCATTAGCCCAAAGCTCTCCATTAAGCCAGGCCCGACCGTGTGAACCGCTAATAACTTCATTAGGATTAATTGTTTCTACCATTTTTATACCTTCTTTCCTAAATAATTACTAAAACATATATACGTTAAATTCTAATGCCTCAATAGCATCAAGAATATGCACATTACATTTTGTGTAGACATAATTTTTATAAGTGTTTTTCTGGACTTCAATATCCGTCCAGTCAACAGCTTCAGCAGTCCCGTTAGCTATATGCGCTGCTCTTTGCTCTTCAATATCAACCTCAGCCCTGTTATCATATTCATTGTTAAGAATATCCTGTTTTTCCAGTACACGGAAATAGCCATTAACAGCAGATAACCAAAGTTTTTGATTATCCAGCTTGTTTTTATATTTTCCCTGATAGTAATCCTTAAATCCGGTCTCAATATCTTCCCTGATAATGTCCATGCCTTCAACTATTGTTATTTTCTGCATGTCAGCAGTTATATTAGTAGTTAAAGTAGTTAATGAATTTATACCGTAAGCAATCCGCACTTTGCCGGAATCATTGTACAGGTAAAATTCACCATCAGCGGGGCTTTCCAGAGTAGTACATTCTAACAGGTCAGTAAGTACGTAAGACGTACAACTTCTGGTAAATGGCAATCCGGCTAATAAACCGGCAATCCTGACTATATAATCAATGCCGTTTTGACTGTAATATCCTGCGGATTCATCAGCATCAATAACTTTAACAGAGCTGGTTTTAAAGTTTACTATATGCATATCATCAGCAGCCTTATTGTAAACAACTGTCTTACAACCTTTTTCTTTTGCGTAAGCTACTACATCCGCCTGGTCAGCAGCAATATTACACACTAACCAGCTAAAAGCTGTATTATTCAATGTATCAGACGCATCCGTAAAAGTTCCGCCGGTAGGTAAAGCAATAACAATAACTTTATTCGGCTGCCCTAACCAGCACTGTTCAACAAGTTTTTTGTTTGCGGCATTTAATCCGGTAATATTCAAAGCTGGAATATACTTCCGCTTTGTTAAAGCTTGTACACCATCATCAACACAAACAAATGCTACTATACCTTTTTCAGAACGCTTTATAGCATTTGCAGCCTTTTGATAAAAATTAACTTCTAATTTTGGTAGTGTCATTGTTTTCACCTTTCTTTTTATTTATTCAACTCTGTAACATATTCCAGGTTTTCAATAAGCTGCTCATTAATATCATCAATATCCTTAACCTCATTAATTACAGGCAATTCAAACGACAATAAGGTGTTTAAGATATAATCAACCTTGTTTATATTAAATTCCAGCCTTTCAGGAGCTTTATAAACCCCGTTAATATTTATTAATTGAGATAACAAACCCCTTAGTTCATTTTTTTTAGTTAATAAGTCCTTATATCCCTCATAAGATGAAGCCGAAAAATACACTACATCTAATGTTATAAGCTCTGTACTCACAAATGGAGTAGTTTGTTCATCCGCAGCAGTAACAACCTTTATATAAAATGAAGGTCTTGAAGGTTCTTTTTTTTCTGCATTTTCAACAGGTATAGCCGGGTAATTTGCTTTTAATAAACCTGTAATAGCTTTAATACTATGCTTTAACATAAACTAATCACCCTATACCTTTATCCAGCAGGTTATTTATAAAATCTTCCATACTTTCTTGAAACTTTTTCTGGTAACTGTCATAAGCCCGCTGAAAAATATGTTTTCCACTAACAAAACGGATTTTTTTACCGCTTTTAGATGTCAACATATAGCCATATTCAATTAAATGAGCGTGAGGAGCGCTACTATAAACCCTTATAGCCGTCTTCCCTTTTTCTAAATCAAAAACTTTAGTGTATTTAAAGCGCTTATGATAATTTAAAACCCTACCACCTTTATTAACCTTAGCCTTTCCTTTAGAAACTTCCCTGTTCGCTACAGTTTTTATCTCTTTAAGCTGTTTTTTAGCCTCTTCCCTTAAAATTTCCTTTTGTTCTTTAGGAAAATCCTTTGCTAATTCCATAAGCTCATCAGCAAAATCCATTAATTCACTTGTATCAAATCCGTCCATTAAAATAAGTTCCCCAATAAAAACCCCATAAAAGCAGGATTACCATAATTATCATCCTTAGATTCTTTAATCACCTTACAATAAGCCTTCATGAAAGATTTATCATCATCAGTCCAGTCTTTTTGAGGTTTAGTTATTAAAACTCTTGCTCTTTTCATAGGGATTCTTGCCATTAATTATTACCTACTTGCTCATTTACAAATATTTCAAGATATTCATTCCTAAAATCAGGATTCAAAACATAATCAATATTGAATCTATGCCCCTGGTACATTATCCAGTTAGCAACAGACAAAGCAGGGAAAGCCGAATACCTGATTATTATTTTATGTGTTACCTTTGACAGGATTGTATCCGCAGATCTACCGGCCAAAAGCGAACCGGTTCGAGGGGAAACCTGCGCCCATACTTCAGCAAGCATTGTATCATCATAAATCTGAGTCCCTAATTCATCTATTTCAGGTTCCCCGGCAATATTTTCAACAGGAGTCTTTCCCCAAATTTCTACCCTTTTGTCAAGTTTTCCTGGATTCATAAATCAAAACCTCTATTGATAATCAGAACATAAAGCCAGGACTTTTATTAAACAATCAAGAGTAAACGGCAGATTTACCGCTGATTTATCGCTTACAGCATTACGATTTTCATACCAATGAGCAATAAGCGTCTTAACAGCAAGGTCAAAAACCTTGTTTTCATCAGTTAACCCCTTGCCTGTAACGTCCCTTATATACTTTTCAGCAGCAGAGATTAAATTTTCAAGCTCGGTATCTTCAGCAACATAGCTTGATTCAAGACGCAAGTATTGTTTTACTTCGGATAATTCCATTTTTTTACCTCAAATATTTAGCAAAATCCGCCCTGAACCGCAGCCCAATGCGGATTTTAGAAATATTTAATTTAAATTCAACTATATAGTTGTCTTAAGTTCCTGAACTGCAAAGGCTTCATCAATAAAGACAGGTTTGCCATCAGCAAGACCAAGCGCCCTATAAACAGTTGAACCACTCGTGAATCCGGCTTCTTTGCTTTTCTCGATAATAAAAGGTAATACCCAGTTAAAGAAGTAGTAAGCAAAATTACCGAATATAATAGTATCATCCGCCATTGAATCATAAGCAACAACAGGCCTACCAAGCAATTTACCTTCAAAGCCATCAACAACGTTAGGAATAAAAATAGGCTTATCGTTTTTATCCATAATTTGAGCAACTTGATTGTAAAGAGTATTACTACTCATTACAAATACAGCACCCTGTCTATAACCTGACTTAACCGCAGCTATTAAGGTAGTAATATCTTTATAGGTCCAGCCTGTAGTTGCCGCTGTTGTTATTGGAGTTGCTTCATTTAAAATACCAGTAGACTTCTTAACACCATTGCCGGAAATAATACCAGCATCAACAGCCATTTTAACCTTATTAGCTAACTGAGTAACAATAAAATTCTCAAAGGCATCAATACTCATATTTTCAAGCTGAGCAGAGATTTCAATTAACTTAAGAAGCTTATGTCCAGCAAGAGAAAGTTCATCCACTGAATCATCATCCGCCGTAGCGGCTGTAACTTCATCAACCCAGGAAACATCAGCAGTAACTTTTTCAAATGGAATTGATAAATTTGAAGGAATTTCCATTACTGAAACAAGCGGGAATATAACACCAACTTGTTTTAACTTTTCAACAATTTTATTTAATGTCTGAGTAGGAATAACAGCCCCACCACTACCAACAGCGGAGGATATCATTCTTTGCTCTACTTCAGTTAATGGCTTTTCCATTAACCTTCTCATATAAGCGCTTCTGTATTCAGGGGCAGCAAGAAGGGCATCCCTTTCCATTTTTTCAGGTTCAACCTGAGTATTTCTTGTTCCAGGAAGCTCAACTTCATTACCTTCAATAGCGTCAACATTAAGCTGAGCAGCAATTTTCTTTCTCTCTTCTATTACGCTTACTTCAGCTTCAAGACCGGCAAGCTCTGTTTTAAGCTCTTCCAGGTTAATTTCTCCGCCGCCTGTTAATGCAGCCCTGATTTCCTGCTTTCTTTGCAGGATTTCTTTTAATCTTTTGTCCACGTTAAATTTCTCCTATAAATAAGTTCTAACTACCAATTCATTTACCAGCTTTTCCCTCTCCAGGGTGTTTTCTTTTGACCTCTCCAGCTCAAAATAACTTCTGGCTTCCACGTTTGTATTATCATATGCCGGGATGTCCACCACCGACACATCATAAATTTCTTTAAATTTCTTTATGCTTCTTGTCCGAGTATCAACATTGTAAGAATCTTTTAGGACAATAAATCCGAATGAGCATTTATCAATTCCACCCTCTTTAACAAGGGTATAAACATCCCTTGCAGACTGAGTATTAAATAATTTAGCCTTAAAATGCAGCCCCATTGAATCAGGAGTTAAAATTAAGCTTCCACCTCTTACCCTTGCCATTACAAAGGCATTATCACCGTGATTATATTTCAGACAGCAATCTTTCATAATAGCGCCTTCAAATGCGCCACGCTCAATAACTTCCTTGTATTCTATGCCGTCTATTTCATAAATAACCGTAGGGCTATCATAAACAGCGGCATATCCTTCCAGAATCATTTCATTATCTGCTTCCGGGATATTTAAATTTCTTAATTCAACAATTCTGATCTGTTTCTTATTCTTATCCATTATCTACTCCCTGATATTGATTGGCTTTATCTGCCTGAACATAATTCAATGAAATTATATGCTTACTTGCCCAGTCCTCAGTTAATTTGGGCAATTCCATTATTTCCCTTGCCTCATTAAGACTTATAACGCCTAATGTCATTAAGGTATTAATAATATTGGATTTAGTCTGATTATTAGCGAATGTCATGCGCTCAGCGCTGAATACAACCTTATTGCCAAAACTTAATTCTTTTGGAGTAAAGATTTTATAAGTATGTTCAAGGCTTAATTGTATTGCTATAGGCTCAAGCACCGAACTATAAAAGGCGTTATATTCATCCTCATTGTAATTAGAGGTTACAATTTTTTCGGATATATTGAAATACCTGTAAACATTATCCCTTGTAAGCTGCATTTGTCCGGCTGTAGCCATTTGAGGCCTGGAGTCAAGCGGGATATAATCAGCTTTTACATCCAGCGCCGCAACGCCACTTTCATTGTTTATACTCAAATAATCAGCAATAAAGGCATCCTTAGCCGCTTTTAAGTCTTTTGGGCTTAACATTTGAGTATATTTTAATAAGCCACGGATAAATGCTGAGGATTTAATTGCGTTAATAATGCCCTGGTCAGTAGTCGTTAATGTCTGCAAAGTAGGATATAACGGTGTAAAAGCATCTTCCCCGAACATATCATTACGGTTAAAATGCCGCCTTATATGGATTAACTCCACATAAGGGATACAAACCTTATAAGTATGCTGGAATTCAAACTGAGCATATAAAACGCCCTGGTATTCCTTCAGCTTCACTAAACTGTAATTAATCGGATAAAGCCCTGTTATTAAACCTTTTACAGTTCTGATATAAACAAAAGCATTATTACTTGCGTATAACTGGGATACTACCCTATAAATATAATCATAACTGCTCATATATTCATTAGGACGCAGGCTTAAAAGGCGCTCATAGCTATTAACGCCGGTTAATTTTGAATCCTTAAAAATATGAGTAGGTTTTAACTTGGCTGCATTACTGGCTATTGCGTGGATACAACTTCTTACGGTCGCACTATCGTATAACTCCCCGCTAAAATTATAAAAAGAGGGGATAAAATTGCTTAATAGCTTAAAATCCGTTGAGCCTTCTATATTTGCAGGCTTATTACTCCCAAATACCTTATTAAATAGGCTTCTTAATTCCATTATTAACCTTTTATTAAATTTAAATAATCGTCTTTATGGTCGTTATACATTACATAAGCGTTAAGCATTGCGGCAAAGCCGTCTATTCTCTTACGCTGGTTTGATGTTTTATGAGGTTGTATATTATCATTTATATCTGTCTTTACAGCAACATTAGATAAACACCATTTTGTTATTGGATTGTTATTATAATTAATATTTTTAGCTATTAACTCGGCTTTTAAAAGCTTCATTGGCAGGCTTAATGTCTGTTTTCCCTGTCTAACCGGCTGCATTACATTACCGAAATTATTAATCATACCCTTAACCCAAAGCTGAGCGCTCCAGGCATCATACCCGATTTTAAAAGGGTAAATTTCCTTTTCCTGCATCAGTTCTAAGAACCACGCAGTTACATCATCATAATCAACCTTATTACCCTGGCTTAATCTTATTAATCCTCTATCAAACCAAGCATCATAAGGGATTTTATCCTCTTTAACTCGCCTTTCCAACAATTCTTCAGGCAGCCAGTACATACTTTCGTAATAAATTTTTTCAGAATCCGGCAACCTGAATAAAATTCCGGCACTGGTCAGGTCAGTTGTACTGGAAAGGTCAGCGCCATAAAAACAGTAGGAAGGTCTTAACTCATCTATGTCAAAACCTTCCTGGTTAAGGAGGTCTTCAAAATTTAACCACGTTTCAGAACTTGTTTCCCTGATATTAAAGTCTTTACAAACAAGGTTTTTAACTAAACCCGGCAGCTCTTTTGCCTTTGCAACCTTGCTTCTTAGAATATCTACACTTTTTGAAACACCCAAATTAGGATTAGCTTTTATCCAACAGTTTTCATCAGTCCATTCAGAGCGGTTATCAAGCTCATAAATTACTGGCAAAAACCTTTCATCCTTATAACCATCCGGGTCAGAATAGCCGTTAATTACTCTTTCTGATTCCTCATACTTTAAATCACATATATCTTCCCTTATTACTCCTTGCGTAGTTATCCCTAATATTAAAGGCTGTTCACGTGCGGAAGTGCCGTCCACTATAACATCATATAAAGGTTTTCCATTTTTCCAGGCGTGTAGCTCATCAATAACAGAACAATGGACATTTAAACCGTCCTGCGTGTCTGAATCTGAACAGAGAGGAGCAAAGTTACTTTCATTTTTTTCAAAAACAATATCATTAACCAAACATTTTAATCTTTTTTTTAAAGCTTTTGATTTTTTAATCATCCGCTTTGCTTCTTTCCAGACTATTTTTGCCTGATCTTTTTTAGTTGCTACACTATAAACTTCCGCCCCCATTTCATTATCAGCAACTAAACATTTTAATCCAACGCCTGAGCCCAGGACAGACTTGCCATTTTTACGGGCTACAACAAGAAAAACTTCCCTGTATTGTCTTGTCCCGTCTATTTTATGAACCATCCCGAATATTGCAGCTAATAAAGCCTTTTGCCAAAGTTCAAGAATAATAGGCTTGCCGCCCCATTTGCCTTTACTGTGCTTACAATACTTTTCAATGAAAGCTATTGCCTTGATTGCTTTTTGAGGATTGTATTCAAACTCAAATTCAGGATTATTAATATTTTCGACTACATGAGCATAAACTTTTTTAATTTTTTCACAGGCAACTATTTCCCCGGATTGAATCTTTTCGTTATATTCAAAAATAGGGTTGTAATCATCAGGATATTCAATCATCTTAACCAAACTTTAAACTTAATTGCCCTTTATTTAATCCCCACTGATTAGCCATAGCCTTAGCAATACCTTCAAACGTTTTACTTCTGGTTTTCCACCTGTCTTTTTTATCAGCGTATGCAAACCACTTTGGCAGCCTTTTCCCGCTTTTACAAACGTGATATTCAGGTTCAACTATTTTTGTAGGCATAAGCGGAGGTAAATTTTTTAACCATAAGCAAGTTTTTTTAGGTTCTTTATGCCCGAATTCGTAAGGCTGGATTATCTGGTCCGGTCTTCTCCAAACAGTTGACATTATCCCAACTGGATTCTCAATACAAATTTTAGGAATATCCAGCATTGCAATATCCATAAAAAACTTTATAGATTTTTTTCTACCTTCTACCCTAAATGGGAATCGTTCAATATATTCAGGCTTAAACCATTTATTCCCGGTTACTGTTAATAATGGACAGGGCGGATGAACAATCAACAAGGTAGGTTTAATTTTTTTGACAGCATCAAAAATATCACCCTGAAAATGCCAGTCAGAATTTCCTTCAGTTGGTAACAAATCACAAGAATAAGCCTCCAAACCTACAGCCCTGAATTCACCAGTAACTACTTGACTAAATTCACACCCAACAAGAATTATTTCAGACAAAACAAATACCTAACTATTTATAAAATCATCAAACCCATCATCAAGCTCTTTTTCTTCGCCATAAAGAAGTTTTTTCAACCGTTCACTATCAGACAGCCTTTCGGAATACCATTTTTTAAACAAATCAACAGATTCATTCCTTTTTAACCCTGATTGATACCTGCCATTCTGATATTTAACCTGGAATCCATTAACCAGAATATCCTCCTGGTATTCCTGAAGCATCACATCAATAAAAGCTAAATGCTCAATCAATGACCTGTAAATTTTAATATCTTTCACCGGCACATCAGAATAAAAAGTAAGAAGTTCAGTTATTCGCTTTTTAACCCTGCTTCTTATTTTTTTTTGTTTTTTTAATTTTTCCTCAATTTCAGTCATTTTTTACACATTTTAAATTTATTTTTCAGAAAGAAATAAAAAAGAAAAAATTTTATTCAAAAAGAAAAATGTTTTTGCGAAAACTTAAACAATTTTGAACTGGAAAACCCTTCCCTGTTCAGGGTGGCGCTTCTTTTTTGCTCCCTTACCTTATACCACCCCCCTTCAAAATCTACCTGTGTATTCTTTGAATGACTGCATACGGTCTGGAGAAAATCTAACCGCCATATAAAAAGCGGGGGGATATTGCAAGATCACCGCTCTTTGTAAAACTTAACCCGTCATTTAAAACGCCGTATTTACTCATATGCTCTAAGTTATGACAGGCACTACAGAGTAATTCCAGGTTATCAAAACTCAATGTTGTTTCAGGACAATTAATATTTGATTCCGTAAGTAAAGTTTTATGGTGAACCAGCTTAGAATTCGGCGCACCGCAGCGCTCACATATCCCATCTTTACTTAATATAAAAGCAGTCCTGCAATTCTGCCACTGCTTTGAATTATAAAACTTTTTCGCAAACTCTTTAGCCATAAGTTCCTAAATACTCATTAATTTTATCAGCTAAATACTTCATACCTTTTTGAGTTATTAATGTTATATTTTTCGGGATAACCTTATCACCCATATAATACTGCTTAAACTGGCATTTTAAGTATCCGGCATCAATATACTGCTGGTATGGCTCGTTATCTTTGTTTATAATACCCAGCGCCTTAAGTACTGCATAAACTTTGTTACGACCTAAAACCTTACCAGACTTATTTTTAAAGTTATAAAGTTTAGCAAAGTTAGCCACATCAAAGCATTTTACATAATCACTATGGTTATAATATTTTTGCTGACTTGCCATAATTCACACCTAAATTCTTATCTATACCCAATTTCATCGAACTTAAATTGGAGTAACAACGCTTTTCGATTCCGTGTTCGGAATACAACAGATAAAATCCTTTTTTATACTGAATCTTTTCAACCTCCGGCAAACCGTCTTCCAGCTCGGCGAACACATCTGCCAGCACCCCTGCAAAATATTTTTTCTTCAGGAACCCGAAAACCTCATAAGAACCGGCATAGGTTAAAACCACACGGACTATTTTTTTCTGAGAACATTTTTTACATTTTTCTATTACCAGCAGAAAAAACCTTGAGTATTCAGGATTTATAAGTAATTCAAAAGGCGGATAAGCTTCAAAAACCTTTGCCTTTTGACTAGTGCCGCAATTATTACACATTAAAGTTGTCATACCACTGTCCTTTTTTGATTTCGTCTTTTTCGGTCGAACTTTCGCACGCAGGCGAACTCATGCCCTACACAACTACGTCAAGGTCTTTTTGAGAGTTTTTATTAAATTTATAAACTTTTGATGTTATCAAGATAAACCCTTTTAAAAAATTTGAAAAGATGAACAATTTGGGCACTTGATTAAAATTCAATCAAGTCCTTAATATCACAGTTAAAAAATAAACATAAAGCAGCAATATTATCCCTGATAGGAATTCTGTCCCCAGCATCCCATTTATGCAAAGTCCTTACAGTTACTTGTAAAGCCATGGCAACTTTACTGTAGGTCGTTTCATTTTGTTTTATCAATTCTTTAATCCGTACTCTCATTTTTCCTTACTCCATCATCAAAATATTAATAACAAACCTTATTACTACTTAATTCCGCTTAAAAAACTTGCAATCAGAAAGCGAAATATAAGTAATAATACGCCTTTTCAGGGTTTCTTTTTCAGTATATTCAAAATTCTTAAGCATCCCGGAAACAAACAAAGCATCACCCTTTGAGGCGTAATCGAGTAAATATTTTACCTTTGAGTTTTTCGCCTTAACCTTGAAAATATGTGCTTTAAGCTGTTTTGAACCATCCCAGCATTCAACAGCCAGCTCAAAGGATATTCCAACCTTGCCGGAATCATTTGGTATAGGCTTAAAATCGCTGTTAATCCGTCCTGAAAGCGTAATATTATTAATATCAGTCATTTACAAATCCTCTTAAAACCTAAATAACTTGACAACAAAGCAATATGTTCTTCTTAGGAATCATCAATCCGGATTTCCTGGGTGGAAAAACTCCATTTTGCTTTAACCTGCATAGCAAAATAAGAACTATGTAAACGTTTTGGCAAGCTCTGCAGCCATTCCAATGCCTGATCACGGCTAAAATCTAGTGGAGTACAAGCCTTTTCCGTATCAATTTCTGTTTGCCTTTTTGCCTCAATTGCGGCAAGTTTTCTTTTTTGCTCTTTTTGCTTATTTTCCAGGTAGTTTCTTTTCTCAAACTTATCCTTATCTCGGTATTCCTGCCATTCATAAGGCGTTAGCTGGTCTATAACTTCCCGGAACTCAAACTGTAAATCAGTATTAATCCTTTCTGGATGTTTTAAATTTTTTAAAAATTTTTCAAAATCATTTTTTTTGTTATTTATATAACTCATGTTATTTACTTCTTTTTCAAAATCAGTTTCTTTTTCGCTCACCTGCTGGCTTTCAACCTGATCTAAATAGGTATCAGCCTGATACCTATTTTCATTTTTTAGGTAACAGCGTGATACCTTTTTTTCGCTGAAAAATTTTTCAACTTCAGGCAATACCAAATCCCAGAATTTCCCGGTAAAAACGTAAAAATTCCGCCTGTTATCCTTAACAAAATTTTCCTGCCTTAAAACAAGCCCGGATTTATGCAAAAATTCAATAATCCTGATAACAGATATTTTACTTAAACAGGTTTCCTCAGCAATATCCGCTATTTTTGGGAAAATACAGTTCTTTTCAGGATTATAAAAAGTGCATAAATCACTCAAAACAGCCTTAATACTAACAGGCAGGATCCCGCCATTATTAGCCTTAATAAAACCTGACAGGTTTTTAGACTTTGACACTAATTTTTGCAGTTCAAAACCAGTAATAAAAGCCTTTTGGCAACTTATTTCTTCTTTATTTTTGCTAAATTCAGACATTTTTAACCTTTTTGCGCAATATAAATTTTCTGATCTAAAAATCAGTTTTTTTTACAAATAATTACAAACGATTAATTTATATTTTTAATAAATTATTTTTTCTTATTTTTTCCGAGATTTTTTATTTCCTCTTCTACTTCATTTTCTACTTTTTCAATAAAATTTTCAGAAGTTCCCACCGGAAGGACTTCAGGCAAACACAACTGGTCAGGATCATCAATATAAAGTTTTCCGCTGTCATCCTGCTGAAGCCCAAGCCTGTTTTTAATTTTTTTAAATTTCTTTTGAACATCCGCATGAAGAGTAACTTCACCAGGACGGTCTATTTCAACCTTTAAAGTCACAACAAGACTGCCATACCCGCCGACAACATTGATATGGCTCAAAATATCGTTATATTTTTTTCAATGTCATTTTTTAATAAAATTTTTTCCCCGGAAGCTGCATCAGTAACCGTCACAACTTCCAGAATGTCAGCAAAACTTAAATCTTTATACCTTGCCACTGTTTTTAAACCCTCCTAAAATTTTTCATCTTAAACAAATCAGTTTCTTTACCATTACCAAAACTCCGCAACCCTCCCAGCCGCACTCAAGACAATATCCACAACCACCTTGATAAACCAGAATAGAGCCACAATCAGGACATAAATTACTACTCATAAATTCACCACCTTTTACCAATAACTACAATTAAGCTGAAAAACAGCAAACAATTTATCAGGATGGACTATCCGCAAAAAACTTACCTTTTTTCTTATTTCTTCATAGCTTCCAGCCCGCATGTTTGTTTTATTCCATTTATCAGCCTGCCGATATTTCCATTCAATAATGTACATAACTATCCTTTAAAAATAGATTCCCTGGATTCAATCTTTTCCTGTTTATAAAATTTAGCGTTATAAATCTCCCATTCCGCTATACCGAAAAGCTTTTTGACTTTTTCAGCAAAAAATATAAACTCAACAATTATCCATATAGCTAACTTACGCACAGCCCGCCTCTTCACTTATTTTATCCATTTCATCACTGCACTCACGGCAGACCAGCCCGCTGTTAAAAATTTTCTTATTAAAATTAGGCACTAAAGCCTTACCTTTATTTCGTTTACACCGTGGACATAAATAAAAAGAGTTTTCTTTATTTGGATTAAAAACCGCAAGCTTTTTTATAGTAGGTATATCAGGCAATTTAGGAGCATTAACGCAGTCAATACAATGATTTACAGGATGAGGACATTTGTTTGTTGTCCAATACCCGTTAAAACTACAAATAGCTCTTAACTGCTCATAAAGCGGCTTATCCTGAGCATTTTTAAATAAATCAATACAAGCACATTCCTTATCATTCAAATAACGCCCGCAATAAGGACAATTTAAAGACTTCCGTCCCGGCTTGTCCGGTTTTTTATTAAATTCGTTAATTTCTTCTTTTACCGGCTTTTGTTCATTTTTCGTTCTTAAAGCCCATTCATAACAGGATTGACTACAGCAACACCCGCATTCATCCCGTAAGGGACAAGCATTTTTTATTTCTTTTTGCTCTTCAGTAAATTCCTTGTAATATTCATAAGGATTACAGTTTAAACTTGCATCCGAATTACCTATATTTGTAGACTTTTTCTCTTTTGCAATAGGCTTTTCTTGCCCGACAACAGGAATAAGAGCAAATAAATTTAATTGTCCTGGACTAACCTTTTTCATACCGCCCGGATTCCTTTTCAAGTCGAATTATTACAAGATGCAGAAGCAAAGCAACACTATCTAGCATTGCTTCTATGTATGCATTGTTATTGGATTTTTGAGCCTGAGCGATTAGTATTGAAGCATTTTTAAGTGTCTCTAACATTCCTTTTGCCCTCTTTTATCCTTAATTTTCAGAATTCTTTTAACCTTGCATAAATGCCATAAAGCAAGGTTAATAATGCATTCAGTTTCATCTTCATCATCATCCGAGTTATTAAAACTACAATTTTGACATTCATTAATATTCGTATAAGTATGCCAATTACAGCCATTAAGGTCTTTAAACCCCTTTTCAATAGCTTCAATAATTTCCTGCAACCTCTTATTGACCGGATAACACTTACCCTGGTCAAATTTAGTACAGCAAACGACTTCAGTATTTTTACTGTTGTAAACATTCTGGAAACCCTGCCATAACTCCATAAATTCCTTTAATTGCCTGTTTTGCTCTTCCAAAACAGCCATTTGTTTAATCATAGAATTATTTTTAGCTTTAGCGCTGTCTATTTCCGTCTTCATTGATACCAATATATCCAGAAGGTTTTTACCCTGGACCTTATAGGTATTAGAAGCATAAGTAATTGTTTTAGCTTTTTTATCAATATTTATGTATTTATGAATACTATCAACCACAACACACCCCCAAAAAAACAAGTAAAACAACCAATACAGCTATAATAGATAACATAACAACAATTTCCCCAAAAATTACCCGGTTTATAAAATCAAGCCAGGCAATTTCCCTGTCCATTTTGTAAATTTCCGCTCTTATCCGCCTATACATAGCAGGTATAACAAACTCAGGCAGATTAACCTCTTTTAAATCTCCCATTTTAGTTATCCTCAAAAAGTTTTAATTTAATTCCCTTATTCCAGTCAGGCTCTCCAACAAGTTTTTTATACAACTTGCATTGAATTTCCCTCACTTGTTTCAACTTTCCACCCGGGTCTTCTGGACTTTCCACCATAGAATCCTCAACAGAATCTAAAATATTAAACAAAAGTTTTGCCTGCTTTTCGTTTAAATAAATATTCACAGCCTTAATCCTCCATATCCACTTCCGCAAGAAGTTGAAAGAACGTAGCCAGCCTGTTGGTAATGTTTTGAGCATCCTCAAGAGTCAACTCTTCACCAGGATAAAAAGGCTGCCAGGCGTCCTTTATTTTTGTAAGTGATTCAATTGAACTCATAAAACTACTTCCATAAATTTATAAATAACATTTATATAATTTCTTTAAGATTTGCTTGAAAAATGGATACAAAACCTCCTCCCGGCAAAAAGCCGGGATTACTGCAAATCATTTTTTTGTAAACTCTTTTGTTATTTCCTATAAACTTTATTGCCTGCAAATACCTTTTAAGGTATAAACTAACAAGCAATACCCAAATATTGTTCTAATGCTTTTTTAACAAGAGCATTTTCACGTTTCCCCGCTTCAGCGGCTTTAATTTTTAAACGTATTTTCAGGTCTTTTGGGATATCACAACAAAGACGTGTTAAACCATCCTTGATCAAGGCAACTTCACCACCTTTCATGGTAAACTTAAATAACTTCAAACAAATTTTAATATTTTAATTCTTGTTTTTAATAAAAGTAATATTACACTATTTACTTCTAAAATACAAGTAATTAATTCTAAATTACAATAATTTTCTTTTTAAAGATAGGTAACAAAATGTCAGATACTGGTAAAAAAATTAAAAAACTGAGACAAAAACGAGAATTAACACAGAAAAATATTGCAGAAATTCTAGATGTATCTACTTCATACATAGGACAGGTGGAAAGAGGAAAATGTGGGCTTTCAGAGGAGAAAATAAAAAAACTCGAGGAAATTTTTACTGAAAAAATAATAGTATCTGAAGTTGATGACTGGATAGATATTCCCCTAATGTCAGTATCCAGCGCAGCCGGAACCGGTTATCTAAACTACCAGGAAAAACAGGTTGATACAATCAAACTGCCTAAATCAGTAATTGGCAGTAACCATAGTAAGCATGCTATTAAAGTTGCCGGTGATTCCATGTCGCCCACCATCAAAGACGGCGATCTGGTAATAATAGATTTATCTGACACCGAGATAAGGGAAAGTAAAATATATGTTTTCTGCACTCAATACGGCTGTTTAATCAAACGTCTAAAACCCACAACACAGGGAATAGAGATTTATTCAGATAACCCCGCTTTTAATAGGGAAATCACCGACCCCGACAAGATCAGGGTAATAGGCAGAGTAATTCATTCTATATGTAATTTTTAAGGAGTTGACACAATGGATTTTAAAGAAAAAGTAAGAATTCTTTCCGCAAAAATAGAAGAACTCACCCCTGAAGAACAGGAAATCAGAAGAGAGCTAGAAAAACAAGCACAAGCGAATAAAGAAATTTATAAAAAAATATACCCCGGCTTTAAATGGGTTATAGGCTGTTTTTTATGCCTTGCTATATTTGGCATAGTAGAAAACGGCATTTCCTCTTTCTTTATGGCAATAATCGGACTATTAATAATTCCACCAATTTCAGATAAAATTAGAGAATTCACCCAAATCCCTTTTTACAAAACCTCAAAAGCCATTGTAATTTTTATTCTTTTCCTTTTAACCGCAGTAACAACCCCAACCACAACGCAAATGTACACAAACGCACAAGTTAATCTTTATAAAAATCCTGAAGCTTCAGAAACCGTCAAAACCTTAAAACCTTTAACCGCCGTACAGGTTTATTTTTCAAAAACTAAAAACGGCTTTCACAAAACCGATAGCGACAACTGGATAAAAACATCTGATATAATCTCAAAAGACTCTAAAAAGTATTCAGAAATTTTAGCTGAACAGAACAAAAAGGAACGAATAAAAAAAGAGCAAGTCGAGAAAAAGGCAGCAGAAATTAAAAAAGCATTGGATGGGATTATTGTAGATTACTCAATGAGAGAATTATTTTCTGACTTTTATATTCATTACGCAACATGGAATACCCTATCTTATAAACAAAAAGAGGACTTAATAAAAATATGTGCAAATTACAGAATGCACCTGACAGGAGAATCTTTTAAGAAAGCCTTAACGAGTAGCCGGATTAAAGACTATTCAAACAATAAAGTTATTGGTGAATATTCAGCATTTGGATTCAACCTTAAATGAAAAAAGCCGTAATATATGCAAGAGTATCAAGTAAAGAGCAGGAGCGGGAAGGATATTCTATCCCTGCCCAGTTTAAACTGCTTCAGGAATACGCAGCAAAAAATAATATTAAGGTCATTAAAGAGTTTATAGACAATGAAACCGCTAAAAAGTCCGGCAGGACTAATTTTAATGAAATGCTTAAATTCCTGCGTAAAAACAAAACTATAAATACCATAATTGTTGAGAAAACAGACAGATTATACCGGAATTTTAAGGACTACGTTACCTTAGACGAATTTAAAGGACTTGAAGTCCATTTAGTAAAGGAAGGAACAATACTTTCAGAGAATTCCCGCAGCCATGACAAATTTATCCACGGCATTAAGGTACTCATGGCAAAAAATTATATTGATAATTTGTCTGAAGAGGTTAAAAAGGGATTCCAGGAAAAAGCAGAGCAGGGAATTTATCCGACTAAACCACCTTATGGGTATAAGCGCATTGATTCAAAAACAATCACTATTGACCCGGAAACAGCACCTTATATAAAAAGAGCATTTGAAATATATTCCCAGGGACATATAAGCATGAGATACCTGATAAATCAATTAAGTGAGGATGGGTATATTTATAAACCGGGATTAACAAAAATTGCAACAGGACAGCTGGAAAGGCTACTAAAAAACAAGTTTTACGCAGGTCAATTTGTTTTTAAAGGTAAATTACACCAGGGCAGTTATGAGCCATTAATACCATTACATATTTTTGAAGCAACCCAGAGAGCTTTTAAGAAGGATAACAAACCCGAAGCTAATTCAGCCCCACAGGACAAATCTAAATTTCAATTTTCGAGGCTACTAACTTGCGCAGAATGCGGCTGTACAATAACCGCCGAACTTAAGAAGGGTAAATATGTTTATTATCGCTGCACCGGCAAAAAAGGACATTGTGATAATACAAATTACGTTAAAGAAAAAACGCTGGAAGAACAATTTATAGAATCCGTAAAAAAGATTAGCATCACAACTGAACACAAAGAGGCTATCTTGTGCGCACTGAAGGAAAGTTTTAGAGATATACAAGGATATCATACAGAAAGGCTTGCAAAACTTAGAAAAGAGGCAACCAAACTGGAAAACAGAATTAACATGCTTTATGTCGATAAACTTGACGGCAATATCTCAGAAGAATTTTGGTTAAAGCAACATAATAAATATAATGCCGATCTCATGCGAATAGAACAATTAATAATTAGCCACCAGAAAGCTAATAAAAATTATATGGAAAAGGGCAATGAAATGTTAGAACTCGCAGAAAACGCCTATAGTCGTTATTTACGGATGACTCCTGATAAAAAGGTTATCTTCTTAAATAACCTGGGATCGAACTTTTTGTTACAGGGCGGAAAAGTAAGCTATACCTATAAAAAACCCTTCGACATTCTTGCCGAAGGACTCGCTTGTCAAGTTAAACGGGGCTG
>JANQEP010000122.1 GCA_028278305.1 Candidatus Gastranaerophilales bacterium
TTAACAATTCCATATAGATTTTTAAAAAATTTTACGTAAGAATTTTTTCATACTTCCTTAATAGGTTTTAAGACCACTTCTAAGCAATTACAAAATCAAATAAATATTTATAAAGCCCGGCTAAACCGGGCTTATGGAGTAAAAGCGATCTTTATGCTAAATTTGTTAGATAAGATTACCTGGATTAAAAGTAAATAATTTGATATAAAATAAGTTTTGTATAAATAAGCATGGCAATAAAATGACAAAGAATTTAACCGGTGAAAATAAAAAATTAAATAAGCATTATGAAACCTCAATGGGGCTTCATCTTAATTATGAAATAATATGCGATCATATTGAGGCTGAATCTACTGTGCTTGATTTGGGATGCGGATCAGGAGAGCTTTTAAAAATCCTGAAAGAAAGAAAAAATGTATATTGCAGGGGTGTGGAAATTAACGAGGATAACGTTATAAAATGTGTGGAAAAAGGACTTTCCGTATTCCAGGGGGATATTGACGAAGGTTTAAAGGATTATCAGGATAAATCCTTTGACTACGTGGTTTTAAACCAGACCCTGCAATGTATTCACAAACCTGATTTTGCTATTCAGGAAATGTTAAGGGTCGGAAAAAAAGTGGTAATCAGTTTTCCGAACTTTGCATACTGGAGAGTAAGGTTTTATCTGTTTTTTAATGGAAGAATGCCTAAATCAAGTATTCTGCCGTTTGAATGGTATAATACACCTAATATTCATTTGCTTACAATAGGGGATTTCATGGAATTTTGCCAGGCAAGAGAGATTAATATCCTAAAAAAAATATATATGAACAAAGCAGAAGTTAAAAAAGATATTATTCACAACACCCTGCCGAATTTCTACGCTGAAGAAGCAATTTTCATTGTGCAAAGAGATATTAGCAAATCTTGAAAGGAGTTATAAATATGAAGCTATGGGGTGGAAGGTTTCAAAAATCAGCAGATAAGCTTACAGATGACTTTAATTCATCTATACATTTTGACCAGAGACTGTATAAACAGGATATTCTCGGCAGCATAGCCCACGTTAAGATGCTTGCAAGCCAGAAAATCATTCCGACAGAAGATTCAGCGCTTATCCAGAAAACCCTTAAAGAGATTCTCTCTGACATAAAAGAGGGTAAAATCGAATTTGATATTGCAGCGGAAGATATTCATATGAACATAGAGCAGATCCTGATTGATCGGATCGGCGATACGGGAAAAAAACTCCATACAGGCAGAAGCAGGAATGACCAGGTTGCTCTTGATATGAGAATGTATCTTAAAGACGAGGTTAATAACATAAAAGAGCTTATAATTAACCTGCAAAAGGTGCTTTTATCCCTTGCAAAAGAGCATACCCGGACGATCATGCCAAGTTATACACATCTTCAAAAAGCCCAGCCGATAACTTTTGCCCATCATTTAACAGCTTATGTTGAAATGCTCAAAAGAGATAAAGAACGGCTTGAAGATGCTTATAAACGCCTGAATGTGCTTCCCCTGGGCTCCGGCGCACTGGCTGCAACCACATACCAGCTTGACAGGGATTTTGTTGCCCGGGAACTCGGATTTGAGAAGATTTCCCTTAATAGCCTTGATGCTGTATCAGACAGGGACTTTTGCATAGAACTTCTCAGCTGTCTTTCCATTCTTATGATGCACTTAAGCAGGTTTTCTGAAGAGATAATCCTCTGGTGTTCATATGAATTTCAGTTTATAGAGCTGGATGACGCTTTCAGCACCGGAAGCAGTATTATGCCCCAGAAAAAAAATCCTGATATAGCCGAACTTGTCAGGGGAAAGACCGGCAGGATATACGGAAGCCTTATGGCTCTTCTCACCACGATGAAATCCCTTCCATTAGCCTACAACAAGGATATGCAGGAAGATAAAGAGCCTTTATTTGATGCTATAGACAATATAAAAATATGTTTACCGGTATTTACTGATATGTTAAGAACAATTAAGGTAAATAAAGCTAAAATGTATGAAAGCGCGAAAGGTGGGTTTACCAATGCGACTGACCTAGCTGATTACCTGGTGAAAAAAGGACTTGCATTCAGGGATGCCCACGAAATTGTGGGAAAAGCAGTATTTTCCTGCATTCAAAAAGGTATCGGGCTTGAAGATATGACGCTTGAAGAATACAAACAAATTTCCCCTCTTGTCGAAGAAGATGTATTTCAGGCAATTTCCCTTGAGGAATGCGTGAATAAAAGAAACATAACCGGCGGACCTTCAGAGGAAATGGTTAAAAACGCCATTGAAATCAACGAGACGCTACTGTAAAGGGTAAATAAATATTAATGGTCTGAGAAAATAAACGTGTGATTAAAAATTTATAAACGTCGCATGTCATTGAGAGGAGGGATTTTTTAGAAAAACGATTCTCTATAATATTAATATACTTGAAAAATCCTGACGCGGCAATCTATCAAACAAACATTAATATGTTTTATAACCTGAAGGGACAGATTGCCACGGGCTCTCAAACTGTCATTGAGCCCTCGCAATAACAGTTTAAGGGTTATCAACACAGTTTCGGAAGTTGGGTAAGTTGGGTCAATTTACAAAATTGACCCAACAGCTTTAAATCCGCATTATTTGATGTTGGGTTAAAAAATAGAATTTTTAACCCAACCTACTGCTTAGTAACTCCTATTTGGATAGATCCCGCATCAAGTATGGGATGACATTACCCTCTATAATTAAGCGGTCAATGTACTATCTAATATTTTTCTTAACCATTTTCTCCCTTGTTTTTTAAGACCGCTGTAATTCTAAAAAATAAAGCCGAAAGTCCTGGTTAAAACAGCTCCTACAAAAACTGAAATAATAAATGTCCCTACCCAGAGCAATGAAGCTTCTTTTATTCCCCTCTCTTTATAAATAACAATTAAAGTAGCCAGGCATGGCACAAAAAGTGTAATTACTACCGAAGCCACCAGGATCTGTAAGTTATCAAGGGCTGCCGGACCTGCCCCGAGACCTGCCATATCCAGCAACCCTACAGAAGCAAAGTCTCTTCTTATCATGCCCATAACAAAAATATCCGTAAATTCCGCAGGAAGATGAAGTAAACTCACTACAACCGGGGATAAGAAGTTTTGAAGCCAGTCCAGAAACCCCATCATTTTCAGGACGCTTACTAAAACCGAGCCAATCGCAAATAAAGGTAAAGCTTCGGTTAAAAAATGTATTATCCTGAAAAAAGTCTTGCTAAAAGTGTTAAAAATAAGCGGCATCCTCATAGGCGGCAGGTCAATCAGCAGGTCAGTCGCCCTTCCCTGGATAAGCCTGTTTAAAACTGTTCCTGTAATAACCATTATGGTAAAAATACACCCAAGGTATAAAAGCCAGATTTTTAATCCTCCTATAGCAGCCACAAGAGCTATAATTATTCCCTGTTGAGCCGCACAGGGAATTGTAATACCAATAAGGGCTGTTGCTATGGTTCTTTCTTTTTTAGAACCAAGTATTCTTGTTGTGATAGTCCCCATTGCACCGCACCCGAATCCTAAAAGCAAAGGAATTACCGCCCTTCCGTTAAGCCCGATTTTATTTAACAGGTTATCAGTTAAAACAGCCAGCCTGGGAAGATAGCCTGAATCCTCAAGTATAGCCATAAACAGGTAAAATGCCGTTATTAAAGGCAGCAAAACCCCTATTACAATTTCTACGGTCATTGTTAAAATACCAAATTCGCCTACCAGTATTTCATTTATGAACGATACAGGTATAAAATTCCCTGCCAGCTCTCGTATCCAGGGGGAATATTTTTCATTTAGCTGAGTAAAAAGAAAATCTACTATATCACCGGCAATAAACACCCCCAGTATCTGGAAAAGCAGGTATAACATCCCGGAAGCAACCGCTATTCCTATAAGCGGGCTTAAAAGGAGATTTCCTATAACATCGGAAAAGCTCTCTTTTTTTTCGGTATGTACGATAATTTTACTTATTATAAGATTTATTATCTGTCTTCTTTGAGAATAAATTATGTCCTTTTGTTCCTGGTTTTGGGAATTTTGGGATTCTATCGCCAGGATTTTTTCAAATTTGTCATATTTTGTTATATTTTTGTCTTTAAAAAGTTCTTTTATGTAAGGAGTTTTGTTATTAGAAATATAATATTGCTCATTTTTAATACTGTTTATAATTTCTGAAATTCCTTTTTTATGAATTGCAACGGCGGGGATGACCCGGATTCCCAAAATTTCCGCGAGTTTTTCATTGTTAATATCCACCCCGCGCTTTTTTGCCTCATCCATCTGGTTAACAACCAGAATTACCGGAAATCCCATATCTATAAGCTGCTGGGTAAGAAATAAATCTCTTTCAATACTAAGAGCACTGACAATATTTATTATAATATCAGCATTCTGAACTATATTCTGGGTTACTATCTCGTCATCGCTGTAATTCCCAAGACTATAAGCTCCGGGAGTATCTATTATTTGTCCAAATTCCGTGAAAGCCCTTGATACATCAACTGTAGTCCCGGGATAATTACTTACCTCAACGTAAAAACCTGATAATGCGTTAAATATTACTGATTTTCCTACATTAGGGTTGCCTACTAAGACTATTTTTGGCAATTTATCTATAATTTCAGGGTTTAATGCCTTTTTTCCGCATTTATTGCAACTCTTACATCCAAACACACTCATTTTTTTTCATATACTTTCTGGATTTTCCTGGGTAATCATGCTTTTCTCATTGAAGTTTTTTTATTGCGCATTCCTTAAACTCTGCGAATTTTAAAGTTAATTTAAAATGTACGGTGAGCCGAACAATTTGTCAAGCGAAAGTTAATAAGCCGCAGTCACTGGTCACATATATGCAATATTTGCTAAAATCCATATTGCTGACATTTAACGTCTGATACAGGCTGATAATTTTCTTGTGAAACAATCTTAATGCCTTAATAAAAATTGCTTTTTAAGGCTGTAGCCATTTTACAGACAGGATTTTACACTTCGCAATGTCAGAAAAATATAAATTTAATCAGTTATTTAGATGGATCTTTTATTAACTTTTTATCCTTGTTGTCTGATAGTATCCTGAATTCTGGTTAATAATTCATCACCTTTTTTCTGTATATCATCGATTACATCATTTGCCTTATTTTGAATTTCTTTTACGGAATCCTCAGTGTTTCTATAGAGTTCTTCTGACTTATCAGCTATCATTCCCCTGGTTTCTTCACCTGATGACGGGGCTAGCAAAAGTCCGACGATTCCCCCCACTGCGCTGCCTACTAAAAATCCGGTTAAAAATTTTCCAACACTCATGGTTAATTCTCCTTTTTCATACATACTAAATCTTTTTTACTTTAAAGGATTATTTATCCTGTCTATTTTTTCAAAAGATTATTTATTGTTGATAATAAGCTCTTTTTTGCATATGTACCTGCAATTTTTAATTGCTTATACGCTTTATCAGCGGATTCTGACATCATACGCCCGCCTTTTTCCAATCCGTTGCTTAGCGAGCTGACCTGCTTATTTACGCTTGATGATATGCTGTTTATGTTGACCAGGGTTCCCTGAATTTCTTTAATAGTTGGCTCCAGCTCTGTCTGGGTAACTTTAACAAAATCCTGCATGCTTTTTATAAGGTTAGATGTATCCAGTAAAAGCTTTATTAGGAAAATTCCAATTATCAAAATTAAAATAAGAGAAACGTAAATTAATACCTGTAAAGATTCTGCCACATTTGGCGCCATATTCTCCAAAATTTGCCTCCTAATAACCTGATTCCATTTCTTCTTTGCGTTTTGCGGAAGCCAGCCTGCCGGCTTTAACAGCTTCATTTATTTTATTTATCTGAGCTTCCAGCGCAAATTTTAACCTGTCCATACTCCTGTAAAATGTTTTCTTTGCTATGTCAACATCTGTAGGGACTTCCCGGGAAAAGTTTTTTGCCATGCCTTTTAATTCCCTGCGCATTTCTACACCGGATTTAGGGGAAAACATTATTCCCGCAACAACCCCGCTAAGAACGCCGAATAATATTCCTACTGAAAAAATTAAGTAATCATCTGAGTTTTTAGACATATTTTTCCTCCAATTAGTTATTCTTACATGTTATTTCTCATAATTCAGGATTCACACATAAATTTACCCTAAAAACAATTTCATAAATGTTGCCTTGAGCCTCCTTCTTAAATTCCATAATTTTAAAAATACTGATGCGAAGAGCATTTTCTTTTTAAAAGGATTCATACTAAACCTTGAAAGAAAGATATCCGCAAATATTCTCCCCGCTAAAAACCCTATTTCCTGCTGGCTAAGCGCAGATTTATTTATCCTGCCGGTTAAATACTCGTTAAATTGTTTTAAATCGTATTTTACGTCTCTAATAGCCGGCGGTAAATAAAAATAAAGTTCATTTACCTCTTTTTGCAAGGTATTTATAAAAATATTTGCCCTGATTATCAAGTATAAAATAATACAGAATGCTAAGAGCTCAATAATTGCAAAAATTGTATAAGTTTGTGTCATTGCCCAACTCTAAATGCCCTGAATGTAGTAATATAGACTGCAAAATGTATAGTTGCAAAAAGTATAGTATAGCTTAGGTTTAACTATATCTTCTTTACTTATTATAATATTTTTTTCATAAAAATACTTAATTTATTAAATTATATTATATAAAAATTCACTGATATTTGATACTTATGTATTTGTTGACAACCGATTAATTTGTAAGATTAGCAAAAAAAATTTTTCTTGAAAACAAAAGTTTATTAATTTATAATTTATTTGCACAATGGGGCTGTAGCTCAGACCGGTTAGAGTGCCTGCCTGTCACGCAGGAAGTCGCGGGTTCGATTCCCGTCAGCCCCGTTTAACTTGACAAGCGAGTCCTTCGGCAAGAATGTCGAAGGGTTTTTTATAGGTATAGCTTACTTTTCCGCCCTGTAACAAAAAGTTCGAT
>JANQEP010000134.1 GCA_028278305.1 Candidatus Gastranaerophilales bacterium
TTAACAAAAGGAGCAAAAAATGAAATTAGAAGAACAAAAGAAAACACTTATTGAATGCAAAGACTCAATGCTGGCAATCTATACCACAAGTAAAATGGCACTTGAAAAAGCAGCTGGTAATAATTTAAGCGGCTTTGAAATGGGAAATGTTTTACGCTCAGTGAGGTTTCATAGCGATGATGCTATGAATAAATTATCTCATCATATTGAAAATTTTTATGAGTAAACTCCCGGACTATTTCCCGAAAAATCAAAGTAGCAGTAGGTTGAGGCTGTCCCAAAAGCCCTGAATTTCATATCTTTATAAAAAAAAGAATAAAAACTTACGCATTTTAAAATTTTTTATTGCTTCCTTACCACAATACTTACCTGTATTGAATTTCCATATTTTTGCAGTATACTACGGTTTAACTTCATAAACCGGATTATGCAGGTAAGAACTTATGAAATTTATACAAAAACCATATGTAATAATCGGCAGCGGGATTGCAGGATTGTATACGGCGATAAAGCTTTCTGAAAAAACAGATAAGGAAATACTTTTAATAACCAAATCCGACTTAAGGGAAAGTAATTCGCGTTATGCCCAGGGCGGGATAGTAGGAGTGCTGCCGGAGAATACCGAAGATTCCGTGGAACTTCATGTCCGGGACACTGTAAAAGCCGGGGCAGGGCTTACCGATGCTGGTGTTGCCCGGTTTATTTCAGAAAAAAGCGCCGGTTCTATAATGGATTTAATCAGCTACGGGGTTGAATTTGATAAACATGCCGACCAGAAAGTCGAGCTAACACTGGAAGGCGCGCATAGCGTAAACAGGATTTTACACGCCGGCGGGGATGCAACAGGAAGAAGCATCGAACTTGCGCTGTCTAACCGGGTAGAAAATAATCCCAAAATACATATTTACAGAAAAACCCAGGCTGTTGACCTTCTGGTTGACTCAGAAAATAACTGTAAAGGTGTTATTGTATTTAACAAAACCAGGGGAGAATATGAAACAGTGTTCTCTTCAGCGGTAATTATTGCTACAGGGGGAGCAGGACAGGTTTACAGCAGGACAACAAACCCTCAAATAGCTACCGGTGACGGAATTGCCCTAGCTTACAGGGCAGGCGCAACTATACAGAATATGGAATTTGTACAGTTTCACCCTACAGCTCTTGATTTTGAGGAAAAAGGCTCAAGGTTCCTGATTTCAGAATCTGTCCGCGGAGAAGGCGCGGTACTCAAGACCCCCGACCGCAAGCAATTCGCTTTTAAATACCATGAAAAAGGCGACCTTGCGCCCAGAGACGTGGTTACCAGGGCTATTTTTTTTGAAATGAGAGAACAGGGCTTTGATAATGTAATCCTTGACACTTCCGTGATTCCTGAAGAGAAGCTCAGAATAAGATTTCCCAATATAATGAAAGTTTGTGAAGAGCATGGAATAGACATAACTAAAGGTAATATTCCTGTTTCACCTGCTGCGCACTATATAATGGGAGGAATAAAAACCACTGTTAAAGGTGAAACTTCACTACAGGGACTTTATGCTGTAGGAGAAGCAAGTTGTACTTCATTTCACGGGGCAAACAGGCTTGCAAGCAACTCCCTGCTTGAATGTGTAGTGGTAGCAAATGAGCTTGCGCAGTTTTTATCGGAAAAACAAACAGAAATAAGCGCTTTAAGTTCTGATTGTCAAATAGGATGCCTGATCAGCCTGTATGAAAAAAATAAATTTGAGTATAAAAGAGACATACAAACTCTTAAAAATACTTTAAGGGAAACCATGTGGGAAAAAGCGGGAATTGTAAGAAATAAAGACGGACTTAACAGGGCTTTGCAAACTCTTAATGACTTGAAACTTGATTTTAACCAGCCATATAAGTGCAGGGATCCCGAAGAATACGAATTCAGAAGTCTTTTAATTATTTCCGAATTAATAATAAGAAGCGCACTTATGAGAAAAGAAAGCCGGGGCGGGCATTTCAGGAGTGATTTTCCAAAAGCCTCGCCTGAAGCTGATAACAGCTATATTTCCAGGGATTCCGCTTTTATAGCCGGAAACTGCTGTGACAGGTTTTAAAAATTATTAACCCTCAGTGGATTCAGATAAAAAATGAATATATTGAAAGAACTTTTCAATAAAACAGTGGATAAATTCACGGAAAATAGCATTACAAGCAGCGAAGCCCGGTATGAAGTTTATTTACTTATAGAAGAAGTATTTGGATTAACCAAAAAGGATTTAGTTATAAATCCTTATCAAGAAGTGCCCGAAGATGGGGTTAAGAGATTTAACTCATTTGTAAAAAGACGGATAGAGGATAAAGTCCCGGTTCAGTACCTGGTAAACAAGGCATATTTTATGGGACAGATATTTTATGTTAATGAAAACGTACTTATACCAAGACCTGAAACAGAAATACTCGTAGAGGAAACTCTGAAACTTGCGGATGACAGGGCAAAAATCATAGATATAGGCTCAGGGTCGGGATGTATTGCAATAATGCTTGCCGAAAAACTACTACAGGCGGAAGTTTTTGCTTCCGATATTTCTGAAAAAGCTCTTGAGGTAGCGAAGTTTAATGCCGAAAAGCTGGGAGTTGCTGACAGAATTAAGTTTCTAAAATCAGATATATTTGAAAAGATTGATCCATCAGAGAATTTTGACATTATAATTTCCAATCCGCCTTATATCCCGGTAAAAGAAAAAGAACATCTCCAGATAGAAGTCGTCAGGCACGAACCGGAAATGGCGCTTTTTACAGAAGATGACACCGGAGTTTCTTTTTACGGGAAACTGGTGAACCAGGCAGCTTCCAGGCTGAATACCGGCGGCTTTCTTGCTGTAGAAACAGGGATTTTCCAGGCAGAAGCCGTAAAGGAAATTTTTAAAAACCACGGGTTTAAGGATATTCAGATCATAAAAGACCTTTCAGGCATTGATAGAGTTGTTATTGGAAAAATTATTTTTTGATTAAAGATATATTAAAAAATTTTGATATTTTTTTACTGGTAATGCCTAAAATATCTGGATATCCGGGATAATATCCGTTTTTTTAATTTTTTTGGTCAGGAATTAGCATAAAAAGGGGAATGCAACAGAAATCTTCTAGCTGAATCCTCCTTTTTTATATTTATAGTTTTTACTTACTCTTTAACAGGTCCACAGGTATAAGTAACTTCATCTTCAAAAATCCCCTGTTCAACATTTAACCTTAAAACATTGCCCGAAGGGCATTTTGAAAAAATTTATAAATATTAACTTGAGTTTTTAAAGAGGTCTTCTTCTTGAGTTGATTACTCTCAGGAAATGCTCATCTTCTTTATAAGATTCAAAGCATTTATCAATAAGAGCCATCTCTTTAATCAAAGGATTAAACTGCATAGAAACGCTTAGTTCCTTTAACGCCCTGTCTTTATCGCCAAGAGCCGCATAAGAGCAAGCTCTTTTATAAATTAAAATAGCATCTACCGAATTAGATTCCAGGGCTATATCAAAGACTTTCCTGGCTTTTTCAGCACATCCGGTTTCAAGGTATAAATCTCCCAGTTTATATAAAAGAATTATGTTATCAGGGTTAAACTCATATGCTTTTTTTATGAATGTAAGCGCAATATCCGGCTGCCCTATTCTTTTGAAGCACTCTGAGAGCATTTCATATGCCTTGCTGCCGGTCGGGTTCAATTCCAGGTATTTTTGCAAATACTTTATGGATTCAGCCGGCTCCTGAATCTCCAGGTAAATAGCTCCGATATCAAGCAAGCAAACCGCATCATCAGGATTTATTTTAAGCACTTTTTTATATGAATCCAATGCTTCATTAAATTTTTCCATTTTTGTATATGCAACACCCTTGTTATAGTGCGCAAGAGCGAGGCTGGGTTCTTTTTCCAGAGCCTTATCATAGTATTCTATTGATTCTTCAAATTCCTGTATATCCAGCAGGAAATTTGCATAGTTATAGAGTATCTCATAGCTGTCAGGGTCAGTATTAACTGCCTGTATGTAATAATCTTTAGCTGTTTTTAGCCTGCCTCTAGCTGTTTCAACTTTTGCTATATTAACCCATCCCATACAGGCAAGTTCCGGGCATTCTATAAGCTTTTCATAAGCTGCTTTAGCTTTGTCATATTCACCGAGTTTCTGGTATAGCTCGCCTATTTCCAGATAACTTATGTAAGGATCAATATTCGACAACTTCGATTCCTCGCTTTCTTTATAATTTATTATTAATACCGGTAAGGAAGAAAAACAGGACTTCTTTCTCAGTTTCCGGCTGCAAAATATTCTTAAATTTTATCAAAAAATTATGTGTTATTGAATTTTAGTGGTCTAAAAAAGTTTTCGATAAATGGAATTAAAATTCAACACTGTATCACCACCCCCTTCCTCCTCAAGGAGGGAGAAATAGGCTTAGGGAGGGGCTTGCCACCCAACCCCAAAATTTAATTTTGATATAATAATTTGCAATTAACGTTTATTTATTAAGACCACTATATATAATAAGGAACAAAGAAAAAACACTTCGGTAAAATTTTTTAAAAATCCCACCTATGAATGAGGCGATGCGCCCGCTTACGCAAGCAAAGCCGGATCTTCACCTTTGCTTCGCAATTTAATAATTCCATATAGATTTTTGAAAAATTTTAAAATGCGTAAGTTTTTATTCTTTACCCCTTAAGACCGCTTCCAGATAAAATCTAATGAATTTTTACGAATTATTGCATTAATAATTAAATTTTTATTAATTTTTTAAAGGTTAATAAATTTATATTTTATATAAATTATTGTAAAGGGTTTCAGCAAAGACCTGAATTACAGGGTATGAGTTGATGAATTTACTCAGGGATTGCATAAAAATTTAATGAAAATTCTATGGGTAAGTGAACTTGCAGACTATATTTGTGAAAAATATTGTTTTTGTTAGCATTAGAGTAAGTATTAATTTGGAGGAAATTAAAAAAAATGGCACAAACTTTAAAGATTAAACCATTAGCTGACAGAGTCGTTATTAAAGTGATTGAAGAAACAGAGTCTACACCGGGCGGAATTATCCTTCCTGACAGTGCAAGAGAAAAACCTCAAAAAGGTGAAGTTCTTGCTGTAGGTTCAGGAAAAACCCTTGAGCATGGCTCTAAGGAAGAAATGGAAGTAAAAGAGGGAGATATTGTACTTTATACAAAATACGGCGGAACTGACATTAAAATTAACGACCAGGAGTACAAAATTTTATCTGCAAGAGATATTCTAGCGATACTTGAACAGTAAAAACCAGACGGTACTGTTCTTTTTTTACGGTATTGAAAATGTAGCTTAATAATTAAGAAATAAAGGAGTTAAAGAAAAATGGCAAAGAAAATAGTATTTAACGAGGAAGCTCGTAAGTCCCTTGAAAAGGGAATAGATGCTGTAACTAACGCAGTAAAGGTTACTATAGGTCCAAAAGGACGTAATGTTATTTTAGATAAGAAATACGGCTCTCCGCAGATTGTTAATGACGGAATTACCATAGCTAAGGAAATTGAACTTGAAGATGGTCTTGAAAATCTTGGCGCACAACTGGTTAAAGAAGTATCCAGCAAGACAAACGATGTAGCGGGTGACGGAACAACAACAGCTGCGGTTCTGGCACAATCAATAGTTAAAGAAGGACTTAAAAACGTTGCTGCCGGGGCAAATCCAATCGGAATTAAAAGAGGTATAGATAAAGCTGTAGCAATAGCAGTAGAGGAAATTCAAAAAAGCGCCAAGCAGATAGAATCAAAAGAGTCTATTGCCCAGGTTGCAACAATTTCCGCAGGTAATGATTCCACAATAGGAACCCTCATTGCCGATGCCATGGATAAAGTCGGTAAAGAAGGAGTTATCACGGTTGAAGAATCCAAAACAACCGGGACAGAACTTAAAGTCGTTGAAGGCATGCAGTTTGATAAAGGGTATATCAGCCCATACTTCGTAACAGATACGGAAAGAATGGAATCAGTCCTTGAAGATTGCCTGGTTCTTTGTGTAAACAAGAAAATTAACCTCGTATCCGACTTAGTTCCTATTCTTGAGCAGGTAGCAAGGGAAGGAAGAGCTATTTTACTTATTGCTGAGGATATTGAAGGCGAAGCTCTTGCAACACTGGTGGTCAACACAATGAGAAAAGTCTTAAGAGCTGTTGCTGTTAAAGCTCCGGGATTTGGTGACAGAAGAAAAGCAATGCTTGAAGATATAGCTATCTTAACAGGCGGCGAAGTCATTACCGAAGAGTTGGGAATTAAACTTGAAAACGTAACTATCCAGATGATGGGTAAAGCACGCAGGGTAACTGTTTCTAAAGATAAGACAACAATAGTTGTCGGCGATGAAACAAAAGATAAAGTCGCAGAAAGAGTAAGATTAATCAAACGTCATATTGAGCAATCAGATAGTGATTATGATAAAGAAAAGCTTCAGGAAAGACTTGCAAAGTTATCAGGGGGCGTTGCGGTGATTGAAGTGGGAGCTGCCACGGAAACTGAGTTAAAAGATAAAAAACTCAGGATTGAAGATGCCCTTAACGCAACCAGGGCTGCTATTGAGGAAGGCATAGTACCGGGCGGCGGAGTTACACTGGTTAATGTTTCCAAAGTGCTGCCTTCAAAGCTTGCTGATATACAAAACGATGAGAGAACAGGCGCTGATATTCTTATAAGAGCCCTTGACGCTCCTGTAAGACAAATTGCCGATAACGCGGGTTCTTTAGGAGAAGTGGTCGCTGAAAGGTTAAGGGAACTTCTTGATAAAGACCAGAATATCGGTTATGACGCCCAGAAAAATGAGTATGTAGATATGATTAAAGCAGGTATTGTTGATCCTGCAAAAGTAACAAGATCAGCATTACAGAACGCTGCATCAATTGCTGCTATGATTTTAACCACAGAAGCAGCTATAGTTGACATTCCTGAAGAAAAAGGTGAAGCCGGCATGCCGGCAGGCGCCGGCATGCCGGGAATGGGCATGATGTAGGTTATAGATAAAAAAAGAACCTGCTTTTTTTAAGTTAAGCAGGTTCTTTTTTATTGAATTTATTGATATTCAGTCGTTTCAGTCTCGTAAGTATCTCTAATTCTTTCGCTTATCAGCCCGGCAACTTTTCTTGCTATATTGCCCTGGATTTCTTCAGGGCAATTTTCCAGCATCTGAACAGCTGTACGAATTGTCTGGTCCAGGTCATACCATCTTTCATTTCCCTTTTCGCAGCGTCCTTCCTCAACAGCGCATAATAAGTCGTCCACTGACCTGAAAGTGTCAGTTTCTATGTTGTGCTCTATAATTATTTTAATCAAATTAATGGCAATTTTTAACTGAAACTGATCATCTGTTGTTTCCAGAATTCTCATTGCCTTTGAAAGTATAGGATCTTTATCATACCAGCGTCTGTTTTGATCCATATTTTTATACCTGCGTTAATTTTTATATGTATATTTTATACTTTTTTTCAAAATTTTCAAAATTTTTTTCAAAATTTTTTGTTACTTCCTTAAAAATTCAGATTAAAGAAAAACAACTTAAAAAGCAGTATTCTACACCGGAATAAGTTAATTAACTCTAATCTCTAATTGCATAGTCATATCCTGGCTTTTGGATAACTGGCGATTCGGGTTAATTAATGCAATACCGCTTCAATATTGCTATGAGATAATTCTTGCAGAAGTTTTTTAAGTTTATTCAACTGAACCATAAGAGCTTTGAACTGGTCGGTGGTTAAACTCTGAGCCCCGTCAGAAGAAGCATTTTCCGGATCATGATGGACTTCTATCATAAGCCCGTGAGCGCCTGCTGCCAGTGCAGCCCTGGACATCGGTTCAATCAGGTATCTTCTTCCTGTTGCGTGGCTTGGGTCAACAATTACAGGAAGGTGTGAATATTTTTTGATAACGGGAATTGAAGCTATATCAAGAATATTTCTTGTGTAATGTGAATCAAAACCTTTAACCCCTCTTTCACAAAGGATTATATCGGGGTTTCCGGCGTACATTATGTATTCGGCAGCCAGCAGGAATTCCCTGATACTTGCGGCAGGTCCTCTTTTAAGAATTACAGGCTTACCAACTTTGCCTAAAGCCTTAAGCAGCTTGTAGTTTTGCATATTACGGGCGCCCACCTGTAAAATATCAGCATAGCTTGCCACAAGGTCAATTTCCGGGGTATCCATAACTTCTGTTGCTATGAGAAGCCCTGTTTTTTCCCTTGCTAAAGCAAGATACTTAAGCCCTTCTTCTTCCATGCCCTGAAAATCGTACGGGCTGGTTCTCGGCTTAAAAGCCCCGCCCCTTAGAACCTGAGCCCCGGCTTGCTTTGCGGTATAAGCTACTTTTAAAAGACCTTCCACATCTTTTTCAACACTGCATGGACCAGCCATAATCACAGGAGGATTCTTACCCCCGATTTTTATCCCATTTTTGAGGTTAATCACGGTATCATCAGCTTTACTTTCCCTGCCTGACAGCTTAAATGGTTCCTGGATAAGTTTTACTTCCCTTACTCCCTCCATAGAAGCCAAAGAAGCAGGATCAATAAGTCTTTTATCCCCTATAGCGGCTAAAACTGTCATTACTTCCCCTCTGTTGAATACAATTTTAAAATCAAGGGTTTCAAGTTTTTTTGCCACTTTTTGTATCTGGTCTTCCCTGGCAGTAGGTTCCATTACTATGATCATAGGATTAACCTCCTGTTTTTTTAGCTTTATTCACAAAAAGTTTACCATAAACATTGAGCTACAAATATTTTGTCTAAATAACCTGAATCACGAAATACGTAAAACTCTAGTAATAGTCTGCTGAAATTTTCTCAAAATCTATATGGAATTGTTAAATTGCGAAGCAAAGGTGAAGATCCGGCTTTGCTTGCGTAAGCGGGAGCATCGCCTCATTCATAGGTGGGATTTTTGAAAAATTTTACCGAAGTATTTTGTTCTTTTTTAGTTTTTCTTCAAAATACTCAATGGTTTTCATAAGACCATGCTCAAGCTCTACTGTAGGTTTCCAGCCTAACTTGTGTTCTGCAAGAGATATATCAGGTTTTCTTTGAATCGGGTCATCCTGGGGTAATGGTTTATATGTTATTCTTGAGCGGCTTCCTGTCATTTTTATTATTTTTTCAGCAAACTCAATTATTGGTGTTTCAACAGTATTGCCAAGATTTACAGGACCTGTGAATTCGTTTTCTGAATTCATCATTCTTATTGCACCATCAACAAGATCGCTCACATAGCAGAATGATCTTGTCTGGAAACCATCGCCATAGACAGTAATATCTTCGTTTTTAAGTGCCTGGACTATAAAATTACTTACAACCCTGCCATCATTAGCTGCCATTCTTGGTCCATAGGTATTAAATATTCTTATAATCTTTATTTGAACACCGTTTTGCCTATGATAATCCATTGTTAATGTTTCTGCAACACGCTTTCCTTCGTCATAGCAGCTTCTTATCCCGATTGAATTAACATTTCCCCAGTAACTTTCATCCTGCGGGTGCACTTTAGGATCCCCGTAAACTTCTGAGGTGGAAGCCTGAAGAAACTTAGCCTTTAATCTTTTTGCCAGCCCGAGCATGTTTATGGTTCCCAGGACATTGGTTTTAACTGTTTTTATTGCATTATACTGATAATGCACCGGGGAAGCCGGGCATGCTAAATTATAGATTTCATCAACTTCAACCAGCAGGGATTTTATAATATCGTGTCTTATCACCTCAAAATACGGATTGTCCATTAAATGCAATATATTTTTTTTTGATCCGGTAAAAAAATTATCAGCACAGATTACTTCATGTCCTAATTCAAGGAGTTTTTCGCATAGATGTGAACCTATAAATCCTGCTCCGCCGGTTACCAATATCTTTTTCATTTATTAAATTCTCCTAATATCTTCTGTTTTGTTCCCAATACCAGGCTGTTGAAATTATATCATCTATTTTATTATATTCAGGTCGCCAGCCTAATTCCAGTTGCGCTTTTTTATTGTCTGCAAATAGCAAAGGCGGGTCACCGGGTCTTTTGTGTATTATTTCACTTTTTACGGTTTTACCGGTAATTTTTTCGCTAATATCAATTATTTCCTTTACAGAAACGCCTTTTCCTGTCCCTAAATTATAAAAATTACTGCCGGCGCCGTTAAGAAGCTTATCAAGTGCTAACCTGTGAGCAGATGAAAGATCATTAACGTGAATATAGTCCCTTATGCAGGTTCCGTCGGGTGTATGATAATCGTCGCCAAAAATCTTAATCAATTCTCTTTTGCCTGATGCTGCTTCGAGTACCAGCGGAATGAGATGGGTTTCAGGGTTATGGCTTTCACCGATATTTGCCTTATTATCCGCTCCTGCCGCGTTAAAATACCTTAAAGCCATATATTTTAGCCCGTAAGCCCGGTCATAATCCTCAAGAATATTTTCAATCATCAATTTTGTCTTCCCATAGGTATTTATAGGGTTTTTAGGATGGTTTTCATCAATGGGCGTATATTTTGGGTTTCCGTAGGCAGCGCAGGTTGAGGAAAAAACTATTTTTTTTACATTGCTTTCAAGCATTACCTGAAGAAGGTTTAAGGTATTAACCACGTTGTTTTGGTAATATTTTTGAGGGTTTATAGCAGATTCTCCTACATAACAGCTTGCAGCGAAATGTATAACAGCTTCTATCGGATATTTTCTGAAAACCTCCCTTAATTTATCAACATCTTCGAGGTTTACCCGGCAAAAATTGTCTGTTTGAAGAGCTTCCAAATGTCCTTCTGAGAGGTCGTCCAGTACAACACAGTTATAGCCTGCTCTTGTTAAGTCAAGAGTACAGTGACTGCCTATATATCCGGCTCCTCCGGTTATTAAAATCATAATTTTCCCGCATATTCACTTTCAAAAAAATTATACAATAACTCCGAACATGCTTATATTATTTAACCTGAATCACGAATTGTATTTTTTGAAATTTTCTCAAAATCCCCCACCCGCCAGCCCTCAGAGGTGGTTAAAGGCTTTAACGATTCCATATAGATTTTGAGAAAATTTCACCTATTACGGGGTTTCCTGTATTTCGTGATTCAGGTTGTTTAACTTGAACTACTAATTGCATAATCATATCCTTGCTTTTGGCTAATTGGCGAGTCGGGCTATTTAATTTGAAAAGGGCATTTTGAGCATCTGGCTTTGGGGTGTCTTACCATATTATCATCAAGGTCGTACATAATCGCTACCCTGCAAATTAAATTTTCCCCGCATTCAGGACACGCAAGATCTTTAAGGTTCCCTTTCAGGATTTTCAGTTTTAATTCTTCGGTTTTATCAGCAATTTCAAAATTTTTTACAGGCGCCAGGGGATATTTTTCCAGGGATTTTATTTTTCCAGGGCTTAATTTTAATGCTATTGCAAGTTTTTGCCTGACAGTAGCAGAAAGAAATAATTCCCGTCCTGCTTCGATATCTTCAATAACAGACACGTCAAGATTAGCCCTGGTTGCAAGTCCAATCCGGGAATATCCTGTTTTTTCCCGTGTTTGCAATACCAATTGAGCTAATGTCTGTATTTTTTTCATAACTTAAGCTGTTTATAAATTTCAAAAAAAATATTTTAATGCTAAACTTGCAATATGTAATTCTACAATAATAGTAATTCATTTGCGATATATAGTTAGTTAAAATTGATAAATTTTGAAAAGGAAGAAAATTGAAGAAAAATACAGGTTTTCTTGCAACAGCAATAGGAAGTTTACCGCATACAGACCCGCAAAAAGCAGTTGAATTGATATTTAAACAATTTCCGGATATACCGGTTCTGCCCCAGCTGGCAAATGTTAATCCCAATGAAGACATGACAGCACAGCTTAACGAGAAGATTCCCGGTGTTCTCTATGATGAAACCGATAAGCGCTGGTATATAGATCAGGAATCAGAAACGTTTTTTGAGGAAATCGAAGAATTTTACCTTGATTATGAAAGCATTGTAAATGACGGTGATCAGGCACCTCTGGAAAAGTATGCGATTTCCCGGGAACATTGCTCTGCATTACCATTATTTCTTGAAAAACTGGCAGCTGAAAAACCTGGTTATGTAAAAGGACAGATAACAGGACCGTTTACATTCGGGACTTCGCTTGTTGACAGGGAGAAAAGATGTGCTTTTTATGATGAAACCCTCAAGGAAATTACAGTTAAGGCATTAACACTCAAAGCCCTCTGGCTGGTGAAAAAATTCCGCGAAGCATCCCCTGAATCACAGCCTGTTATCTTTATGGATGAGCCGACAATTTCTCAATACGGTACATCAGCTTTTATTACCGTGAAAAAAGATGATATAATCAGTAGTTTTTCGGAAATTGCAACTATATTAAAGTCAGCAGGGGCTCTTGTCGGAATTCATTGTTGCGGAAAGAGCGACTGGTCTTTAATTACAGAAAGTAATATTGATATTCTTAATTTTGATGCCTTTTATTTTGCGCAGAGCCTGGGCTTGTATGCCGGAGAAATCGGGAATTTTCTCAACAACGGCGGCAAAATTGCCTGGGGAATTGTTCCTACTATGGACACAGACGCTCTTAATACAGCTACGGTTGAATCTTTAGTACAAAAATACGAAGAAGCTGTTTCATATCTTACAAATAAGAACATAGACAAAGACCTTATATTGGAATCATCAATCATTACTCCTTCCTGCGGCGCAGGCAGCCTGACTAAAGACCAGGCGGAAAAAGCTATGCAGCTTACAGCCGGGCTGACTGAAACATTAAATAATAAACCCGGGGCACGAATTAGTTAAAAATCAATCATAATAAGGTTTTTAGCTGACCCGTCATTGAGGTTACCTAACTCGAATCTCTGGTTGCATACATGCAATTAGTGACTCGAATTAATTAAAATCATCTTTATGAAATTTTTCAGGTAAAATTGAATGCTTTTTCTCAGAATTTTTATTGCAGCAATATTTTTATATTCAATAGAGCCTGGCGGATGTTTTGCGCTGAACACATTCTTTAGCCACGAATCTAATCCGCCTGTAGAGCTTGAATTTCCTGTTTCCTGCCGGTTAGAAGAAAATTGCCGGGTGGTAAATTATCCGGATCTTAACCCAACTAAAGACATAAAGGATTATAAAAACAGAAAAATCACTTATGACGGTAATAAAGGAACAGATATTGCAGTGCAATCTTTTATGGACTTAAAAAACGGTGTAGCGATTTTAGCGGCTCAGGATGGAAAAGTTATTTTTGTAAGAAACACTATTGAAGATAATTATCCGTTTGGATTGAGAGACAATGACAAAGACACGCCGTTTTGCGGAAATTTTGTTTTGATTGAGCATAATAACGGCTGGAAAACAGCTTATTGTCATCTTAAAAAGGACAGTATAACAGTTAAACCCGGAGATTTTACCCCGCAGGGAAAACAGATAGGAGAAATGGGACTGTCCGGGCAAACCGGGTTTCCTCATCTTTATTTTGCGGTTTTACACCATAAAAGTTACTTTGACCCGTTTTCAGGACAGGAATTAACCGGTAAATCGGAAAAAAAAGAATATAAGCCTTTCTGGAGTGTTTCTGCCGCGGAAAAATTAAAATACAGAGACGTTATCATAACTAACACGGGTATTTCCATTGAAGACCCTACTCTATATAGTATCAGGCAGGGCAAGTATGAAAAGATTGAGATAATGAATGAGGAGCCGGAGATATTTATCTGGGTCCATGGGTTTCATTTTAAGAAAAATGACCTGATAAAAATTACCTTGCAAAACCCTGATCAAAAAATAATCTTAGATGATTTTACCCGGATAAACTCGGACCAGATGGAAGGATTAATTTCCTTTAAAAAGCCTAAAGAAGATAAAACCTGGCTGCCCGGGGTTTATACAGGGAAAATAAAATATATAAAACCTGATTTAAAGCTTCTTTATGAATATGATTTAAGTTTTGAAATAAAAAAACCGCCTGAGCCTGTTGAAGAAGAGGAAATCCGCAGGCAAGAAAGACTGGAAAAGTTGAGAATGAAGAAAAGAAAGATTATAATATTCCATAAACTTAAGCAGGAAGATAAACTTCCTGATAGCTACAAGGAAAATAAATATAAATACGGGGATTAACTTTTTTTTTCCACGCAATTATTATTTTTAGCTGAAAAATTTGGTTAAAGATTTATGGATTTGCCTGCACGAAGCTTTTTAACAGAATTTTTCTGTCCGACAAATTCTTGCGCCATTTCTTTTACAAAATTCAGGGCTTCTATTTCCCGTGCAATAATGTCTTTTAAAGAAAGCATATCGTCTACTGAAAAACAAGATAAGTCATTCGAATCAGATTCAGTTTCCCAGAAGTTTTTAAAATTCTTCATTGTCTTTTCTTCAAACCCGGGCAGATCATTTATATAAGATAGCCATAAATGAAACTGGTGTGATAATATATAAATATTTACGGGTTTATCTTTTAAAGCAAACATTGCAGGGGTTTTGAAACTGACCTTCAATTTAGCTGAAGAAAATTTATTAATGATTAAAGTAAATAATAAAGCTTTAATGCCGGTTTTTGGAGGTATAAAGCCTTCTTTTTCGCCCAGAATCCGGAGAAATTTGTCCATATAGCGGGACCTTATAATTATAGTATCTTTTGACTCTACAAAATCAAGTAATGCCTCAGGGGCTTGCAGAGCTTTTTTTATCACAGAGCGGGCCTGTTTATTAATATCTTCTTTGATAAGCTTTTGCTTACCGCTTATAGAAAGCGTATCATCACCGGTAAAACAGTCTTTTACTCCTTTACGGGAAATGTTTTTTATAATTTGTTGGTTATATTCGGTAGATGCTATTTTTTTTCTTCTAAATAAAATATTCTTTATATTTTCAATTATTAAAAAAATTTGTCTAAAGCTCATAAAATCCCCTCCTTATTTTCTTTTCTTATATTTATAAAAACATTGAGGATGGGTTTATTGATTAATTTATTTTATTTTTGTAAATAAATATTAAAATTTTTTCTTTTTTAAAACCTAAAAACATATTAAAGAAAAAAATTACCTGATTTTATAAGGAAGTAATAAAAAATTTTAAAATGTGTAAGTTTTTATTCTTTACCCACTTATCATTAAGTAAACACGAAAAAGTTTTCAGACATTTTTGAGAAATTTACAAAAATTAGTAAGAATTGAAAATTAAAATTCTTATATGACAAAGGTTTCAAGTTTCATATAAAGATGTTATATGGATTTTAATTAATTAAAAATTTTAGTTGTAGAATATTAGTTAAAGTTAAATAGTGTAGTTTTCACATTTAATGGATATTTAGTTTTAGAAAGGCAAGTTGCATATTACCAGGAGCAAAAGTTGGATCAAATGAACAGCACAATAACAAACCCGCTAAGACAGATAAAGGAAAAAAGCCGTATTGTAAGTAAGCTTACAAGTATTATAAACAATATTGGTTTTGCAAAAGATAAAGAATTTACGCTCTCTGACCATGTTTTTTATCTTTTAAAAGCTTCCGAGAATTCTGACCAGCGGGCAAAAAGCAGAATTGAAAACCACCTTGTAAAAATGGGGGAAGACGCAGTGCCTTTTTTGATTCAATCTCTTATTGAAGCAAAAGGCTCAGCAAGAGGACTGGCTGCAATGGCTCTTATAAGAATAGGAACACCTTCCATAAACTACTTAAAGCAAGTTGCATCGGATAATCCGGAACTAAGCTGGGTTTCTGAATATATAATAAGAGAAATTAAAGGTACAGAGATCGAATTAAGCGGAAATTCCGTAATAAACCAAAAAATCGAAGACATGATGGTTGGTTAACAGACAGTTTAAACTTATATATTAAGGGGTAAAGAATAAAAAATTCTTACTTAAAATAGCTTAGCTATTTTAATATATTTTGACAAATTTCATCCTTTTTTATAAACTCTTTTGCTCTCTCAATATTTTTTTCATCCGAAAGAACTGTATAAAAATCTTCTTTCATAGAAGACGCCATTTCTACTGATTTTATAAAAACTTCTTTATTTAGAGGTTTTTCTGCTACAAAATCGAAAAATCCGGTTGATTGAAGAAAATCTTTGACTGTTTCAAAATTATTTCCCTGAAGAAAGCTGCATATATAAGTTGCAACTCCTACCTGAATACCGTGTAAGGATGGAGTTTGTGCGATTTGATCATATGCATGTGATATTAAATGTTCGCTTCCGCTGGCAGGTCGGCTTAAACCTGCTATTTCCATGGAGATTCCGTTCATAAGCAGGGAATTTGTAAGATGGAAAAGAAAATCATGATTTCTAATATCGCATCCTTTGTAATGAAGAACGCCAGAAACAGTATTATTAGCTATTATATAGGCGAAATCATTGAACCTTTCCCCCGTAATTTTTGCAGCTTCTTTCCAGTCGTAGCCAGCGGTAATTTTAGAGATTAAATCCCCTATGCCTGAATAAATGCAGTATTTTGGACTGGTCTTTATTGCGTCAATATCAACGATCACTCCGTATGGAATTTTTGCACTGACGGTCTTTCTTTTGCCTTCAACCAGTAAGGATGAATTCGGGCTGCAGAAACCGTCATTTGAAATGGATGTGGGTATACTTACAAAAGGAATTGCCAGTACATGCGCACAGTATTTTGCGTAATCAAGAGCTTTTCCACCGCCTATTCCAGCGAGGACATCAACGGATTTAGGAATTGCAAAAGCTTCGCGGATTATGTTTTCAATATTTATATCAGAAATTATGCTTCTATGAAGCACCTTAATTCCGCCTGTTTCAAGGCTATGGTAAATTTTTTCCCCAAAAAGCTCTTCTATTCCTTCGCTAAAAAATAGGGCTGCATGGTTAAAAAACTCATCTTTAAGATATTTTCCCGTATTATCAAGCTTACCTTCCGATATTTTCATAATGGAAGGGATTAAAATTTGTTTCTGACAGAACTTAATCATTGTCTTTTTCTCCGGTTTTATAAAATGTCGTCATTCTGACAGCAGCAGTTATTTTTAAGGTAATTAAAGACATTGCAGTATGAATCCAGATTGTAAGTCTCAACGCTGTTGTTTTTACAAAGATCCAGCAATGATCCCCTTGCAAAAACAACATCCGCATACTCAGCCGCCGGAAAATCAGGAATGCCATCGCCCGCAAAAATTACTTTTTTATATTTATTTTTAAGATATTTAACTGTACCTGCTTTATTTACGCCGTAGTTTTCAGAATAAAACGGGGAATCTTTCGGCGGTCTTGTCATTACAAGTCCTGTTTCAGGTGAGTATTTGCCTCCGTTGGCTATTATGTTTACAGAATCCTTTATTCCCAGAGCGTCCAGGATAATTTTTATATAATAATCCGAACCTGCACTGATTATGTATATGTGTATATTTTTCTTTTGACAAAGTTTTATTGTGTCAATAAAGCAGTCTTCCAGAGGAATTTCAAAGATAAGCCTGTGTAAATCTTCTGTAGAGATGCGAATTTTCTGAAAAATCCTGTTTAATCCGTCAAAATGGGTTATTTTTCCTGTCTGGTAATCCTGCCATGGCTCAATATCCTTCTCTGTAAGCACTTTATCGATAATATACCAGAAAAAATCTTTTTTAATAACGGTTCCATCAAAATCCGTAGCCAGTACGCATAAATTGTTAGTTTCAGACATTTGCTTCTCTCTTTTGGAATAAATGCTTTTATAAATTATACAGCAATTATAAGGGGGTAAAGAATAAAAACTTACGCATTTTAAAATTTTTTATTACTTCCTTAGTTAACCTGAATCACGAAATACGTAAAACTCTGTAATAGTCTGCTGAAATTTTCTCAAAGTCGCCCACCCGCCCTCCCTCAGAGGTGGTTAAGGGACTTCGTCCCTTAACAATTCCATATAGATTTTGAGAAAATTTTAAAAAATACAATTCGTGATTCGAGTTTATTAGAAAGATTTTTACTTTATAACATTGCTGCCGTAAAAAAGAAGGTTTGAGCAAACTTCACAATAAAAACCAGCTTATAAAGTCTTTTTAATACATGACCAGATGCCCCCTATAAGTCCGAGCATTGAACAAATTATCGTAAACACCGGCGCGTCGGCTGAGAGATATTTATCAATGGACATTCCTATAAAAAAACCTATAATAATGGAAGCAAGAAGCCTGAAAGGTATATCCCACATTTTATAACTCAACAATTCTGCTTTTGCCGCATCTTCTGGGGTCAGAACATGCTGTAAGCCTGTCTTTATTTAACCTTACGCATTGAACGCCGCCAAAATACATATCCAGGTCGTCGAATTTTATAACTTCCCACTCATCAGGAATCCGGCTTTCATCAAGTTCCATTTTTGACTCAACTACAAGTTTTCCGTCTTCCCAGTGAACCCGTGGCATTTTAACGGCATCGCATAAATTAAGGTTAAGATCTGAAATATTAATTATAGTCTGCATTATAGCAGGGGCAATCCTGGAAGCCCCGGGGCTTCCTATTGCCAGGATATCATTGTTTTCAACATCAACAGCTATGGTCGGAGCCATTCCGCTTACCAGCCTCATTCCCGGTTCCAGGGCATGAAAACCAAACGGGTTCAGCTCAAGTTCCCCTAAAGTGTTTCCAAAACATATTCCCGTGCCGGGAAGCGCAACCCCTGAGCCATATCCCATACTCATTGTTATACTGCATGCATTTCCCAGGTCATCAGAGCATGAAATCTGTGTGGTATTCGGACAGGGAATAATATTAGCGTATTTTTCCAGTACATAATCGTCTTTAACAAGGTTATACATATCATTAAAATTCCTGTTGCCCTGCCGGAAAAGCGAATACCTGTCATTAAGAGCTGTATGGATTATCCTGCCCAGCTTTGATACTGTATTCGGGTCATAACCTTTAAAGTTAAGATAAGATATGGCTTTTAGCATCTGTATAAGCGCAAGTCCCCCTGCCGAAGGCGGGGGATTCGTGTATATACCGTAATTTTTATATTTCATGCCAAGGGGTTTTCTTTCGATAACCCGGTAATTTTTCAGGTCATCGGGCGTAACCAGCCCTCCGCCTTCACGTATGTGCTCAGACATTTTGCGGGCTATTTCACCTTTGTAAATAATGTCAGTGCCTTCATCAGCCATGATTTCAAAGGTATTTGCCAGATCAGGATTTTTCATCGGGTAGTCTTTAACCGGAATTTCCCCATTTCCAGAAGAAAGAAGGCTTTTTGAATATTCCGTGAACCAGTGAATCTTCCGGGCTGAGAGAGAAAGCCAGTATGCAACCGTTGAGTTCAGGGGAACCCCTTCCCTTGCATGTTTTATTGCAGGTGAGAGAATATCCTTCATAGCGAGGTTTCCAAAGTTTTTAGCTACAAGCTCAAGCCCCTTTGAAGTTCCCGGTACTCCAATTGAGCAATACCCGGTTATTACATCTATTCCGATTCCATAGGGAACTCTTACGGTCCGCATATTTTTACCAAATTCACTTTTATCAAGACCCATGCCCGGCATGGCATCGAAAAAGTCAAATACAACAGGGTCTTTTCCCGCAACTTTTATAGTTGCAAAACCACCCCCGCCAATGCTGCACATCAGGATATTCGAAACCATCAGGTCAAACGCCCCGGCTATCGCAGTGTCAAAAGCGTTTCCGCCCATTAATGCGGCTTCTGCCGCTGCGTCGGTTGCGTATGGAGTACAGCTTGCTATTGCGACTTTACCGGGTTTTATCTTATTCATTCCATCCACTCTTTTTTTACAGCTTTTATAAAGGTTATCTAAAATTGCTATGGGGTTTAAAAAAAATTTAATTCTGATATAATATCTTTAGAGGGCGAGAGTGCGCTAATACTCTCATTAAAGCCCCTCTTAAGAAAACTAAGATTCGCAGAACGAGTAGTAGAAGTAAAAGTGCTACTCGTTCTTTAATTGTAATCTTAATTTCCAGATAGCATCACCTCCTTTCATCGGGTTATCACGTTTTGAGCGTGTCCGGCGAAGAAGAATCAGGGGCTGCCCGTCTGCTGTATTTTCAAAGTTCACTCTGAAAATTATTTTGTAAGTTAATTTTTACAAACTTTTCAGAAAGCCGGTTAAAACTGTATAATTTTTTAAAGAAACTATTCAGATACTATTATATTATGACTTCATCGGGTTTTGATCAAGAAAATAAACATAAATATACTGAATTACTTATAAATTCGAAAGATTTATTGCTGCTCGAGTTTAATAAAAATGCGGAAATCATCTTTGCAAACGCCGGGCTGGAGGAATTACTGGGATGGAAACAGTGTGATATCAAAGAATTAAGAGCATCCTGTATTTTTGACTTTAGAATCTCTGAAGTTGAGAGAATTCTAAGGGAAAAAGAGGATTATTTTTGTGAAATCAATCTTTTAACAAAAAATAAAGAATTTATTCCTTCAAAAACAAAATTTATCAGGCATGATAGCGGTATTATAGCCCTGTCAACCCCGTTATTTGAGATTTATGAAGAAAAAAAATCCTCCTCAAAGCTCACTGAAACCTTACAGATAATAAAAGATATATTAATTCAACAGCCGGAAGGTGATGTTTTTTCCCTGTTGTTTACTAAAATCAGAGAACTTCTTAAATATGACCAGGCTATAATTCTTCTTCTGGAAGGTGATTCACTGATTATAAAAGCCAGGGACAATATAAGCCTGGCAAATCCGAATTACAGTAAGCTGATTTCCGTAAAAGACAGGGGCCTGGTAAAAATAATCAGGCAAAGAGCCAGTGTTCTTGAGAATAAAAATATTTCACTGCCCTCAGAACTTGGTATTGCTTCTGCGACTGCCCCGGCATCGGTGCTTGCAGCCCCTTTAACCGTAAGGGAAATGGTTTACGGAATCGTTGTTTTAATCAAGAATTCTGGCTGTTACGATAAAAATGATGCTAAAATGCTTGAAACTATTGTTTCTGCAGCTTCTTACCTTATCAAGGATGCCGAGTTAAGCGGTGTTTTTAAGATGCAGCTAAAGGTTTTAAAGGACAATATCAGGGAAAGAAGCCGGGCGCTCGAGCTTATAAGGGAGCAGAATAAGAAAATCCTTGAAGCTGACAGGATTAAAAACGAGTTTCTGGCAAATATGTCGCATGAACTAAGAACCCCTCTAAACGCTATTATTGGCTTTTCTGAAGCCCTAAATCTCAATATTTTCGGTGCGCTGAACGAAAAACAGACTGAATATATTAATGATATCCATGCCAGCGGGCTTCATCTTCTCAGGATGATCAATGATCTTCTGGATTTGTCAAAGATTGAATCCGGGAAAATGGAACTTAACACTGAGCTTTTTAATGTTAATAATGCTATAGAAGAGGCTGTTAGCGTAATTAAGTCTCTTGCTGATAAGAAAAATATAAGCCTGAAAATAGATTCAGATGGTAAAAATATTGAAATAACAGCAGATAAAAGAAAGTTTCAGCAGATTTTATATAATCTGCTGAGCAATGCCATAAAATTTACGGAAGAAAAAGGAAAAGTCACTGTAAGCCTTGTTGATAAAAAAGATAAAATGGAAATCTCGGTTAAAGACAACGGAATAGGTATACCAGAAGAATTTCATGAAAAAATATTCGAGAAATTTCAGCAGGTAGAAAACCATATTTCGGAAAAAACAGGAAACACCGGTCTGGGACTTACAATTACAAAGGAATTAATAGAAATGCACGGCGGTAAAATTCAGGTTGAAAGTAAGAAAGGTAAGGGGTCAAACTTTACTTTTACGCTCTCGAAGAGCCCTTTATAACATTTTACCGCGGAATTTTTTGACTATGTCCCTTGAGGGCGGGCGCGGCAGCTAACGCAGTAGCTCATTCATGGGTGGGGGATTTTTGAAAAATTTTAAAATGCGTAAGTTTTTATTCTTTACCCCTTAAAAAAATTTACTTTTAGAGGTAAAAAAATTAAAATTAATAATGTAAGGGAAAAATAAAAATATGCAGGAAATAAATCATCAAAATCTGGTAGAAACTTTTCGTGACAGGGTTATTAGTATTATAGACAATACTGAAACCTATAAATACAGGGGTACTGTATCTAAACTCCTGGGCTTAACTGTTGAGGCAAAGCTTCCCGGTCTTAAAATCGGAGATTTATGCTATATAGAAACCGTTAACGGAGAACAAAAACCTGCAGAAGTCGTTGCTTTTAAAGGTGAAGTAGCGCAGATGCTGCTTTTATACGACGGGTCAGGAATTGCGCAGGGCAGCCTGGTCACGTCAACCGGAATGCCCATCAGCTTTCCTATGGGTGAATTTCTTCTGGGCAGGCTTATAAACCCTTTAGGAATACCTCTTGACGGAAAACCCCTGGACACTTCCTGCGCTGTATACAGACCCATAGACCATGACCCGCCTGATGCTTTTACAAGACCTATAATTAAGGAAAAATTCCAGACAGGGATCAGGGTTATTGATTCCCTGCTTACGCTGGGGGCAGGTCAGAGAATAGGGCTTTTTGCGGGAAGCGGGGTCGGTAAAAGTACACTGCTCGGCATGATGGCAAGAAATACGGAAGCTGATGTCAATGTTATGGCTCTGATTGGAGAGCGAGGCAGGGAAGTTAAGGAATTTATAGAAAACAGCCTCGGTGAAGAAGGAATGAAAAGGTCAGTGCTTGTCTGCTCTACAGGAGACCAGCCCCCATTGATCAGGATGAGGGCGTTTCAGTCAGCCACGGCTGTTTGTGAATATTTCAGGGACCAGGGTAAAAAGGTCCTTCTTATGACGGATACCGTTACAAGATGCGCCATGGCAGGTAGGGAAGTCGGGCTTTCTATCGGGGAGCCGCCAACTATGAAAGGTTATCCTCCTTCAATCTTTTCCTGGCTGCAGAGGGTTCTTGAAAGAACCGGTACAAGCCCTAAAGGCTCTATTACAGCGCTTTATACCGTTCTTATGGAAGGCGATGACATTAACGACCCGGTTGTTGATACTGTAAGAGGAATCGTGGACGGGCATATCTTTCTTTCAAGGAAAATTGCAGAGATGAACCATTATCCTGCGGTTGATGTGCTTGGCAGTATCAGCAGGCTTTTTCCGGAAATTACCGATCTTGAGCATCAGGAAGCTGTCGCAAAAATGCGGAAGCTGCTTGCTGTTTACCGGGAAAACAAAGACCTGATTGACGTGGGGATGTACCAGGCAGGGCAAAACCCTCTTCTTGACAAGGCTATTGAAATGATGCCCGAGATCAACAGGTTTTTACAGCAGAGAATTACCGAGTCAGTCGATATGAAAAGTACCCTGACTCACTTAAAGCAAATGATGATAGATGTTGATGTGTAGAAATCGAGGGTATTTTTTTTTTATTGGTTTAAGTATAATTTTTATACAGGAAAAAATAAAAATTTTTTATGAGGTCTTAATATGCCAAGAACTATAATGTTTGTTTTCGCACTGGGGTGCGTGTTTTTAAGTCTTTCAATGCATGCACGGGCTGAAAATAAATTGACAGCTCCTTTTAAAGCGCCTTTTTCCATTTTTAGCGACAAAAAAAACAAAGAGGCTGAGGAAAATAGCGATAATTTAAATACACATATTGAAAAAAATGTAAAAGCAGGTGAAAACCAGAAATTAACCAGAGTTTATGATCCCAAAAATAAGCTTGGAATAACATATATTGAAAACATAATCAGAAAAGCCGAGTTCTATCTTGAAGAAGAAGATTTTGATTCGGCAAAACAGGCTTTGGATAAGATTAGTGAATGGGTATATGATGCAACAGAATATCATACAGATCTTTTTAAAACCCTGAAAAATATTGAAAATTCCGAAGCCCAGGCAAATGTCGAAAGAAACCTTGCCATACAATTCGCTATTTTAAGAGACAGGGCTTTATTTCTGGAATCAAAAGTGCATATTGCAAACGGAAAGCAAAAACAGGCGGTTGAAAAACTTGTAGAAATTGTAAGATCCCAGCCTAAAACTGATCTGGGATTTAAAGCATATGAAACTCTTCAGGAAATAGGTTTTACGTATAAGATTGAGTATGAAATGATTGATAATAAGGCAGAATAAAGTTTTTAAACGGAGGAAAAAATTGATTTTAAGTGAAATAACCCGGAGATACAGCGTAAGAAATTTTTCTGATAAAGAACTGCCTGATGAAGTTATAGAAGACATTCTGGAAGCCGCCAGGCTTGCGCCGTCCTGGATGAATATTCAGTGCTGGCATTTTATCGTTGTCAAAGACCCGGCAAATAAAGCCCTGCTATCCCAGCTTTCTCACGGACAGCCGCATGTTGAGAGTGCAAAGGCTGTTATAATATGCTGCGGGGATAAAGATTCCTGGGAAGAAGAGCTCTACAGGAAAAATATCGAGGCTAAAAAGGGTATATCCGCGGAAAGAATAGAAATGATGCTTAAAAACCCCGCGTTTAATCCGAAATTAAAAGGAAGCGGCGTTGTAACCGCAAGAACCATTGAGCAGTTAACTTATGCTATTGCGTATATGACAATAGAAGCCCGGGCAAAAGGAGTTGGCGCCTGTGTAATAGGCGGTATGGGTAATGATCTTACCGGGTCAGTACCGGAAGTTTACGAGCTTGCGAGAAAAACATTTGAAATTCCCGAAAACACAGAAATCATGACTATGCTGGCACTTGGATATCCTGAAGAGGATCAGGAAAAACCGGAAAAAATCAGGAAACCTTTTGAAGAAATTGTTTCCTGGGGGTTTTACGGAAATAAAAAGCATTAATTTTTAACTTTCCTTAATATTATGCCAATTTAAAAAAATAATCGTTATACCAAAAAAAATTTATAAGCAGTAACTTGAGTTATAACAAGACAAGATTTGAAATTAAATGATAAAATATTTCTTGTGACAGTGACCGTAAGCTTTTGAAGAAATGATAAGAAATCTTTATATAAAAAACTTTGCTCTTATAGACGAGCTGGAATTAAGTTTTGATAAAGGATTAAACATACTGACAGGGGAAACCGGCTCAGGAAAGAGTATTATAATAGGAGCTATAGATCTCGCCTTTGGGGCGAGAGCTTTTAAAGATGTAATAAAAACCGGAGCAGACAAAGCTTATATAGAGCTAAGCATAAAGCTGCAAGACTCATTTCCTTATGAAATCCTTGAGTCAAACGAAATAGAAATACCCGGGGAAAAAGAACTGGTAATTTCCAGGGAAATCACACCGAATACCACAAAATTAAGAATTAACGGAATTCCTGTAACCCTGGCTTATATTCAGAGATTGAGAAAATACATGCTGGATATTCATACCCAGCATGAAAGCTATAATTATATAAACCCCGGCATTCATACTGAACTTCTTGATAACTACGCCCAGCCTGGACACAGACAGGTTTTGAACGAATACAGGAAATGTTTTACCGGCTTAAAATCCGCACGCAAAGAACTGCAATCTCTACAGGCGGGGGTGCAGGAAAATATTCAAAAAATTGATTTTCTGAAATTCCAGATTGAAGAAATTCAAAATGCTCAAATTGAAAATATAAATGAATATGATGAGCTTATTAATGAAAGATCAGTTCTTCTGAATGCTGAAGAACTTAAAGACCTTACATATTCAGCTTACAGTGCACTGTACGGAGAAGACCGGAGTATAACGGATGTTCTTTGCATGATTGAGCATAAGCTCGCAAAAGCAGCGGAGTTTGACGAAAAACTTTCAGAATTAAGAGAAATTATATCTTCAAGTACCATTAATCTGAAAGAAGCAGCAAAAGATCTCAGGGATTATTCCGAAAACCTTGAAACCGACGCTCAAAAGCTTCAGGAAATTGAAGAGAGAATTAGTATTCTTGATAAGTTAAAGAAAAAATATGGACCCATGCTCTTTGATGTATTAAAAAACCTGGAAAAATTTAACTTAGAACTTAATGAAATAAACTTTAGCGATGAAAAAATTTCCGATTTAATAAAACAGGTAAAGGATTTAGAAGAAAAAACAGCATGTTTTGCACAGGAATTATCTTTATCCAGGAAAGAGACCGCGGAAAAACTGTCCGGCATGATTCAAAAAGAGTTAATAAAGCTGGAAATGCCCGGGTGCAGGTTTTATGTTTCTGTAGAAACAACAGAAGAGCTGACTTCTGAGGGCTATGACAGCGTGGAGTTTTTAATTTCACCAAACCTGGGCGAACCTCTCAAACCTCTTTGCAAAATTGCCAGCGGAGGTGAAATTTCCCGGCTAATGCTTGCTATAAAAACTATTTTTGCCAAATCAGACAGGATTAATACAGTAATTTTTGACGAAATCGACACAGGAATCAGTGGAAAGACATCTCAGACTATTGCAGAAGCCTTTGCAAAGCTGTCTTTAAGCCATCAAATACTTTGCATAACTCATCAGCCAATAATTGCAGCAATGGCAGACAGGCATATACATATTCAGAAAACACGGGATCACACAGATACCAGAATACTTACCCAAATACTTGACCGGCAGGCAAGGCTTAAAACTATTGCCGGACTTGCTAGCGGCTTTGCAGATGATAAAGACTCAATTAACTTTGCGAGAAAATTGCTTAACCAGGCTGAGAACTGTAAAAAGGAAACTATTTTTTCCTGAAAACCTTGCAAACAAATTTTTTCTTTATTCCTTATTTACCCAACTGGTTATATCCTTTTGGGCTATATTTTTATAGTTCTTATTTTAATAAAAAATTTCATGTTAATATAAAATTTATGATAAAATAGAAAATAAATATTAATTTATATATAAACTTGTATATAAAAGAGTAATTTATTTTTTAACTTTTATTAAGTTTAAAAACTGATTCAATAATAAATCACGAGTAAATACTAAATGCAAAGTAGATTTATGAGGCTGAAAACTTTAGTAAAACTGTTTAATAAATAATGGAGGTAAATATAAATGAACCCTGTACAAGCTGATGTTGTCAGAATAATAATTGTAGAAGATTACAAATTAACCAGAGTCGGATTAAGATCTTCTTTAAATGAATTTGAAGATATTAAAGTCATCGGGGAATCAGAAACAGGAGAAAACGGGCTGCAAATAATCAAGGATCTCAGACCTGACGTTGTTTTAATGGATCTTGGATTGCCGGGGATGAACGGAATTGAGGTAACCCAGGAGGTCAAAGCATTTGATGAAAATATTAAAGTGGTTGTTTTAACTTCTCATGAAAGAGATGAAGAAGTTCTTGCAGCTCTTGGTTCCGGGGCTAATGCTTACTGTCTTAAGGATATTGATCCAACTACCCTGGTAAACGTAATAAAAAATGTAAAAAAAGGAGCAGCATGGCTTGATCCCAATATTGCCCAGGTAGCGCTTAAGCTCTTCCCAAAACCTGAATCAACTAAAGTTTTAAATGCTGCGGGAATTTCTGATGCAAGAGCCCAGCTTACTGAAAGAGAAATGGAAGTTTTAAGACTTCTGGTAAAAGGCAAGAGCAATACAGAAATAGCTAAAGATCTTATTGTAAGCGTTCATACAGCAAAGGCTCATGTTTGCAGTATTCTTCAAAAACTCTGCGTGGATGACAGAGTTCAGGCAGCAGTAAAGGCTATTAAGGAAAATATAATCTAAACTGATTTTATAAAAAATAATTTTCAGGAATATAAAAAAATACCCCCCCCTAATACTTCTTATAAGTGCATATCCCTGCAGTTTTTGCAGGGTTTTTATTTAAATGTTTTTACGTCATTTTTTGGGGTTTAATGAGAAACTCATCCCTGCAAAGTCCGGAAATGACAGGTTATAATTTTTCTTCAAGCTTTTTAATCAAATCTTTGTCTATAGCATTTTTTGCGGGAATTTTCCCTGAGTATACCGGCTCAAGAGCATTATCCAGAATATCTGTTATTTCATGATAATTTTCAGTTACCGGAGTAGGCATGGAGTTTTTAATTGTCTCAATAAAGATTTCTGCATGCCCGGGTGCAAGGTTTTTACTCAAAAATGTATCTGAGTCTGCAATGTCAATTCTTGCCGGGGTTATAAGCCCGCTTTGAGTGAAAGCCCTGATAGAAGTTTTTGAGGCAAGATAGCTTATAAAACGCCATGCTTCTCCGGGATGCTTTGTTTTGGAACTTATTGCCCAGCCCGAGGAATCACAGCCTACAACCGAACCTGCTTTTCCTGCGGGAAACCCGGCTATATCCCAGTTAAAATCTATATTAGCCCTGTATACAGGCACAAACCATCTGCCGCTAAGATGCATGGCAAGTTTTCCCTGCATAAAAAGCTGTGCCATAGTTGCGCTTCCGGCTTCACTTTTTGTGGGAGCAACATGGTATTTGTTTTTAAGATCAGAATACATCTGAATAGATTCAATTGATTCCGGTTTATCCAGGATTATATTTTTTAAATCCCGGCTTATAATCCCTCCGCCGTTACTCCAGAGGTAAGGCAGCCAGAAAAGCGGTTCTTCCCTGAAACTTATTCCGAAAATATCAATCTTTCCGTCATTATCCGGGTCTTTTGTCAGTTTTTTGGCTGTGGTTATAAAATCCTCAAATGTCCAGTTTCTTGAGGGGTAAGGCACATTATACCTGTCAAAAAGGTCTTTATTATAATAAATAACAAGGTTTGAAACATCTCGCGGAATCGCATAGAGCTTATTTTTATATTTAAAACTCTCCAGGGCTTTCGGGAAAAAGTCATTTTCCGATAATTGTGCATCTTTTTCAATAAAATCCGCTAAATCCATAAAAATATCATTTTTTGCATAGAGCGCCCCATAAATATTGTTAATGAAAACAACATCAGGAGTAAGGTTAGAAGCAGCCAGTAAATGAAGTTTCTGAAAATAATTTTTAGGCGTATGAATAAATTCAACTGAAATATCAGGGTTTTGTATTTCAAACTCTTTGATCAGGGGCTTGATTATTGCAACTTCTGATTTAGAACCCCAGCTCGTGAACTTAATTACGGTCTTCTCAGGAGTTTTAACGCAGCCTGAGAGGAATATAAAAACAGATAATAAAAGAATTAATCCCGGTTTATTTATTTTTAATATAAACCTTCTCAGCGGTATAACAGGCTTCACTCCTACTCCAGAGCCCGGATTAATTTTAATATTTTTTATCACGTTAAAAATTAATACTACTTTAAATTTTTACTTATCACTTGTTACCACCGAATTAAAAATCCTGTTGACAGGAATATGCCCATGAATTTTTTCAGCATCAACATTATAAATTATAATTTCATAACTGTCATAATTCGTAATAAGCGCTTTATTTTCTACAAGCCATATTTTTCCGGGAAATCCCCCGCTTTTTAGAGGAATTTTCTTTATTAAATCAAAATTTTCCATATCAATTATATTCAGTTCGTCTGATTCGGCACAGACTACCAGTATTCTTCCCATACTGTAAATTACTTTCATATCAAGAGGTTTTTTCCCTGTTTTTGTCCGCTTTATTATTTCTGATTTTTTCAGGTCAAAAACCGTTATGGTATCCTCACTTCTGCTCAGGGCAAACAGGTATTTCCCGAATTGCTCTATTTTTGAAACATTTTTAACCTCAAATAATTCCCATGAGTAACCTGTCTGCAGGTTTAGCTGGTAAATTTTCCCTGTTCTGGAGTCGCTATAAAAAAGAAACTTATCATTTTCCGCAATTTGAATGCATTCAGGATATCCATTTACCGGAATCATTTTTTCTACCTGCATATTGATAAGATCAATTTCTGAAATACCCGATGAAAACCTGTTGGCAACAAAAGCCCTGTTCATACCTGGCGGGGCAATAACCGAAGAAGGATATTTCCCGACAGGAATTACTTTTACAAATTCATTATTAAGGGTATCCACAACAAAAATTGAACCTGTAGCATTACCCGGCAATAGCAGGTATCTTTCATCAGCAGTAAGAGTCATATCAATTGCCATTGAAGGAAGATTAATCTCTGTTTCAATCCTTCCTGTCTGTGAATCAATGACATTTAATTTGTTATATTTATAATTTAATGTATATAAATTTTTCCCTTTTAAAAAATCCAGTTCCGGTAATTTAGTTACATTCTCAGCAGTTTCTCCAATAATTTTCCCTTCATTATTTTCACTAATTTCAGTCCTGCCGTAAAAAGCTACTTCTCCTTCTTTGTCAGTCCTGGGTTTTAGGGGAATTTTCAAATCGCCTAAAATTACCTTCAGCTCCTGGGGAAGTTTCAGTCCTTTTGGAACGACCAGATCCTGCGGAAGCAGACCCAGTTTAACCTTTAAAGGCATTTCATCGCTGCTGATTACCGTAGGCGACTCACCTTTTTTTTCTATGATTTTTAATAAAGCAAAATTATTATTGAAAAGCACCATATCGGGTTTTTCAGCAAAATCAGCACCGGCAGGAATTGTCTGGATAACTTCAAGAGGTTTTTTTTCTTTATCTCTGACAAGCGGTAAAACCAGTAAATATTTGGTTGCATCAGTAAGTTCTATCATTCCGTCAAACCTTATGCCGGCTTCAGGGAATTTTTCCCTGATAAAACTTACCAGGCTCTGCGGCAACTCTGTACAATTCCCGGGAAAAGAGATGCTTAAAAGTACGATTAGAGTAAATAAAATTTTTATTAACCTGATTTTCATAATATTCTTAATAATTTTTTGGCAAATGTTGCATAGTTATATCCTGGTTTTGGGCTAATTCGCGACTCGGGTTATTTAGCAATTCGGGTTAATTAAATTAAAAGATTTTATTACTTTGCTGCGGTTATTGTATTATAATATATCTTTATATAGTAATATGATTTAGTGATAAAACAAAATTTTTATTAAAAACCAAAAAAACCAACGTTGAATATTAGTTTTTTTAAAAAATTTTCTACGGTAAGTTTAAATGAACATTTTTGTTACAGGTACAGATACAGGAGTAGGAAAAACAGTTGTAACAGCCGGGCTTGCAGCTGTTATGCAGAGCCTGGGATATATTACGGGAGTTTATAAACCTGTGCAAAGCGGCGCTGTTGAAAAAAACAATGAGCTTATCGCGCCTGACCTGGAATTTGTTAAATCAATTGACCAAAACGTACTGACAAAAGTGTCATATAACTTTAAAGCGCCTGTAGCACCTTCGCTTGCAGCGATCCTGGATAATGCAAAAGTTTATAAAAACCGTCTAAAAATAGATTATGAAAGCATGAAAGACAGCTGTGATTTTGTAATTACAGAAGGCGCCGGGGGGCTTTTAGTTCCTGTAGTTGATAATTTTATGATAAGAGACCTTGCAAAGTTACTGGATTTGCCAGTTTTAATAGTTGCAAGGCCTGACCTGGGGACTATAAATCACACGCTGCTGACTATAGAAGCAGCGATAGCGAGGGGGCTGGAGGTGTTAGGGGTAATAATTTCCAATTATCCGTCTGGTACTGATGATATAGCGGTAAAAACTTCTCCTGATATTATTGCAGAGCTTACCGGCGTCAAAATTCTTGGAATTTTACCCCGTGTAAAAGAAGTTTACAACGATGAACCCGGTAAGCCCGAAGCGCTGATTGACATGGTTATTAATAATATCGATGTTCAGAGTCTTTTCAGGATAAAAATACCAAAACTTACATCTTAGAGCCTAATACTCCTGTTCAAATAAAAAATTCACTGACTTGTCATAGTTAAAATGATCCCTGAAGTTTTTCAATTCAAACAAGAGCCTTTTCTTCTGGGTTACATACTTTGAGTTAGGCATTTTGGCGGAAAAAGAAGAAAGTACTAGAGTATGCTTTTTTTTCATTGGCTTATCTCCCATATCCAGAAAACTAACCGTAAGAAAGAGCTGTTAGTTATAAATGCCTTCCATGTAAATTACATTTTTTTTAAGATTTTTAAGCATTAGCTGATTAAACTCACGCAATATCTAAAGTGTAAGACCAACATTTAAATATCTAATCATTCCTTTTCAGAGTATAAAAACATAGAAGGCATAAATAACATAAAAATTATATCATAAATTTTAAAATTGGAAATAGAATATGAAATAATATTACAATTAATTTTTTATTAATTTTTTAAAATTAAATTACAATTAAAATTTTTATATTTCTAGTACAAATACCTGATGAATTTATGTTTAAAATAAATGTATACTTATTTTTCAATACTGTAAAAGTCCGGTTTAGCAATAATAAGTGTAAAAAAGACCATAGTTATTTTGAAATTTCAATAGTAGTAAGTCTAAAAGAGGTAAAAAATGAAAAAAACAAACGCAGCAGAATCCAAACTCAGTTTAAACTCCAAAAAACCGGATTTCCAAAATACAGAAATTACAAATATTGTCTATAATTACAAGAATATGTTGACTTACGCACCGGCTGAGAGTTCAAAGTACAATAATAATAAAATAAAGTGAACTAAATGCAGGAAAATATTTTTACTCATGACCATTTTAATACCTGGCAGGTCTGTAAGGGCAGGTATTATTTTAAATACATTAAAAAGCTTAACTGGCCCGATTTTGATGGGGACTATGAGCTGGGGCAGAATTTTCATGCTCTTATAGATTATTTTTTAAGGGGGTTTAATGTAGATAACCTGCTGCAAGACGCTTCTGAGGAAGTTAAAGACTGCTGGAGCCGCATAAAAGACCACCCTGTCCTGCATAAAAAGATTATAAAAACAGAATGGGGTTTTAACTCCAGGATAGAAAATACGGATAACTGGCTTACAGGAAGAATAGACGCTATTTTTTATGATCCCGGGGAAAGCAAATATATAATAGCTGACTGGAAAACAGGAAAATATATCCCGAAAAAAATTGACCCTAATTTCCAGCATAAAATTTACCTCTATGCCTTTTACAGGGGAAGAAAAGACTTGAACCTTGATTTTAAGCCCGGACAGCTGGAATTTCAATATATAAAAATCCAGGATGAGGTCTCTATAAATACTATAAGCTTTTCTGCGGATAAAGAAACTGAATTTGCGGGAAATTTTTTAAATATAATTGAAAATATTAATAATACCGAACATTTTAGAAGCTCTGACTGCTGCCCGCTAAAACATTGCGCCTATAAAAACCTTTGTTTTAAATAACCTGAATCATAAAATACCTGAACCCCGGTAACAGGTGAAATTTTCTCAAAATCTATAATATAAGACTCAAGTTGCCGCCTATAAAAATTTCCCTTGTCTCCCGGCACCATGTTGATAGCCCCCGAAATGTCATTCCGAGCAGCGCGGGCGAGAAAGCGAGAATGTAAGCAGGTAATTGTTATTCGCCCGA
>JANQEP010000145.1 GCA_028278305.1 Candidatus Gastranaerophilales bacterium
CGATAATTTATTAAAAAACGCTCATACATCAAATGGAAAGCAACAATATTTTTGTAAAGCTTATGGGGCACGCAGAATTTTAGAACATGAAAAAGACTATAATGAATCAAGAAAAGGGGAAATAATCAGGGCTTACTTTGAAAGAGCCAGCTTAAGAGTAATAGAAAGAATTTTTCATGTTTCCAGAAATACAGTATCAGGGTGGCTTTTATCATACATTACAATTTATCACTAAGAATTTAACCACTACCTAAATTTAAAATGCGTAAGTTTTTATTGTTTACTCCTTACTTCCTTATTTACCCCCTTAATTCAAAATCTTCCTTGTAAATAAAAATTAAACTTATATTTCAAACCTTCATGTTTATCAGATAATAAATTTACAAAATAACGGTTTTTAGGGCTGCTAATGAAGAGTTCTGTTAAAGCTATAATACTTGCAGCAGGCAGGGGAACAAGAATGAAATCATCCCTGCCCAAGGTTTTACATGAAATTTTGGGGAAAACCTTAATTGAAAGAGTTATTAATTCAGTTTTAAAGGTGGATTATGTTGCTGAGTCTATAGTTATTACAGGTCATCAGGCGCAAAAAGTTGACAGCCGCCTTAAGAAAATTTATTCTGATAAGCCCGTAACAACTATTCTTCAGGAACCCCAGCTGGGCACGGGTGATGCGGTTTTTAAGGCTTATGAGAGGCTAAAGGATTTTAAAGGCACTGTGCTGGTATTATGTGGAGATACTCCTCTGTTAAGCGAAAAAACACTTTCTGAATTTGTAAAAACTCATCAGGAATCAGGGTCATGTTTAACTGCTATGTCTTCTGTCCTGGAAAATCCGGGAAATTACGGACGGATTGTGAGGGGTCCAGACGGCGGTGTGCGTAAAATTGTCGAAGCAAAAGATGCAAATACCGAAGAAAAATTGATAAAAGAAATAAATGCAGGAGTTTACTGCCTGCAATGGAATGAAATCTCTCCCGCGTTTTTTGAAATTACTGCTGATAATGCTCAGAAAGAATATTATCTTACTGATATTATTGACTGGTCTGTTAAAAAAGGATTTAAAACCTCGATATTCACTATAGAAAACAGTTATGAAATTTTTGGAATCAATTCCAGAAAACATCTTGCTGAAGCTACGAAAATCCTGAGTAATATCACCATAGAAAACTTAATGGACCAGGGTGTAAGCTTTGTTTCTCCCCAAAACACGCTGATTTCCCCTGAAACTGAAATAGAACGGGATTCCGTGGTATACCCGGGATGTGTTTTTGAGGGGATGAATCATTTTGGTAAAAATTGCGTTTTAGGACCAGGTAACTTTATTGAGGGTAATGTTAAAGCCGGTGATAATGTTAAAATTGTTCAATCAAAGGTTTCTGATTCTTCAATAGGATCTAACTCGACTGTGGGACCGTTTGCCCGGCTAAGAAACCATGCGGATATCGCAGAAAACGTAAGGATAGGGAATTTTGTGGAAGTGAAAAATTCCCGGGTAAACAGTTCTACTAATTTGTCGCATTTAAGTTATATAGGCGACGCTTACCTGGGAGCAGACGTAAACATTGGGGCAGGAACAATTACCGCAAATTATGACCCTTTAACTAAAACAAAAAGTAAAACCCGCATAGAAAACGGGGTGAAAATAGGTTCAAACTGTGTTTTAATAGCGCCTGTAACCGTAGAGGAAAATGCCAGCGTGGGCGCAGGCTCTGTAATTACCAGGAATGTTCCCCCCTTAGCACTTGCCCTGGCAAGAGAAAAGCAAAGAATTATAGAGAAATGGGTAGAAAAAAAATTAAATAAAACAAATTTATAAACCTGAAATTAAAAAACAACTGGTAATTATAAATCTGATATTATGGAGGTAGTAAAATTGACACTGGAATTAACAGAAATGCAAAAACAGGAAATTACAAAATCACTTGAGGATATCAAAGTTTTTTCGGGCAGGGCTCACCATTCTCTTGCAGAAGATATTGCCGGTCACCTCGGCATAAACCTCGGCACGATCCAGATTAAAAATTTCAGCGACGGTGAAATTTATGTGCGGGTGCAGGAAAGTATACGCGGAGATGATGTTTTTATAGTCCAGTCACTTTGCGACCCTGTAAACAGAAACCTTGTCGAGCTTCTTGTAATGCTTGACGCCTTTAAAAGAGCCAGCGCAAAAACAATAACAGCTGTGATTCCTTATTATGCATACGCAAGACAGGACAGAAAAACTTCCGGCAGGGAAGCTATAAGCGCAAAACTGGTTGCGGACTTACTTGCAACGGCAGGAGCCACAAGAGTGCTTGCGGTAGACCTTCATACAGGACAGCTTCAGGGATTTTTCAGCACACTTGTAGATCACGTACTGGTTGAGCCTGTTTTAATTAACTATATACTAAATAAAAACTACAACTCAGAAGAAATGGTAGTAGTAAGCCCTGATGCCGGAGGCGTGGAAAGAGCAAGAAAAGTCGCAAGACAGCTTAACTGTCCTATAGCAATTGTTGATAAAAGAAGACAGGTGCATAATCTTGCGGAAGTGGAAAACTTAATCGGTGATGTTGACGATAAAATAGCGATTCTGGTTGATGATATGATTGATTCAGCAGGTACTATAACAGAATCAGCAAGACTGTTAAAAAGGGAAGGAGCAAGAGAAGTCTTTGCCTGTGCGGCTCATCCCGTATTCAGCGGTCCTGCGCTTGAGAGACTTGGAAACAGCGTAATTAAGGAAGTTATTGTAACTAACACAATTCCGCTAAAAGAAAATGTACCTTCCAATATAGTTCAGCTGAATGTTGCTCCTCTTCTGGGAGAAGCTATTAAGATGATTTACTCAAATAAGTCAGTAACAGACCTTCTGGAAAACTACAGAGGATAAATAACCCAATTATAATTTAGCCGAAAACCAGGATATGACTGAGCAACATTTATTAGCGAAGCAGGAGTTCGTAAAAACTCATTTTCGTTGCGAAGCAGGAGTTCGCAACACTCCGGTTTTGCAAGGGTTTTAGCAAATGTTGCATATATGCAAATAGCAATTTTAAGGAAGTAAGGAATAAAGAAAAAATTCTTACGTAAAAATTTTGGGCAGTGATATTAAATTAAATGGTAATTAAAAATCTTTAAAAATATGCTTTCCTGATAATAAAGGAGGGC
>JANQEP010000071.1 GCA_028278305.1 Candidatus Gastranaerophilales bacterium
ATGACCGGCAAAGCCGGACCATTTTACGCTCCCGCTTCGCAAACAAATATTGCTCAGTCATATCCTGGCTTTTGGCTAATTAGAGATTCAGGTTATTTAGCAATTCGAGTAAAGTTCTTACATAAAATTTTTCAATGCGTTAGAAATTAACCCGGGTGAATTATTAAAAAATCCGGGTTTAAAGTATAATCCGAGTTAATTAATCAAAAAATAAGGAGAAATATATGGTAAAAATAACTTTTATAGGACACAGCGCATTTAAAATTACCGGTGAAAACCATTCTATACTTATAGACCCGTTTATCTCGGGGAACCCTGTTTCCGCGTTTTCTGACCTGAAAGCCGATGATATTCTTGTGACTCATGCCCATAGTGACCATCTGGGAGACAGTATAGAAATTTCAAAAAAGACAGGAGCCCGGATCACCGCTATATTTGAGCTTGCAAACTACTGCGGGGAAAAAGGAGCTAAAGCCCGGGGTATAAACATAGGAGGAAAAGTCCCTTTTTCATGGGGAAGCGCATACTGGCTTCCTGCCGCTCATAGCAGCGGAACCCCGGACGGAAAATACGGCGGTGTTCCCTCAAGTATTCTTGTAAATATCGGGGGAAAATCAATTTATCATGCGGGGGATACAGGGCTTCATTATGATATGAAAATGATCGGGGAATTTTATAAGCCGGAAATTGCACTGCTTCCTATAGGAGGATTTTATACAATGGGGATAAACGAGGCTGTTAAAGCAGCTCAATGGCTTGAAAGTAAAAAAATTATCCCGATGCATTATAATACTTTTCCGCCAATTAAAGCTGATCCCGAAGAATTTAAGGCTGAAATCGAAACTATAGGAAAAGAATGCGTAATTCTTAAACCTGGAGAAAGTATTGATATTTAACCCGAATCTCTTGCATACGGGCAATTAGTAATTCTGGTTAAATATTGTTAATTTTTGTAAAAGAAATTTTATTTATTTTGTATAAAAATTGCCTGAATTTAAAAAAACATTATAAAAGATAATGAACTCCTTAAAATACACACTACACAGATTAAAAGGGGCTTCAATTTATATTGGAGTCAGTGAAGGGAATTTTACCGGAATTAAAGCACACATTCGGTTTAAAGGCTGATTTGACCATATTAGCCTTTTTTCAATACGAAAGTTTATATTCGGCATAAGTAACAATACTTTCCTTAAAAAGTTTAAAAAAAAATTTAAAGAATAAATCAAACGTGTCGATATATTGAGTAAGTACCTTTACGAAAAAACGGAGGCAATACCATGGGCTTAGCAGCTAGCCAGGCAAGATTCTTACAGTTAACCGCCAGAAAAAGCGATCTGGAATTTAAAGGACAGCAAATTAACCAGGAACGTACGATTAATGCTCATGCCATGGAACAGCTTGTTGAGCAGATGCAGATTGCTGCCCAGGTAGGTGATAATGGTTTACTGACAAATCCTGAGTTATATTACGCAGTAGAAGCAGAACTTGAGCAAAAACATGCTATTGACAGAACTCTTGAATTAGAACTTAGAAATGTAGATACACAGCATCAGGAAGTTCAAACAGAAGTTGATGCCGTTAATAAAGTTATCGATAAAAACATTGATATGACTTACAAAACATTTGCTTAATTTATAAAAAAGGAAGGCTATTGACCTTATCACCATTAATTGCAACCCGACCGCGCCGATAAAAAAGTGAGGAAGGAAAGAGCGAGGGAAGAAAAAAGCTATGAGTTATAAAAATGATCATTTGCTAACCATATCAAATAAGTATGGCAAATCAAGCAGTGACGCTAAAGCAATGGTTTTTGAAACCTATGATAAGCTAAGGGATTTAACTGTCAGTGGTTCGGGTCTTGGAGGTGCAACCGCTTACGGTCATGTCGGTCAATTTTTACTTGGTCTTTCAAGGCTTATAGGACCTTCTAATTATATGCCTGTTTTAGGTTCATCTTCCATAAATATTCCCGGAACTTCATACTCCTCGCCAGTTACAGGAGGCTATTCCACTATACCGGGAGTTCAGTCTGCTTTTGGTATGAATAACGTGGGTAAATATCCGGGCTTTCCCTCAGGCGGAGCTGCATCAATTGGCTCATCCGGGTTTAATACGGCTTTAGGACTTGGTTCGTTAGGAATTTCCGGGTTAATAGGATTAGGAAGTTATTCCAATCCGCTCGCAAGAACATTTTCTATAGGTGGAATGCCGACAGGCGGGGCATCACCTCTTACCACAACTATTCCGGGCGGTAATTCTTACACTCCCGCAGCAGGGGTTTTTACCGGACTTACCGCGGGAAGCGGACAATTTAGCGATATTACCCTGCCTGTTGCAAGTTTTGTCGGCGGAGTCGGGGGTATAATGTCACACCTGGCACCGTATTTTGGTCCGAGCGGAATTGTAGCAGCCCTTGCAGGAAACTTAATGAGCGGGTATTCAGGCGCAGCTGTAAGTACTTATCAGTATTTAGCCGGCAGGGTTCTTACAAATGCTGATACTATACTTACTATGAAAATTAAAAATCTTGAAACAACAGTAAAACAGCTTGATGCCCAGGGGGATATCATCAAAAAAATGCTTAAAAACTCTATTGAAGGCGATTCAAAAGCGGTTAATGACCTTTAGGCAGAGGTGAAAATGTTCAGACTTTATATAAGACTTATTTTTACCAGAATAAAAAAATTTTTGTATCTTTTTAAAAATTATAAAAAACTACACCATAATTTTATAAAGCCTGCCATATACAGAAAAAAAATTCTTAAAGTACTTGAATCAAACAAAACTAATCTGGCACAAAAACTGGAAATTATTGAAATAACAAATCAGGGACCAACTTTAAAATCTATAAATTTTGTCCGCTAACTTTTTCTATTAACTTTAAGTTTATTAACAGTTAAAACAGGGATTAAACTAATAGGAGTACGATATTCAAACCTTAAAAAACAGGATTTTTTACAAAAAAAACAATGTTTCTTAATAAATATTTACAAAAAAGAGTAAATCTTGGCATAAACATTGTTTTTATATATATAGGAACAGGTTGGTTTGAATATTGAAAATTGAATTAAGGAGTACTTTGTAAATGTCAACAGCCTTATCAGTCGTAAATAGACAACTTCAAGATATTAAGAGCTTTATTAGTATCTCATACTCTTATTTTAAAAAGAGAAACCCTGTAATGGCGTCAATTGCCAATATTACAAAATCAATCTATGTTTTTCTGACTTCGGGCAAAAGGCTCAAGATATTAAAATACCAGGTTCACCTGATGCACTATAGAATGCACCAGATGGAAAAGTTAATACATGAAAACAATCCGAATAATTCATCGGGAGGCAGTGCCCTTAACAAATACAGATAAAGTAAATATTAACCGGACGGGGAAAAATCAATGGGACTTTTTTCAGGATTAATAAGACTAAGTTATTTAACACAAGAACAATTAAATCTTGAATATAAAATACAGGATTTAAGCTCAACAAAAATGCGTGTATCAGTGCAGGCTGTTGAGCTTATTTCTGCTGGAAGCGAACTTGATCCTGAGTCTCCGGAATATAGAGCAATGGAAGCCCGTCGGGAAAAACTCCAGCTTATGGAGAAGAAACTTGACCAGCAATTACTGAGATACCAGACATTATTGAAAGCTGTAAATACAGAAATTGAATCGGCACAGAAGATTGTAGATTCAAGTATTAAACGTTTCTTTAGCTATGGCAGCTCGGTTAGCTAAACCGTAACCGGCAGATTTTTAAATTCAAACTTAACTGAACACTCAGTGGATCTTTTTATTTTGCAGTAAAATAATACTGGAAATAACAAAAAACGTAATTGAATATATGACTTCTTTGCTAACAGAAATTTACGGCAGAAATGAGCTGATCTGGGGAAAAGACGGGCAGCAGGAACTTTTTAAAAAACATGTGGCGGTTATAGGAATTGGCGGAGTTGGAAGCTATCTTGCCGAAGCACTTGCAAGAAGCGGCATAGGCACTATAACCCTGGTGGATTTTGATGTTGTATCTGAATCCAACATAAACAGACAGCTTCATGCCCTGATTCCCGATATCGGAAAATTTAAAGTCAATCTTATGAAACAAAGAATAAACCTGATAAACCCTCATATTCAGGTTAATGAAATAAATGAATTTTGCTCTGAGAGTCTGATAAAAAAAATTATCAATAAAAATGTGGATTTTGTAGCTGATGCAATTGATACATTAAAATCAAAAATCGAACTTATAGAAATATGCAAGGAAAAAGGGATTCCGGTTATAACATGCCTGGGGGCAGGTAACAGGCTAAAGCCTGAGGAATTGTATATTACTGATATTTCTGAAATAAATACAAAAAAGTGTCCTTTTGCAAAAAATGTAATTTACCAGCTGAAAAAAAGAGGACTGGCAAAGGATTTACCCGCTGTTGCAAGTCTTGAAAAGCCATTTAAAACAGAAAAAAATTTTTCTGTTTTAAAAGTCAGGCATGGCGATAAAACCAGTGAAATCAAGAAATTTTCTCCAGGAAGCTCTCCTTTTGTGCCTCCGGTTGCAGGCTATCTCATGGCAGGATTTATTGTCAGAAATTTAATACAAAAATTTTTACATTAACTTTTATGTTTAATACGCTAATAACGTTTTGCCCGGCTAAAATCGACTGAAACTATAAAATTGTTTTTAAAAGTAAATTTAAGGAAGTAAGGAACAAAGAAAAAATTCTTACGTAAAATTTTTAAAAATCTATATGGAATTGTTAAAGGCGGAGCCTTTAACCACCTCTGAGGGT
>JANQEP010000033.1 GCA_028278305.1 Candidatus Gastranaerophilales bacterium
TTTCTGAAAACAGGCATATATGATCGCCTTTATTAACTCCTAAAGATTGTAACCCTGAAGCAAACCGATAAATATATTCATATAATTCTTTATAGCTAAGCTTAAAATCATTATATCTATCCACAACTGCTGTTATATCAGGATAAAATTCCAAAAAGTCCTGCCAGACTTCCGAAAGAGAATTTTTTTTATCTGAAATAAGCAGAAGATGTCTTTTTTTTAAGTCATGAAGAGCTGTTGGCACGTATTTAGCTTGTCCCCCGATATTTATTAAAAACCAGGCATACTATTAATAAATAAAATTTATGTTTAATTTATTATTTAATACAACAAGATTCTTTTTTCAAGCTAGCTTTGCTTAATAAAAATTATTTATTTTCGCAGATATCTACAAAAATTTTCTTGGAAAGATTTTTCCCTACAGCTACAACTTGTCTGCTTATTTCGACTATTACAGGTCCCGGTTTAGCTATACATTTAATTTTTCCACCCTCAAAAAGTCCAAATCTCTGAGTGTTAAACTTTATACCTGTGTCCAGAAATTGTGAGATTTCTGCTTCCTGTCCTATTTCTAATTCACAAAGACTAACCATATTCGCCTCATTTTTCTTTTATTAATAAAACATGTGATTTTTTATAAATGCCTTTTTTTATTGAGAATAATTCTCATTTAATTCCTGTTTTAATATTAACAAATACACATATTAAAGTCAATACCAGTCTTTTTTTAACTCGAAAGGACTTCGATAATTTTTCGAAGTCCTTGTTTTTTAAAGCTCACGCCCGGAGGGATTCGAACCCCCGACCTTTTGGTTCGTAGCCAAACACTCTATCCAGCTGAGCTACGGGCGCATCTTATAATATTCATTTTTTGCAGCTGGCTAGAGTATTTATAACTCTTTAGTTTTCGTTCGGCACGCCTCACAGTCCAGCTGAGCTACGGGCGCATGTTTTTATTATAAATAAAATATAACTAAATCAAAAATTTTTAAAAATGACTTTATTTATAAAAAGCCGGTATTTTTCCTGCTCCAATAGTTATAAGCCTTTATTCTTACCAGTCTTGCCAATCTTCTTCTTCCTGAAAATTAATACTAAATCACAAAATATCTGCTATTTTTTTGACTTCATTTTTTTTCTTTATTTAAATCATATTTTAAAGCTATTTTTTCTATTTTTTGCGTATAATTTTCAGGAGAAACATCTGATCTTTTAAGTAATGCCAATGTAATTTTTACTCCTGCCAGATTAAGTCCTAAACTTTGTGTTAAATATTGGATAAATTTTGCTTTTTCAATGTCATTACAAGAATAAAGACGTCTATTTTTTGGAGATCTGCCTGGAACCAAAATCTTTTCATCATCATATATTCTTAATGTGCGCTGGTGTACTTTTAAATGTTCTGCTACAACGCTTATTGGTAATACAGGTGCATCCGGGTTTATATTGATTTTATTATTCATTGAATTTATTTCATGCCTCTTGATTTATACATAATAAATATTATGCATAAATACTACAGTTGTTCAATACAAAACTCATAAAATAATATATACATATGATTATGCATATGTATTGTGGGCATAAATATGTCTAAAACTGATAAAATCCTTAACCTTACAAGCAATAAAACTAAAAGAACAACATTAATGTTTAACCCTGAGTTATGGGAATTATTTAAAAAAGCATGTGAAGATGACAAAACCAAACCCACTCCCATGATTGAAAAATGGGTTTTAAAATATCTTGACGAAAAAAATATGCTTCAATAAATTTACTAATTAACTCGAGTCGCGAATTAGCCAAAAGCCAGGATATGACTGAGCAATATTTGCCAAAAAATTATAGAGAATCGAAAAGAGGCTACGCCTCTTTTCCACCTTTAGGGTGGCTGTGGGTGGGTTTTGGCAAATATTGCATGTATGCAATTAGAGATTCAAGTTAATTAATAAAACGCTATGGCAGTATTTTTAAGCAAATAGCAGTAGGTTGGGTTAAAAAATTCTATTTTTTAACCCAACCTCAAATAATGCGGATTTAAAGCTGTTACCCAACTGGATTTACCTCATATTGTGCAATTATGCCGTTTACCTTTTCAGCATAGTTATCAGGAAAAATATCAGCTTCTTCAAGCAGTACAAGGGCTATTTTTACTCCTGCCAGGTTAAGCCCTAATTCCCTGGTTAAATGCTGGATAAGTTTTCCTTTTTCAATGTCATTATAAGAATAAAGACGTCTATTTTTTGGCGATCTGCCTGGAACCAAAATCTTTTCATCATCATAAATTCTTAGCGTACGCTGGTGTACTTTAAGAATATCTGCCACCACACTGATTGGGAACATAGGTTTATCTGTTTCAAATGAGGTTTTATCCATAAAACTTCCTGCTTTTCTTAAATACTTATATATTTAGTTTTTATATTATAAAATAAAACATTTAATTATCAAATGTTAAAATATTTGATAATTAAATGTTATTATGCCTAATTTTATAAATTATGTAAAACCAATAAAATAAATGTTATAAAACTTAATTAATTTTAAGGTAATAACATTGACCTCCAGGCAAAAAGCTAAAATAGAACCTGATAAACCGGCATTTTCAATTTCATACATAGCAAACGAAGTAGGATTATCAACTGATAGGTTAAGAAGGTATGAAGATGAAGGGCTTATAACTCCATATAGGTCTTCACCTAAAAAAAGACTTTATAGCTTAAACGATATTGATTGCATTAAAAAAATTAGAATCTTGGTTCATACTTATGGGATAAGTATTCCTGCTATTAAAATAATGCTTGATTTTATGAAGCTGGATAAAATATTAGAAAAAGCTGAATCTAAATTTGGCACTCCAAAAGAAGATGTAATTTTTTCATTAGTTCTCAGAGAGCTAAAAGGCGGGGTTGAGCTAAAAGCTAAGTATAAAACCGGTAAAACCAAAGGTGAGTCAGAGTTTATTTTATTAAAAAACTCATACCTGACTATTCCTGCAAATAAGCAATTAAAACTTAAACGGGAAAAAGATATAAAGCAAAATTTGTTACAAATTACTCAATACAATGATTTGTATAAAACAAAATCAAGCATTAAATTTAAATCATTAAATGAACTCACCAGATATGTTACAGGAGATTTGGAAGGTTCCTGCAAGCAGTGGACAAGGCTATAGTATATAGATTCCCATTTTTACTGTTGATTTTGTACGGGAAGCCATTCGAACATCCTGACAGCTCGTGGTTTTCCAAGAACCCCGTTGATTTGAACCGCAAAATCCCTGTCATCCGGCAGGGGATCATTATTCAAAGACGGAATCCTGTCCCTGCGAGGGTATTGATTAGCCAGTCTCTGGTCTGCTATAAGCTGTCCCCATTCACCGGGAAGTTGTCTTATCAGCTTATCTATTGAAAGATCAGTTATTGGACCAAGATTTTTGACAATCCTGCCTGAAAGCTTACTGAGCACGGTTAAATCAGCGTAATTACTGCCCATCCGGATTGTACCGGAGATAAATGAGCTCAGGTATTTCCCTTTCATTTTGATTTCCTGTATTTCCAGAGTACCTCCGCTAATCATTACCAATCCTTCAAGAGTGTCAAACTGGTTGGTTTTACCTGCTTCCTCAAATTGAAGCGTGTTTAAAAGCAGCGAGTCTGTAAGTCCTTTTACAGACAGGTTATTAGCGCCCAGCAGGTATTCCAGATTTGCAATTCTTGGCAGGTGCCCGTTTTCAATATAGAAATCCATCCTTCCTACAGCGTTTTGCGTCATGGCTTCAGGAGTTTGCCCTATAGTTGTAAGTTTAATCCGTCCTTTCATCCTGCCGAAAATTTCATTTGGCGTTCCAGCCAGTGTAGAAGCAAGTGCATTGATTTCTATGTTATCAGCCGTGCAGTCAATGTCTAATTTCGTGGTTTTCAGGTCCATATCAATAATACCTGTACCGACTCCGCCGCCTGTATGAGTTACGAAGTTCCTTATCTCAAGCCAGTTCAGCGGGTTTATGGTGAAATTAAACGACATATCGTTATTTAGCAGTTTACTTACAACAAGTTTTTTGGCTAAAAACTCTCCGTTGTGAACAATCACCGGAATATCCCGGGATTGCTGCCTGCCGGGGGGCATGCCTTTGTTTACCGGTTTTCCCTGAGGTCTGCCCCCGGGTGCGGGAGCAGGCGCAAAAGCCTTGCTGAGCTTGTCTATATTAATAAAGTCAGAATTGACTTTTACTGATTTAACAACATATGGAGGTGATAATTTGTTTTCCAGCACTGCCGAGAGCATTAATTTTGAGTCAAGAATGTTCAAAATAGCAGTATTAAAGGTTATTTCCTCTTCTTTTAAAGCTATATCAACACCGTCTGTCTTGATATACATAGAAGGTATATCTATATTTCTTACGCTCAGGATTCCATATGCCTTCGGGGCTGATGATTTACCCTTTACAAGAAGGTTTCCGTTTAGCTGAACCTTTCCTTTAGGCTCTATAAGTGATAAATTCAAACCTGAGATATCAACTTTAATATTGTGTAAGTAAGGATCAGGCGTATTAGCGCTGTTAATATCCCCTTTTACAGAGATTAATCCCTGTGCCAATCCGAGATTATACAGTCCGTTTTCTTTAACAGGGTTGGATACCCCAAAAAGCCCCGCGTTTGTTATTAAAATTGACTTTGGTTTTACGTTTGCGTTTACGTGTATTATATTTGAAACACCGGCAGGCTGGTCAATTTTGACTATAGTTGCCAGCTTATCAATATTTGTCTGTGCAGTCACGTCAAGATTATCGGCTTTGCCCGTAATTTTAGCCAGCAGCGGAAGATTAGTGACTTTAACGTTTTTCCGGACGTCTTTTGGCAGGTATTTTTTAATATCTGCCCCTGAAACCAGTCCATTACCCGTGATGTCTATGTCTATATCACCTGTTAAGTCGGTTATTTGCCCTGATAAGTTGACTGGACTGTATGATGCTATTACTTTTATATCTTTAAATTCAGCCTTTTTATGGTCAGCCTTAATACTTCCCCGGGTTATAGCCACAGGCAGCCCTGCTGATACAATATATGCCCCGGCTTTATCAAATGTAATAAGGAATTCGGGATTAATTTTTTTATCAAGTTTTCCTTTTATAATTGCTTCAGCTTTTAAATTTCCTGAAATGTTTTTAAAATCTTGAAGCTGTGGTCTTAAATCAGCGAACATGCGGCTGTTTTGTATGATATCGACTGCTGTTTTAAGGTTTATATCCGGGAAATCCGCTTTAATATCGGTTTTCAGGTCTGAGGTTATATTGCCGGTCGCACTAAAGCCGATACCGCCTATAGAACCCGCGGTTTTCTCAATAATAATTTTGTTTTTGTCGAATTTCAGACTGCTGTTGAAATTTTTCAGCGGTCGGCAAATGTCTTTATGGAAAAGGCTGGCTTGAAATATATTCAGGTAGCCCTGGTAGTTGTTCTTTTTAAGGTTAAAATCAGCCTTGAGTTTTCCTGATAAATCAATGTTATTAAGCGGCTTTACATCAGCGTTAAACGCGTCCGCAAAAGAGTATACGAATTTTTTTACATCAGTAAGCTGGATCTCAGCTGTTTTTACATTAATATCAAAGTCCTGTTTAGCTATATTTTTAACTTTTCCCGCAATTTCAACATATGCTTTCGGGGTTATGAATAATTTTGAATTAACATCTGTTTTTTTACCGGAAAAGTTAAATTTTCCGTAGCTGTCAGGTAGTTTTTGCCCGTCGACTTTAAAAGAAAGTTTGTCAAAACCCATGATTCCGTGGATTTCAGGGAAAGCGCCCCGGTTTTTCAGTCTTAAGTCAGCTGTGATATCACCTTTAAAGTCGTATTTAATAAGCCTTTCTATAGGATCAATTCTCTGTGCTGTCCGGTTTACGGGTTTTTCGGCAGAAGTTTGAGGTTCAGGAGTTTTAGCTGTTTTTTTCTTTTCTTCTCCCGCAACCGGGATATCAGTTGCAACAGCTATGTCATAGTTAATTTTAGGGTTATCTTCTATGTAAAAAGCGCCTTTTGCCGCTAATTTGACATATTTTTCAGGATTAAAGTCCTCAATTTTGAGAACATCCCCTTTAAGGCTAAAATGTCTTGTTTCAGGGAAGGATTCATCTGCTAAGTTAACCGTGTAATTGCTGATAGCTACATCCAGGTCGTTAAATACAGGCTCAAATGCAACGTCAGCAGCCGGCTGTGAATCCCCCTTTGCCCCCGAAGCCTGTTTTTCAGGTTGAGGTGAGGTTTTTTCTATGATCTGCTCAATATCATATTTTCCGTTTTTTAGCCTTGTAAGAAAGATTTCAGGTTTATCAATATTAACCGCCCCTATTTCAACTTTCCGGAAAAGCAGCGGTAAAAGCGGGACTTTTAAATTGACGCTGCCGACTTTCAGCAGGGAATTTTCATTATCAATCTTAATTTCCGCGTTATCCACATTCACGCCTGCGCTCAGGTCAAAATATGTGTGAAACCCCAGGTTTTTTGCCTCGAATTCAAGCCCTGTTGAATCTTTTACAGCTTTCTGGATTTCGGGTTTGAATTTATTCAGGTCAATAAGCGCCGGAGTTAAAAATAAAAAAGACGCATATAAAAGACCTATCAGTGAAATAAGTACAATTAGCGTGATTTTAGATTTTTTTACCATTATCTCTTCCCTCTTTAAATTTAATTAAACTTAAAAGCCAATATTATAATTTATATTCTACAACGGTAAAATTTTTATTTTCTATAAAAATTTTAAAATGAGTAAGTTTTTATTCTTTACCCCTTAAAAATTTTTGAAGCCGTTTTTATTCAAGTTTTAGCTTGAAAATATCAAAATCCTTGTTATCAAGTATATATACGCCTTTTGATTCAAATTTCATGTTGATATCTGTATCAAGGTTTTTTAGTTTTTGCTTTAAAATACTTGTGATAAAAATTTCTTCACTGCCTACCAGATTTAAAATCTTACCTGTAAGCTGAAAATCCGTCTTAACAGTTGCAAAATCCTGGCTGCAACTACATGCAACACCATAGCTAAAAATAGTATTTAAATCGTCTGCTGTTCCTTTATTAATTTCTTTCACTTTTTCATTTAAGTAATGCAGGTAAAGAAGAAATTGCTCTGTATCAGTAAAAACAAAGTTGCTTACTTCAGAACCTGCGTCAAATCCCTTATATTCTTTACCTGAAAAGTTTTTTGCTATATTTTTTATGGTGTTTTCGTAAGAATCAATAAGTCCTACAGTAAAGCTGTCTTTATCGTTATTTATCAGATAAGTTTCGTGTCTTTGAACTTTTTTAAGTTTTAACATTACATATAAAATTTTATTTCTATTAAGTTCCTGAGCCATCATCTTTTTTTCTTTAGCTTTTGTCTTTATTTCCTTTTGCTTCAATATTTCTATTCTTGCAATTTCCAATTTTTCTTCAATAAAATCAAGAACGTTTGAAGCAAACATAGCCAATAAAGCAGAAACAGTAACCGCCCCCGCTAAAATAACCGGAGTGTAATCAACTTCTGTGTTTCGAAAAACAAATTGAAAATCAAAATATTTATCTATAATAATAACCAAAGGCATTATAATAACTCCTATGGTTGCTTTTAGCGGGATTATAGCATTAAGTTCTATCAGGCTTAAAGACCAGTAAATCATTACTACAGGCAAATAAAGCCACATAAGCCCTTCAAAAATTTTAACAAATGTTTTTATATATTTTATCATTAACTCGACTCTAACTGTAAAATATGCTCTCTATACTTTTTACCATCATGGCTGTTTTATTATTAATAATATAGTATAACCATAAACCAAAATCTTTTGAATAATAAATTCTCTAAAAAATTACTAAAATGAAGCAGAAAATAAAACCTAAATAATTAAATTATCTATAAGCCTTATCCCGTCTATTTTTACAGCTATTGCTACCAGGACATTTTCCCCCATTTTTTCAACAGGCATTAAAGTATCTGCATTATAAGCCTCAAAATATTCAATTTCCAGGTCCGGATGCAGTAATTCTCCGGACCGGCTAATTATCGAGGAAACTGAACTTAATCCTGAATTATGTAATTCTTCGGCTTTTTTTAAGGCTTTACTGATACTTAAAGCTTTTTTTCGAGATTCTTCTGTAAGATATTTGTTTCTTGAGCTGCATGCAAGCCCGTCAGGTTCTCTTATTGCAGGGCAATCCACTATTTGCACAGGCAGATTCAAGTCCTTTAACATTTTTTTGATTATTAAAAGCTGTTGTGCGTCTTTTTTTCCAAAATATGCATTATCCGGAGTAACTATATTAAACAGTTTAAGTACCACTGTTGCAACCCCGTTAAAATGATCTTTTCTGGATTTCCCGCAAAGCTTATCCTGATAAGTCAGGGGAGGAACAACCATTGTGAAGCTCTCTTCCAGGGAATTCCCGCTATGCGGATACATTTCTTCCTGAGCCGGGGCAAAGATTATTTCTACCCCAAGTTTCGAGCAGATTTCCCTGTCCGATTCAAGTTGCCTGGGGTATTTATCAAAATCTTCAGCCGGTCCAAATTGTATGGAATTAACGAAAATACTGACTATGACAATATCGCATTCCTTCTTTGCCTGCTTTATCAGACTTTCATGACCGATATGAAGCGCACCCATAGTAGGCACAAAACCTATTTTTGCTTTTTTTTCCTTGAACCTGCTTACTTCCCGGCGTATATCAGCTATGTTATCAATAATTTTAGTTATTAAAGTATCTTTCATCAATTATTTTCCGGTTTTAAAACTTTCAAGCCGTTTTTTCTCATTTTCATCAAGGTTAAAAATTTCTGCTTCAGAAGGGAAAACTCCTTCTTCCACGTCATTTCTATAGCTGGTAGCGGCATTTTTTATAATTGAACCTATATCAGCGTACTTTCTGGCGAATTTAGGAGTAAAATCACGGTATTTTCCGGTAATATCATCAGTAACAAGGATTTGCCCGCTGCAATATCTTCCTGCCCCGATTCCTATTGTGGGAATATCGAGGTTTTCAGTGATTATTTTTGCGCATTCCTCCGGCACCATCTCCAGTACCAGTGAAAAAGCCCCGGCGCTTTGCAATTTCAGCGCCTGTTCAAGAATTTTTTCCATAGCCTCCCGGTTTTTCCCCTGCATATTATAACCGCCTATTGAGAACAGAAACTGGGGAGTAAAGCCAAGATGGGACATCACAGGGATTCCTGATTCCGTACATCTTTTTGTCACATTGACAACGTGCTCATAACCGCCTTCCAGCTTTACCGCATGAGATCCTGCTTCTTTTATAAACCTGCCTGCATTGATTAAGGCATCTTTCATATCTGCCTGATAGCTCATAAAAGGCATGTCCGCAACAATTAAAGCCCGATTAACTCCTTTGCAAACAGCTTTTGTATGATAGAGCATATCTTCCACCGTTACAGAATGAGTGGTCTCATACCCGAGAGCAACCATAGCAAGAGAATCTCCAACCAGAATAATATCTATGCCTGATTCATCAAGGATTCTGGCTGTTGAATAGTCATAAGCTGTTAATGCAGTTATTTTTTTATTATCTGCCCTGTATTTTTTTATTGTATTAAGAGTTATTTTTTCGGTTTTTTTCATTGAATTACAGATATTTTTAGCGTTATCAAAGTAAAATTTTATCTTCTAATGATTCGGCTCTTTTTTCCAGGCTCTCTAACCTGCCGTTTTTCCTGTTGTTTGCTTTAAACCATTCACTGATAATTTTTGCTATTCTCTCAGGGCTGTGTCTTACAAGTCCTTCGCTGTTTTCTTCGATTAATCTTCTGGTTAGAATATTTACTCCTAATTCTTTTAATTTCTCCGAATCAAGCGGTACAGGAAAAGAGTCTGCTGCCTTGTATTTAAGCGCAAGGTTCTTAGGCAGGCTATCGTTTACAAGTACGGTATTAATAATATTATCGTATTTTGAATGTTCAAGAATTGCTTTTACGTGATCCGATACACTATAATTATCTGTTTCACCGGGCTGGGTCATTATATTACAGATATAAAATTTCTTTGCTTCAGATTTTGATATTGCTTCTGAGATTTCCTCTATTAGTAAATTAGGAATTATGCTTGTATAAAGGCTTCCCGGTCCCATAATTATAATATCAGCTTCGTTTATTGCTAAAATAACTTCATCTAAAGCTTTTAGTTCTTCAGGAGTAGCTTTTAGTCTTAAAATTTTGCCGTTAGCTTCGGGAATATTTGATTCTCCATAGATAATCCTGCCGTCTTCCAATTCCGCAATAAGTTTCATATCATCAAGAGTAGATGGAAGAACACACCCTCTTATTGATAAGACCTTGGATGACTCCTTTACGGCTAAGACCATATCTCCCGTAATTGCGCAAAGAGCGGAAAGAAACAAATTTCCAAAGCTATGTCCTTCCAGTCCGCTGCCTGTTTTAAACCTGTACTGGAATAATTCCGTAACAAGGCTTTCTTCATTGGCAAGTCCTGCTATGCAGTTTCTGATGTCACCCGGAGGAAGGATTCCCATTTCTTCCCTGAGCCGGCCTGAGCTTCCTCCGTCATCTCCCACTGTAACAACAGCTGTTATATTCCCGGTAATATGTTTTAATCCCTTTAATATAGTAGAAAGTCCTGTGCCGCCTCCTATCGCAACTATTTTAGGACCTCTGCTTAATTTTCTCTGGACATAGAGGTTTTCAAGCAGGTGAGCATCGGGTTTTACCGCGGTAATTATTGAACTGTTTGTCCGTTTCCAGCCCCATAAGAAAAAGACCAGTCCCAGAACAAATATAGCAGATCCTGTGATTTCAGAATGTGAAGTTCGGGCTATAGTTTTTATAAATTCAAAGGTGTAATGTATTGGGTGTAATTCCAGTAATATTGCCGCTCCCAGCACAGCCAAAACTGTTCCTGTAAAAGTTAGAAACATCCATCTTTTTATTTCAAGCCCGGGCATAAGCCAGGTTAGAAATATAAGCTTATCTTTTCTTTTTTTATTAATCAATTTTATCCTCTAACCAATAAAAAATTTATTATAAATAATCAATTTATAATTAATACCCTGTATATAGAGGAATTATCTTATATTTTCAACATTAAATCAGCGGGTTTTTTTAAAATAGTTACATAACGATACACATAAAAAGATATGAAAAAATTCTTACGTAAAATTTTTTCATACTTCCTTATATAGTATATATTTAAGAAATTATGCTCAATATAAGCTGTGGTTTCTCCCCCGACAGCTAAAAACAGTAAATCTTCCCTATTTTTCAACGTATCATAAGCTTTTTGAATATAATAATCGCCCTTTCAAATGTTATTCAAGCTTTGATCAGCCCTGAACATAAGGATTTTTATCCTTCTTACAAGCTCTAATTTCTTATTTTGCTTTCAGTTTTTGATATAAGCCTTTTTATGTTTTCCCTGTGCAGGAAGACTATATAAACAGCCCCTAAAAAGCAGTAAACAACAAAACTGAGGGGTTGTTTAAATACGAACATCCATACCGGCGTAAGCAGAACAACTATCATAGAACTTATGGAAACTACTTTTGTCAGATAAGTCAGCACAATCCACAGACCTGCCGTGATTAAACCAACCGGCGGGTAAAGCCCTAAAATTGTTCCTACTCCCGAAGCCACTGATTTTCCTCCTTTAAACCCCAGAAAAATTGATTTGCTATGACCTAAAATAATTGCAACAGCAACCAGAACAGGCAGGATATGAAGCTCCGGCAACAAGTCAAGTTTAGTTTCCAGGTATTTTGCCCCAAAAATCGGCAACATACCTTTAAGTCCGTCAAAAAACATAACAAAAATAAAAGCAGGCATTCCCATAACTCTTTTTACGTTGGTTGCTCCAGTGCTTTTGCTGCCGGTTTCTCTAAGGTCTATACCTTTTACAGCCTTAACCAGAATATAGCCTGTGGGAAACGACCCTATAAGATATGCGGCAATTGTTACGGCAAGTATGTAAATTCCACTCATATAATCCATATTAATTTCCTTTTTCTGCTCTTACAAGGATCATAGTACAAAAAAATCGCTTATGAAAAAAGTTACGGACTTTTTAAGCTGAACCTCTGATTTTATATATGAAAAATTTGTCAAAACCCCTGCAGGTAAAACTTTTGAAACCGCTTCTAAGCTTTTGTTTTTTACCTGTTAATCCTTTTTAGGTAAATACTTTGTCCAATCCGCTTCCAGTCCGCTAAAAAACTTATGTGCATCCATAACTTCCTCAAAAGTTATGGGATCATCAGGAATATCCGTGTTTAAAGGTTCAGTTTCATCATTATTTTCAAACTTCAGGCTGTTTTTATATTCGGCTTTATCAAGTCCCAGAATTGCAAGTCCCAGGTTTTTATCGCAATAAGAGCATTTAACCCTGACTACTATATTATTTTCTTCCCTGCGTACAAGCTCAACAGCTTCTTTTGTAAAGAAGTTGTCACATCTCGAGCATTTTAAATTTTCAAAAAGCTTTTGTATAAGCTCTAAATTTTTCATAATAACTATCACCGCTTCTTAATCAGAGATTCTATAATAAAATTATTTCATTTTTATAAGAAATTAACAAAAAAACTTATGCATTTTAAAATTTTTTATTACTTACTTAGCAACTTGAGTTTTTTCATACTTTCCTGTTTAAATTTAAAAGCTCTGAAAGGCTTCTCACCAGGTAATCCAGGTCGGACTTTTCATGTAGAGCCATTGTACATAATCTTATACGTGGAATCTCGACAGTTGGGGGTCTTATTGCAAAAGCCATTACATTATATTTATCAAGAAGTTGTTCTGATACCTGACATGTCTGCTCGATATCATCAAATTTAATACAGAATATCGCGGACTCTGAGGGAATCAGGTTAAATTTCTGCTCTTCAAGCTTTTTTTTAAGATATTTTATATTTCCGTGAAGCTTTTTTCTTAAGTTATGAGCTTTTTTAATTATTTCAACAGCTTCAATCGAAGCTGCTATAGAGGGAATAGCCGGGGCTGTCGAAAAAATGAATGCCCTTGATTTATTTGCCAGGTATTCAATTAAATCGTTACTTCCGGCTATATAACCGCCTTTTGAACCGGCTGCCTTGCTTAAGGTTCCCATTTGAATATCTACTTTATCTGCTATTCCCAGTTCATGAACCAGTCCTTCCCCATGAGGTCCATATATTCCGAAAGAATGAGCTTCATCCACAAATAAAACAGCTCCATAGCACTCTTTTAGCTTTACTATTTCCTGTAAAGGAGCTCTATTTCCATCCATACTGAATATAGAATCAGTTACAATCAGGTTTAATTTGTATTTATAATGATTTTCACTTAATAATTCCCTTAAATGCTCGACATCACAATGTTTATAGATGAACTTTTGAGCCTTTGAAAGCCTTATACCGTCTATTATGCTGGCATGATTAAGTTCATCGGAGTATACGGCATCATCTTCTCCCAGAAGAGCTGATAAAGTTCCGAGGTTTGCGTCATATCCGCTGGAAAAAACTATTGCCCGTTCAGTGCCTTTTAATTCAGCTATTTGCTCTTCAAGCCGGGCGTGTAATTCATGGGTTCCCGATATCAGCCTGGAACCCGTAGAGCCGACGCCGTATTTTTTAACAGCTTCAGATACCGCTCTTTGAAGCCTTACATCTCCGGCAAGACCCAGATAGTTGTTGGAAGATACCTGGATTACCTTTTTGCCGTTGTACTTTACATAAGGTCCCGATCGCGAAGAAAAAACCCTTAGCTTTCTGTACAGGCTGCTGCGCTTTATTTGCTCTATATTCTCAGCGAGAAATTCATAAAAATTCAATATTTTTACCCGGACACAATAAGTTTTGTACTGTATGAAATAAGCATGAAAAAATTTTTTGTTATTCCGGAGCTGACCTTTGCAGGTGCAGAATAACATCGCGTAAATTGCGGGTATTATACCTGAAAATTTTTTTCATTTTTTAATTATAACCCGGATTTAGAAATAATGAGTTCCTCTAGGGGAAGGACTAAATAAATTTCCAAGTGCTCCAAAAATTTCTCCAACAGCTGCCATTGATCCGGCAACTAATTGTGTAGCTGCGGCAGCATCTATCATTGATCCCATAATGCCATCTGGTTTACTGCTATACCTTAAGGATTCACTACCAAACCTGCCTCCACCAAATCTCCAGGGACTACCACCCCAGGAGGTATCCCTTTCAATGCTCCATTGCGGACCTATGGCAGTATCAAGAGCTCTTAAAACTGCTGCCTCAGGTAATCCGCCCAATGAAAACTGTCTAAGCCCCAGTCTATTACCCAAGTTTCGCATCCCAAGTCCTCTGAGTCCATGACTAAAACTGCCCATAAAGTTGCCGGGTCCAAACATTCCCATCATCCACGGATCCATGCAAAACATATCCATCATCCACGAATCCATACAGAACGGGTCCATCATCCATGGGTCCATACAGAATGAGCCTCCACAAAATAAATTCGCCGGTCTATTTTGTTTTGTAATAGAATACCCTTCAAAGTTTCCGTTTCGATCAAAATTATAGGTTGTGAACCCTCCTACATGCATTTATCTTTCTCCCTTAATTTACCTTTTATTCCTCTCCATTAAAAATACTAATTAAATACCTCTTTTCTTCTTATTTATATAAAAACAAATACATGAAAAAAATTGCCTTTTTTTATAAATTTTTTGTCACTTACTTAATTAACCTGAATCACGAAATACGTAAAACTCTGTAAAAGCCTGCTGAAATTTTCTCAAAATCGCCCACCCGCTCACCCTCAGAGGTGGTTAAGGGACGCAGTCCCTTAACAATTCCATATAGATTTTGAGAAAATTTCAAAAAATACAATTCGTGATTCGAGTTATTTAACCTCAATAGCGGGGATTAAATAAAATTATCCTATATCAGAGTTCTCAGCTATTTAAAGATTCAGATTATTCAAAACTGCTTTATTTTTGTGCTAAATTCAGTGTTAAGATAATTTCATATTAAAATTTTCACTATTCCCTAAAAAACCCGGGATAAATAAAATATTTCGGCGGTAACCGGAAAAGACAGTATGTTTACAGGACTTATTGAAGAGATAGGCATAATTGCCGGCATAAAAAAACACGATAACAGCGCGGTTATTACAATAAACTGTGAAAAAATCCTTGAAGATATCAAGATCGGTGACAGCGTGGCAATTGACGGAGCCTGTCAGACCGTGATTGTTGCGGAAAACTTCGGGTTTAAGGTTGAAACTTCGCCGGAAACGCTGGAGTTAACCATTTTAAACGATTATAAACCCGGGCATTATGTAAACCTGGAAAGAGCAATGGCCGCAAACAGCAGGTTTGCAGGACATATAGTATCAGGACATATAGAAGCAGTCGGGACTTTTTTAAAAAAAGAAAAGCAAGGCATAGCCTATAATTTTTACTTTCAGGCGCCTGAAAATGTTATGAAATACCTGGTATATAAAGGTTCTGTGAGCGTAAACGGAATCAGCCTGACTGTGGCATCTGTTGAGGGAAATAATTTTTCCGCGGCTGTAATTCCTGCCACTATTGACCAAACTAATTTGAAATTCCTGAACCCCGGTGATAAGATTAACCTTGAACCTGACATTCTTGCCAAATATGTTGAAAAGTTTCTCGGCAAATACGATAATATGAGCGGAAATATTAATGAAAACTATCTTAAAGAACACGGCTTTACTGATTAAAATTAAATTTATAATTACTTAAAAAAACCGGGAAAAGCCGGTTCAACTTCCGGGCAGGGTAGAGTCTTAAGTAATTTTAGAAAAAAAAACCCGGTAATTAAATCAGATAACATTGAGAGAAAAATTATGGACAAAAAAGTTAACTCCCTTAGAAGTGCAATCGAGGATAAATTTGAGTTCAGCACTATTGAAGAAGCTATTCAGGATATAAAAGACGGAAAAGCTGTAATTGTAGCTGACGATGAAAGTAGGGAAAACGAAGGTGACCTTGTATGCGCGGCTGAAAAGGTTACTGCCGGGATAATAAACTTTATGGTAAAAGAATGCAGGGGATTAATCTGTGCTCCTTTAACAACTGAACGCGCAAAAGAGCTGAAATTAAACCAGATGGTCAGCGAAAATACAGAATCTCATGGAACTGCCTTTACTGTAAGCGTGGACGCATCTTCAGCTTTCGGGGTCACTACCGGAATATCAGCTTTAGACAGGGCAACAACCATTAAAGTTCTTGTTAATCCTGATACAAGACCGGATGATTTAAAAAGACCGGGTCATATATTCCCGCTGGAAGCTAAAAAAGGCGGGGTTTTAAAAAGGGTAGGACAGACAGAAGCAGGCGTTGACCTTGCAAGGCTTGCCGGGTTATACCCTGCCGGGGTTATATGCGAAATTCTAAACGAAGACGGCACAATGGCAAGACGTGATGAACTGATTAAATTTGCCCAAAAACACGATCTTAAGTTTATTACAGTTGCACAAATTATAAAATACAGGCTAAAAAAGGAAAGATTTGTGCAAAGAGTCATAAAAGCCAAATTGCCTACTGTTTTTGGAGAATTTGATATTTACGGATACCTTAATTTACTTAATAATTCAGAACATGTGGCTCTGGTTAAAGGCAACCCGGAAGAATTCCGAACAGAATCCCCTGCGGTAAGAATGCATAGCGAGTGCCTTACCGGTGATATTTTCCATAGTTTAAGATGTGACTGTGGTGACCAGCTGGGAAACGCCCTTAAGCTTATTGAAGATGAGGGTAAAGGTGTACTTGTTTATATAAGAGCTCATGAAGGCAGGGGGATAGGACTTTTAAACAAATTAAAAGCATATTTATTGCAGGAACAGGGGCAGGATACAGTGGAAGCCAATCTGGCGCTCGGGTTTGACCCTGATCTCAGGGATTACGGGGTTGGCGCACAGATTCTGCTTGATCTCGGCATAAAAAATTTTCGGCTGATAACAAATAATCCCAAAAAAATCGTCGGCTTAGAAGGCTACGGGCTTGAAATTGATGATAGGATTGAGCTTCCGGCATGCATAAATGAGCATAATGAAAAATATATGTGCACCAAGCGTGATAAAATGGAACATATTCTGGACTGACTTTATATTGGAGAATAATAAAGATGGTAAAAATTTATGAAGGTAATTTAACGGCGGAAAAAGGTAAATTTGCAATTGTTGTAGGGCGTTTCAACGAATTTATAGGCTCAAAGCTTCTCTCAGGATGTATTGACGCTCTTAAAAGGCATGGGGTTCCGGAAGAAAACATAGAAATGGCCTGGGTTCCCGGGGCGTTTGAAATCCCGTTAATCGCAAAAAAGTTTGCGGAATCAGAAAAATACGATGCCGTAATCACACTCGGAGCTGTAATCCGGGGAAGCACCCCTCATTTTGACTACGTAGCTTCCGAGCTTGCAAAGGGCGTGGCTCAGGTCAGCTTAAGCACTTCCGTTCCAATAGTTTTTGGGGTTTTAACAACTGATAATATTGAGCAGGCAATAGAAAGAGCCGGCACAAAATCAGGAAACAAAGGCGCTGAGGCTGCAAAAAACGCTATTGAAATGGTAAATCTTCTAAATATAATTAAATAATCAAATGTTAACTGATAAATTTTTCATTCCATGCTATGCCTGACAGGGAATCTGTCCGGCAAACATATTTTATAACGAAAGGCAGATACAATGCTTCAAGCCGGGATCGTAGGGCTTCCAAACGTTGGAAAATCAACATTATTCAATGCCATGACTGCTTCAAGCAAGGCAGAGGCTGCTAATTATCCTTTTTGCACAATTGAGCCTAACCGGGGAATTGTCATAATTCCGGATGAAAGGCTTGATGTTATTGCAAAGCTTGTTAAACCAAAGGAAATAGTTCCTACTGCAATTGAATTTTGTGATATAGCAGGACTTGTAAAAGGAGCGAGCAAAGGAGAAGGGCTTGGTAACAGGTTTCTGGCAAACATAAGGGAAGTTGACGCCATTATACATATCGTAAGGTGTTTTATGGATGATAATATAGTCCATGTTTCGGAAAAACCTGACCCTATAAACGATATAGAAACAATTAACCTGGAACTTGCCCTGGCTGATCTTGCTGCTGTAGAAAAAAGAAAAGACCGTATCCTGAAAAACGTTAAAGCAAGGGAAAAAGAAGCCCTGCAGGAAGATAAGGTCCTGGACAAACTGGCCGGAATTTTAAATCAAGGCAAACCGTTTTCTATTGATATATTTGAAAAAGAAGAAAAACGTTTTGTAAAAAACCTTCACCTGCTTACTATAAAACCTGTAATTTATGTAACTAACGTATCTGAAGATAATATTACCGGTGAAAACAACCCTATGGTGTCTAAGGTAAAAGAATATGCAGGAACTCATAACGCTGAAGTCGCTGTGGTAAGTGCGCAGCTTGAAGCTGAGCTTGTTTCTCTCGGGCAGGAAGCGTCAAAGGAATATCTTCGGGAATCCGGTATTGAAGATACCGGGGCTGAAAAAATGATTAAAAAAGTCTATGAGCTTTTGCAGCTGAGGACATTTTTTACTGCCGGGGAAAAAGAAGTTAAGGCGTGGACAATCCGGGCAGGAACAAAAGCTCCTCAGGCAGCGGGGGTAATTCATACGGACTTTGAAAAAGGTTTTATAAGGGCAGAAATCACAGCTTATCAGGATTTTATTGACTGCGGGTCATACGCAGCTGCAAGAGAAAAAGGCTTAACACGGCTTGAAGGTAAGGAATACGTGGTTCAGAACGGAGATATCGTACATTTTCGCTTTGCTGTCTAGTTTTTCATCTTGTCTATAAAAATTTTCTTAATAAGGAGTAAACAATAAAAACTTACGCATTTTAAAATTTTTCAAAAATCCCCACCCGCCCTACCCTCAGAGGTGGTTAAAGGCTCCGCCTTTAACAATTCCATATAGATTTTTGAAAAATTTTACGTAAGAATTTTTTATTACTTCCTTATTTGTTGAATAATCAGCCCGTCATTGTGGTTAAATAAGTTATGTTTTCCCGGGCTTTTTCCGGGTTTTTAGCGGAAACTTCCTCCAGAATTTCCTTTATTTCCTGTTTTTTATAAACCAGCTGCTTTATTGCGCTGTCTAAATTCTCAAAGGTCACATCCTCAACTGAAACACAGGGAAAAGAAGTTTGCCGCGCAAAAGTTGTCACTTTAGGGTCATAAGATAAAACAAGGGAAGGCACGCAGTATTTCGCGGCAACCAGCCCGGCATGATAGCGCATTGCAATCATATAGTCAAAACTGGCTATGTAATCTATAACTTCCTCAATACTCAAACAGGAAAGAAGCTTTATTTGCCGTGTAAACCCTCTTTGAACAAGAATATCGCGTAAACTTCCCAGAACCCCGATATCCCCGGGCTGCTGCAGGGAAATTAACAGAATTTCAGCGTCTGTATTTTTAAAATTCGATATAATCACCTCAGCAATAATATTTAGCCGCTGTTCATCCAGAGAATTCCATTTTCTCAGTTGTATCCCGATTTTTAAACCTTCCCGGACTTTCCTGGCGGGCTTATATTCTAAAGCCCAGACAGGATCAGCTGTTACAGTTGAATTTATCCCCATTCCCGATAAAATTTCCGCGCTGTTCCGGTCTCTTAATGTTATTAAACTGACCTTTTTAAAAACAGAAGATGTTAAAAACCTTGCTGTTCTGCTTTTTAAGGGTCCGATCCCCTGGGCGTATATAAAAGTCTTTTTATGAAGTAATTGCGCTGTATATAGAACCGCCAGGTAATAACACAGGCTCTTAAAGCTGGTTACGTCTTGAAACAGACTTCCGCCGCCGCTTATGAATACATCACAGCCCAAAAGCCCCGCTAAAATACCGAAAACATCATATTTATGCACGGATTCGCATTGATGGAGTTTTTTTGTGCGCTCAGGAGAGTTTGATATTACACTTATGGCGGAATTTGGGAATTTATTCCTGATTTCTGACACAATAGCCCTGAGTATAGCTTCATCGCCAAAATTATCATAGCCATAATAGCCGGATATAAGAAATTTCGGGCTTTTATTTTTAAAATTCATCATAAAATGGATCTGTACCGGACTGCGGTCTTGCAATCCGTTTCTATCTGCTTTTTTAAGTCCTCAATTGAATCAAATTTTTTCTCATCCCTGATTCTGTCCAAAAAGAAAACTTCAATGATTTCACCGTAAATATCCTCGTCAAAATTCAGGATATGCGCTTCAACAAGGTCTTTGTCAAAGTTCCCGACGGTGGGGCGCCTGCCTACATTGATAACCGCATTATATTCCTGCGCTTTCAGTTTTACCATGCCTGAATATACACCTCTTAAAGGCAGGATTTGCTTCTCGCCAACAAGCAGGTTTGCCGTGGGAAACCCTATTTTCCTGCCGAGATGCTGACCTTCAATAACTTCTCCTTTAACTTTAAAAGGACTTCCCAAAAACTCCCGCGCCGAAGACACGTCGCCTGATTCTATAAATCCCCTGATTACAGAGCTGCTTACCACATGTTCATTGATTTTCACGGGCGGGATTATGTTTATCAGGATATCATGCCTGTCCCCGTATTCTTTTAAAAAGTCGCTTGTGCCTTTTTTATCGCTGCCTAATCTATGGTTATAGCCGACAGTAATACTTTTTGCGCCGAGACATCCCTGTAAAACAGTTTTTAAATACTGCTCAGCTGTCATCTGCGCAAGTTCTTCAGTAAAATCCAGGACTATCACGGCATCAATGCCGAGTTCCCGGAAAAATTGAAGCTTATCTTCAAGAGGAGTGATTTCATCAGGAACTATGCCGCAGATAATCTGGCGGGGATGCTCGAAAAAAGTAACCACTGCTGATGTCAGGTTCATCATGCGGGCTTTTTGCACTGCATCCGCTATGACTTTCTGATGACCGGCATGCACCCCGTCAAAAACACCCAGGGCAAGGCTGGTGTTTTTTAGCAAATCTTTTTTTAATTCCCTGTAAACCTGCAAATTAACTTTCCTTTAGAATTTCACGATGCATATTATAATATAAGGACTTATAAATAACCACTAAAAGCTTATCCCGGGGCTTTTCAATTCTAAAGCAAAAAAATGATTGTCATGCCGTGCTTGCCAGCCTGCCCCCCGCATCAAGTGCGGGGCAAGCTCATCGCTCACGGGGGTATCTATCCAATTTGGGATCATTGCAGGTAATTGAAAATTGAATAGACCCCGCCTCAGGATGTAGTTATATCATTTGTATAGGTCCGGTTACCCCGGCTTCAGGAGCAATTAGTCCATCTTTCCTTAAAATGCCTTTAATATCAGGAAATTTATTTGCTTGAATATATATCGCATCTTCTTTTATTTTAATATTGAGTTTTTCTCTATTGCGCTTTTCAATCCAATCCCTCACCAGTTTAGCTATCTTTTTACCTGGTGACCCCATGTGATCCAGTTTATCTAATATAACCATCGTTTTATCATCAATATGTGAAATTAAAGCGTGAGCAATTGTTTTCATATTATGTTGAGCACGTTCATGTTTTCCTGGAATTATATTTATTTCTTGGACAGATAAACTTTGGGCAGGTAAACTTCTTCTTATTAAAGGTAACTTCATTCCAGATAAAACACTACTTACACTCATTTTTTGCATTTTCCTTTTTTTACTACTATTTGTATTAAACTTGTGAATATAAAAAATCACTTTTAAAAGCCGGTAAATTATAAATTTGTTACAAAAATGAACAAACACATAGAAATTCTCGTAAATACCAGCCCCCTGTGGGCAGAATACGTTTCTGACCTGCTGATAAACAGGATCGGCTGCTCTGGTGCGGTTATGGAAGAAAAAGAATTTAAGGATGAAAAATTAATAAGGATTGATATTACGTCGGTAAAAGGGTATTTAGCTTATACAGAGAACTTTGACGCGCAAAAAGTCCGGGAAATCTTCTCTTTTGAGAGAAAAAATCTTATTTTATCCGGAATAAACCCTGATAGCCCGGGAAGCTGGGAAGTAAAGATAAGAGAGGTTCTTGAGGAAGAATGGTCTGAAAACTGGAAAAAGTTCTGGCATCCGCAAAAAGTCGGCTCAAAAACAGTAATCTGTCCCACCTGGGAGGAATATGAGCCGGAAAAAGAAGATGTCCTGATAAGGCTCGATCCGGGAAGCGCCTTTGGAACAGGGACCCATCCTACAACAGGATTATGTATTCAGGCGCTGGAGAAGGTTATTCCGGAATTTAGCAATGAAATCACTATGGCTGATGTGGGAACAGGCTCAGGAATCCTTGCAATCACCGCGGTTAAGCTGGGGGTTAGCTCGGCAACGGGCGTGGATAACGATGCTTCCGTGATTTCTATAGCCGGGGAAAATGCGGGGAAAAACCGGGTTCAGGATAAATGCAGGTTTTTTGCAGGCAGTGCGGCTGATATTACCGGGAAATATGATATAGTCGCAGCTAATATTCTCACGGAAGTCCTGGTAAACATAATGCCTGACCTGAAAAAATTATTAAAACCAGCTTCAGTATTAATTTTAAGCGGGATTATCAAAAGAAAACTCCCTTTAATAGAAGAATCCCTGGAAAAGAACTCGTTAAAAACAGTAAAAATTCTTGAAAAAGAAAACTGGATAGCGCTTATATCTTCCGGAAGAGATGACGCCCGGATGCTTACAGATTAACATACCCGAACATTTTGACCTTTAAACAGCGTTTCTGAAAACACTTGCGGGGGAAATTTTTTCCTGCTCCCTTAACCTTGAAAGAACGCTTGTATGTAATAAAATAATCATATCCTAAACAGTTAGGTAAGGAGGAAAAATGGAATATACACAGGCGAACCCGGGAAGGATCTTTGCGGTTAAGTTCAGTGCAGAGGAAGATATTCTGGTTGAGTTAAAGGAATTAATCAGAAAAGAAAAAATACAATCAGGAATTATTTATCTTATAGGAGCTTTAACAAATACTGACGTGGTTTTAGGACCCCAAAAAAAGGAATACCCGCCGGATCCTGTGCTCTGGAACTTTTCTGATGCAAAGGAAATTCTCGCTATAGGACTTTTCGCGCATGAAGGCGACGAGCCTAAAATTCACCTGCATGCCGGGCTGGGCAATAAAAAAGAAACAAAAACCGGCTGCATAAGGAACAAAACAGAGGTATACCTGACAGTTGAAGGCATAATCCAGGAGTTTATCGATACAAATATCACAAGGAAATTTGATGAGCGCTATAATGCAAGTTTACTGCATTTTGAATAAATTATGTTTTATCAAGTTCTTCCGCAAAAAGTTTATTCACAAGCCCGGGATTTGCCTTGCCTTTTGTCTCTTTCATAACCTGACCTACAAAAAAGCCTATAACCTGCTTTTTCCCGGCTTTATACTTTTCAACTTCCTTTGGGTTTTCGTCTATAATCTTTTTGACAATCGCGGAAATCTCGGATTTATCAGAAATTACGCTTAACCCCTGCTCTTCGACAATTTGCCGGGCTGAGCCGCCTTTTTCCATAAGGGTAATAATGACTTTTTTTGCGATGTTATTTGATATGGTTCCCTTGTCAATCAGCTCAATCATTTCCGTGAGTGATTCAGCAGTAAGCTCTGTATCATCGATAGAAAGCTTGTTTTCCTTAAGATAAGCGGCAATATCCCCTGTAAGCCAGTTTGCGGCAGCTTTTGGATTTCCTGTAATCCCGGCTGTCCTGTCGAAAAACCTTGCTATTTCGATAGAATCCGCTATAACCCCCGCGTCATAGCCGGAAAGTCCGAGTTTTTCAGTATACCTGAACCGTTTTTCCCCGGGCAGCTCAGGCAGTCTTTCCCTGATCTGATGAACCTTTTCAGCGTCGATTTCCAGCGGGACAAGGTCAGGTTCCGGGAAATACCTGTAATCATGCGATTCTTCCTTTGTCCGCATAGAAATTGTTATTCCCTGATCGTCTTTCCATAGCCGGGTTTCCTGTATAATTTTACCGCCCTGCTCAATTTCATCTACCTGTCTTTCAATTTCGTACTCAAGCGCTTTTTGAAGGGCTTTAAAACTGTTAAGGTTCTTGATTTCAACCTTTGTACCGAATTCCTTTTGTCCCTGCGGTCTGACACTGACGTTTGCATCGCATCTTAAACTGCCTTCCTCAAGGTTTCCGTCGCACACATCAAGGTATCTCACTATATTTCTTAATTCTTCCACATAAACCCGGGCTTCTTCAGGGGAAGATATATCCGGTTCACTGACGATTTCCAGCAGGGGCACCCCGGTTCTATTGTAGTCAACAAGGCTATAAGACGATCCCGCAATTCCAGAAGCTCCCGCATGAACCAGTTTTCCGGCATCTTCTTCTATATGAATCCGGTTAATCCTGATTTTTTTATCATTTACAACTATGTATCCGTCCTTGCAGATTGGCATGTCATACTGGGAAATCTGGATATTCTTGGGTAAGTCAGGATAAAAATAGTGTTTTCTGTCGAATTTTGAGTGTTTAGCTATTTCGCAGTTTAATGCAAGCCCTGTCAGGATTGCATATTCCACTACCTTTTTGTTTAAAACGGGAAGCACACCAGGATATCCCGTACATACCGGACAAATCTGGGAATTATGTTCCTTTCCGAATTCTGTTGCACTGTTGCAGAAGATTTTTGACTTTGTTTTTAGCTGTGCATGGACTTCCAGCCCTATTACAGTTTCGTATTTTGTCTTAACTTCGGTCATTATAATTTACTTTCAATTTTTAATTCATTTTTTTATTAAAAAAATGAACTTATCATATAAAAAATCGTTAATTTAAATAGCATAAAATTAATATACCATTAAAATAGTGTTATAGCGGTTACAAGGTTTTAAATTTCAAATAAATTTTTATACAAAATAATAACAAATCTATACTTTTTTATATTTTTATTTACATTTTTTGAAAAGACCTTATTTTTTGAAAAGAGATTTTATGAAAAAGAACTGGATCGTAACGTTTTTAATTGTTTGTTCTGTGTTTGCGCTGTCTTTAAGCACTTCTGACAAGGCGGAAGCCCGTAAAAAAGACAGAAACATACCTAAAGCAGAGTATCATAAGATGAATAATGCCGCAAAAAGACAAAATGCCAGGGATATTCGGGATTATAAACAGCATAAACGCGAACATTTCAAAAATGCAGGTCATAAACCTAATTGGGATAAAATCGAGGACAGACTCGACAGACGCGAAGACAGGCGTGACAGGCGTGAAGATATCCGCGACAAAAGAGAAGACAGACACGATAGGCTCGAAGATATCCATGACAGAAGACATTAGAACTTAACATAATTTAAGAGCTGCATTTTTCTTAAAAATGCAGCTCTTTTTATACATATTAACGGGAATTCATGGGAGGTTCGCAAAAAAAAAGCTACCTATCGTTTTGGTAGCTGAAAAATATTTTGGGAGGAGATTTGGGGGTTGTTTGTTCTAACTATTTAATTCTCCTAAAAAAATTTTTTTTACTTTTTAAATGAATATTTTTACAAAAATTTACATAAAAATTATAAACTTATTTTAGAGCCTATCCTGAAAATATTTTTTATAAGGGGTAAAGAATAAAAACTTACGCATTTTAAAATTTTTCAAAAATTCAGTGCCTGGAGAAAATGACGTTAATTATCAGTTACAATACTGCCGCTACCTAATTTTTTTATCCATAATAAGTATTTATTTAAACCCTCATTTATAATTAATTCTGAATCATCAATATATGACAGGCGTTTCTCATAATTTTCCTGTGTAATCCTCTCTAAATCATCAATTTTAAATAATTGTACTCCTGCAATATTTTCTATACCGGGATCAATATCCCTTGGAAAAGCTAAATCCAGTATATATAGGGATTTATTGCCTGAATAATGGCGTAAAAAGTTTTCCTTATCCATAATTAAATGCGGCGCCGATGTACAGCTTACTATGAAGTCAACTTTGTCAATATGCTCATACCTGTCTTTAAAGTTGATTCCAGGGGAATTTCTGCTGATTATACAGATTTTTTCAAGGTTTTTCCCTGTTAATATCCGGTGTGTAATCTGATTCATTTTACCAAGCCCGATTATAAGCGCTTTTTTGTCTGACAGGCTTCCCATTTCCTGCTCAAGCAGCTTTATTCCTACTGAGGCAACCGATAAACTGCCTGATGAAATACCTGTTTGAGTTTTGATTTTTTTAGCCGCGGTTATGCTGTCTAAAAATAACCTGTTCAGAACCTTCCCGCTGCTTTGACTTTCAACTGCTTTTTCATAAGCGGTTTTAACCTGTCCCAGTATCTGGTCTTCACCTATTACCACAGACTCAAGTCCTCCTGTAACCCTGAAACAGTGTTTAACCGCCTTTAATCCTTTTCTTACGGATATATTCCGGTTTAATTCCTCTTTGGAAATACCAAAAATTTCAGAATACAATTTTTTTAAATATTCAATGCCAAAACCAGGATTGTCGCAGCAGGCATATATTTCGGTTCTGTTGCAGGTAGATAAAATCACTGCCTCGTTGATAATTCCGCCTTTTTTGATCCGGTCATAGGCAATATTAAGCCTGCCGGTAGTAAAAGAGACCTTTTCCCTTACTTCCAGAAGGCTATGTTTATAGTCAAATCCTGCAATTACTATATTTGCAGAAAAAAGTCTGGGTAGGGGCTTTAGATTTGTGCCGGCTGCATGTTTAATAAGCATTAGATACCTTTCGGTTAATGCTTATAACTTTCTCTTTGCCGAATTTATCTACCATATGCCAGATCAGGCAGTCTTTTCTTTCCTGTGAAGTGTACAGATAACCTCCTTTGCCGCCGATGCCTTCTTCAAGATAGAGTTTTATAGCCTGTGCAGGGCATTCTTTTATGCAGGCAGTGCAATCCCAGCAATCTTCAGGGTATTTTATAAAAGCCTTTCCCTGAAGATCATTGTAAATCAGGTTTCCGGGGCAGACATTCCCGCATTTTCCGCAGGAAATACATTTGTTTTTGTCAATTTGAATGCTCATAATTTTCATCCTTTTTAACTAAATTCCTAACTATTATCTTTATTTCGCCGTTTTCATACTTTGAATTTACGTATTTAAGCCAGTTTTTATCATCTTTTTTGGGGAAATCGGTATTTTCCTGGTAACACCGCCATCTGGTTTCCTGTCTTGCCAGTAAATGCTCAATCAGGACTTTTCCAACATACAAACGGTCAATTATTTCGTAAATAAGCATTAATTCATGAAAATTACCTGCCTTTAGCCCGTTTGTTAGCTCAAAAAGAGTTTTTAGCTCGCTTTTTGCAAGCTCAAGCCTGTTTTTACTGTATTCATAATGCTCGGAAATTCCTCCTGCAAATTTATCCATTGTTTCCTGAAGAGTTTTTTCAATCAGGTTAATAGAGCAGGTATTTTTGGAGTTTTCTAAAAATTTTGTTATCCCGCTAAATTTTTCTTTTAGTTCCTGCTCAGTTAATTTTTCAGTGCGGTCATGTTTAAATTCCTTTATTATTGATAATGCAGCGATTTCACCTTCTGCAAAACAGCCTGTTACATATTTTTTAGGGCTTCCGCCTGCTACATCGCCGATTGCGTATAAGTTTTTCAAAGTTGTTTTCCTGTTTATATCCACCCAGTAACCGCATGCCGAATGTCCGCCTGTTATATAAGGCTCGGTCCCTTCGATTTCAATATTTTCGGAAGCGGGACCCGAGTTATTTTCCAGCCATTTAAGGGTATGAGAAGGAGCCATATTTAAATATGCCTTAAAAAGCTCTTCCTGCTGGTCTTTTGAAATACCTTTTGTTTTCAGGTAACACGGACCGTTTCCCGCTTTATTTTCCTGGACAGTGGCATAGAGCCTCATATGAGTGCTGGGTTTTCCGTATTTATGAATATACTCTTCCCCCTTGCTGTTAATTTGTGGGACTTTTACGCCGTGAGCGATAGTTCCGGTGGGGGCAATCGTGTCTTTGCAACGAAGCGCTATAAATCTCATCTCAAAAGAAGTCATTTCCGCGCCGGCTCTTATGCCCATTGCATAGCCCGCACCTGTGTTAAACGGGCTGTACCACATTTTATGCCTTGATAAATTCGGGTTATTAGGTTTATACAACCCGGACGTTCCCCCTGTTGCACATACGGTATGCCTGGCATAAATTGCTATAAGTTCCCGGTCTTCGATTGAAAACCCGTACGCCCCGATAATTTTATTATCTTTTACAAGGTAATCAACAATATTTAGCTTGTTTATCACTGTTATAGAAGGTTTTTTCTCAATTGCTCCCGCTAAAATCGGCTTTATATTTTCCCCGTTGATTTTTATGCTGCGCTTTCCTCTTTGTACGTAATTGCCATGATCGTCTTTAAGGAAAGGAAGCCCGAGCTGTTCTATTTTTTCAGTGGTTTTGTTTAATTTTTTGGCGATTGAGTAAACTAAGTCTTCTCTTATGACCTGCTCAGAATCGTTTTTTACATATTCAACAAAAGATTCCGGGGTTTCGCCCGGGTTTATGTAGGCGTTAATTGCATTAATACCTGCTGCAAGGCACCCGCTTCTTTTTATGTTGGCTTTTTCAGCTATTATGACCTTGAGACCTGAATTTTCAGCTAGTGTCAAAGCGCAGAAACATCCTGCTGTCCCGCCCCCTACAATTAATACGTCTATTTCACAGGTCTTATTTTTATAGTTCATTTTTTAACGCCTCAATTTTGGTTTTTTCTTTTTCTAAAAATTCTTCAAAACCAGCCGGAGCTGATTGATGTTTTAAATTTGCCAGCTCAAGTAAAAAGTCCGGAATTTTCCCGGCAGGAAGCTCACCCGTGTTTTCGCCGAGCTTTGTTTTGCCTGCCCGGGTTTTTCCATTGAAAAAGACATCGTAAGATTCAATTATTCCGTCCGGTGTTTTTGCTAATTTCCCGCAAAAGCCGATTTGTCCTATTTGATGCTGCCCGCAGGAATTATGACAGCCTGAGATAAACACTTTTGGAAGTTTTGATTTAATAGCGGGCCCGGTATTTCTAAACCTTTCTTTTATTTCAAAAGCCAGTTCTTTTGACCGGCAAAGCCCGATTTTGCAGATTGAAGCGCCAACGCAGGTTACAGGGTTATCTATGTCATAGGGGGATGTATAGCAGGATGTTATTTGGGCTAGTTTTTGGGCATCTTCGGGTTTTAAGCCCCTGATATAAAATCCCTGTGTATTTGCAAGGCGAATGGTCGTTTTATAATCCAGGTTTTCTATAAAATTAATTATTTCATTTAACCTTTTGGTGTTTAAAAAGCCGTTTTCCGGATGGATATATATGTGTGTTAAGTCATCCCGGTCTTCATGAGGTGCTGAATCCGTTTCCGGATGGCTGAAATTATATTTATTCCGGGCTTTTTCCAGGTATCGGCCGAACCTGTTTTTAAATTCCTCCCTGCCCAGCCTGAATAAAATATACCTTATGCGGGCTTTATTCCTGTTTTCCCTGTCACCTTCCCTGTAGAAAAAGTCTTTCATCGCAAAAATGTAATAAAGCGAATCAGCTGCCGGAATAAAATCAGCCAGCTTTATTGCAGTTGCGGGATTTTTCCCTAAACCGCCTGCTGCGTATACTTCAAAGCCTTTTTGATTGTCTTTTATTTTTGCGATAAAGCCCAGGTCTGATATAGTAGCGTATGCTGTGTCTTTTGGGGAATTTGAAAATGCAATCTTAAATTTTCTCGGTAATTCAAAAGAATCAATGTCATTTAAAAGATAATCCATTGCCTGAAGCGCAAGTGGTGTTACATCAAACACCTCATCACGGTCAAACCCGGAAAGCGGTGAGCAGGCTATGTTTCTTATCCCGTTTCCGCCGCTTCCCCTGGTATAGAGGTTTGCTTCCATCAATTTTTCTGCCAGGTCAGGGGTATGTTCAAGCTTTACCTTATGAAACTGAATATCCTGCCTTGTTGTAAAATGGATTTCACCCCCTGAATATAAATCAGCAAGTTTAGCTATTATTTTAAGTTCCTGCAGGGTAACAACACCGGCAGGGTTTCTTACCCTTGTCATATACGTATTGGTATTGCGTTCCTCATAAATCCCCATTGACGAGAGGTATTTTTTCTTTTCTGCCGGGGCAGGCGGGGAATTTAGAATTTCCCGGACTTTTAACCTGTGATTTTTTGTATAAATTACTATGTTTTTCATTTACCAATCCTTAATAAACTAAAATACAGGTCTGATAACTAGACCTGTATTTCAAAATTTTTCTGCACAAAAAATTAACCCACAGGTCCGTCGCGGATCATCATACACATTGATTTTTGTTCACATTTACCATTTATAAGTAACTTATACTGCATATTGAGATACCTGCTTAGATTTTATTCATTTAATATAATAAAAACTTTTCGGCTTGCGAAATTGCTTTCGGTTAGCCAAATATTAATATGGAAATTTTTAAAAGTCAATAGATAATAGTTTAATTAACTCGAGTCGCTAATTGCATGTATGTAACATTTTCAGTTTTTATAAAAATTTACAAATTATACATCTTTCAGTTCTTAGTATAAAATTGAATCTGATTATAAAAGAATTTATGATTAAATATGACTGATGAGCTAAATAAAAAGGTTATAAATTTATTTTCTGCAAGCAAAAATAAAAAGACAAAATTATGCCATAATGGCGATGTATGCAGAAATTCTGACGGGTATTTTTACGTATCTATCAAGACGGATGAAAATGGCAGGCACTTTGACGAAGAAACCCTGCTAAAACGTGCTGATGAATTTTATTACATCATAAAAGTCCTGGTAAAAGATGGGATACAGGTTTTTATAAATAATTATAAAATCCCTGCCGGTGAATTACTTGAATTTATAAAAATATATAACGAAGGAAAAGGCGAAGGTCAAATTATAGAAGTAGACAAGTTTTTCCAGGATGAATGGGCATAATTTAAGAAAAAAAATAAAATAATTTAAAGAAAGGATGGAAAACCTCTGATGAAAACCGCTTCATCTTTTAACATAATCAAAAAAGTCTTGTTTTTATCTGTAGGGGTTGCACTTGTAGCTTTCGGTCTTGAGCAGTTTTTAGTTCCCAACAATATTATTGACGGTGGAATCGTCGGGATTTCCATTATTACCAGTTATTTAACAAAACTTCCGCTGGGAATCTTTATTTTCTGCTTTAACCTGCCTTTTCTGTATTTTGGATATAAGCATCTGGGAAGGAATTTTCTTTTTTCATCCTTATTTTCCATTGCGCTGCTTTCAATAGCTGTATCAATATTTCATCATTTCCCGAGTGTTACACAGGATTTACTGCTCTCCAGCATCTTTGGCGGAATAATAATCGGTATTGGACTGGGAATTATTTTTAGAAATAACGGCTCGCTCGATGGTACAGAAATTGTTGCTATAACCTTTTCCAGAAAGATCAGTTTTTCTGTCGGAGAGATTATAATGTTTTTTAACGTTTTTATACTCGCAAGTGCAGGTGTAGTCTTTGGATGGGACAGGGCAATGTATTCTTTGATTTCATATTTTATTATTTTTAAGACAATAGATGTTGTGCTTGACGGTCTTGATGAGTCAAAATCCGTAATTATAGTATCTGATTACTATGAGGAAATAGCCCTGGCTATTATGCAGCACCTGGAGAGAGGCGTAACTTATATTGACGGACAGGGCGGTTATACAAAAGAACCTAAGAAAATCATTTTTTGCGTAATAACAAGACTTGAGCTCGCAGAACTTAAGCATCTTATCGGTGAAATCGATCCTTCCGCTTTTATAGCCATAGAAAATGTTCATGAGGTTACCGGCGGGTTCATTAAAAAGAAAAAACAAATGCTTAAATTTACACAGAAAAAACTTTTAAATGAGACTAAAAACAATTAACCGGGTAAAAAGCATGAAAGCTTTTTCATGCTTTTTTAATAGCCTTAGAAGCAGTTTGGTTTATAGCATTCCACAAACAGGCTTACGTTTTCATACATATCAAACTTCGGTCTTCTTAGCTCTTCGTCTCTTGAATTACCGAAAGAACTTCTTTCTATATCAACAAAACCTGCATTTTGAAGCATTCTTTCCAGTTTTTCATAATAAATACCGTTAATATGTGCAATATAAGGTCGTGACCTGTCAACATGACTTAAGCACCAATTGATAAAATCGTCTTTTTCAAGTGAATAAAACTTTTCCCTGACCTCTTCTTCGGGAACCCGGGGTCCCCCTGTGCCTGCTTCATAGCTTACGAAGGTATTTAGCAATAAAGCCCCGACGGGATCGTCTTTTCTTGTACAAATCCCGCTGAACCACTTCCTGTTATTGTTTTTGTAAGCTTCAAGCGCCGCATCAGCGTCAGGACAGGAAAGCCTTAAAACCCCGCCGGGTTTCATGGTTCTGTAGAGTTCCTTAAGCATAAATTCAATGTGGGGATCTTCTATATGCTCGATACAGTGGGAAGAAAATACTTTTTCCACCATGTTATCCACAATCGGAAAAGGGGTGCACTTTCTTAAGTCCACTCGAATATCCGCCTTTACATAGCAATCAAGTGTCATCCAGTCTTTTTCCTGCCAGATTCCCGGTCCAATATTAATTTTACAGGGTTTATCTATAATTTTATCTTTGTTATTTATATTTTTCACACCGGCATCTATTGAGTTTATTTCCGGGGCATACATTTTATAATAAAAAGAAATTGTACTAAGAGTAAAATTATCACTCATATTTACCGAGAGATCGCTCATGCATTTTCTGGCTTCCGGTATATTGCCCGCAAGTCTTATATTCGGAAGTGAAAGCTCTTCTGAGAAATCAACAATTTCCGCGGCAATCCTTAAAATATCCGCACTGGGTTCTATTACTATTATTTTTTCATCAGTTTTTTTTGCAAATCTTTTTAATACATATCCTAATCCTAATCCATATAAGAGATGAACTCTTTTTTCCCCGTTAAAATCATTGGAAGCTGCCTGTTGATAGACTTCTATAGCTTCATAAACAGGATCAGTATTATCATGAACAAACTCATTATCATAAACCAGGTTAGCATCCTCTGATTCTGAATTTACAAGCTGGATTGGTCTGGTTATTTCCTTATGATTTAAAATTTTTTCAGCTAAAAGTTGGTTATATTCGGCAATTAACAGAAGGTTCTTTTTAAATATTTTACTCATTTACGAAAGAGTTCCTTTATTTTTTCACTATTTCTTATACATAGTACTATGCCGGTTATTTTTTATAATCCTGATTATAAAGTATTTAAGAAAGTAAGGAATAAAGAATAAAAAAAAGACGCTTTTAATCAAGAGCGTCTTTTTTTTATTTAAACTAAGCCTGTTAATCAAGCATGGATTCGAGTAAATTAGCATTATGTCCGGCTAAAGTGTTCTCTCTTAATTTATGCCTGTGAATATATACACGAAGTGCCTCTCTGATAAGTTCACTTCTTGATCTTTGCTCTTCATCCGCAATTTCATCGATCTTACCTAAAAACTCCTTAGGCATTGAAATTAGTACTCTGGCCATTTGTTCCTCCTGTTCATATTATTATCTTTAGTAGGTTACTATATATATTTGTTTGTTATCTGTATATATAAAAAAAAATTAGTTTATATTATTGCTATATTTTATATATAAATACAAAAAAATTATCATTTCTTAATATTTATCTGGAGAGGTATAAGTAGGTAATAATAAATTTTTTGAAAATTTTACCGTAGAATTTTTTACTATATTAAATGATCCTATAAATAACATAAACCATGTATATTAAATAAAAGAACCCGCCGGTTAAAAGCGCTGAGGGCTTTAAAATTCCTTTATTTGCCACTATATTAAAATATATAACCGAAACAGAGAGATAGACAATTATTATATTTACCCATGCTTCTGTTTCAAAGACCCACGGAGTAAGAGCCAGCCCTACAGCTGTCGGAATGCAGCTTTGAAAAACCATTGCGCCTGTTATATTTCCCATAGCAAGAGTATCTTTTCTGTTTTTTATCCAGATAATACTGTTAAACTTCTCGGGAAGCTCTGTTGCAATAGGAGCTATTATAAGGCTTAATATAAGGGGATTCAGGTGAAAAGTTTCTGAAATAAATTTTATCTGTTCTACGAAAAAATGTGCTAACACAATAATAACCCCGAGCGCAAGTAAAAATTGCAGAAAAATAAGCGGGCGCTTTAGTTTAGGGGAAAATTTTATAAAATTAGTCATGAACAGGGCTTCAAGCTCTTCATAGCTTCCTTCGGGAATCCGGCTAGCTGTTCTTATGGTTTTTACGACATAAACCAGGTAAATAGTAAGTAATAATCCTGCCATTGCATATTTTACAGGTTTAAAGGGAATAAAAGAACTGAATATTGAAATAGAATAAGCTAATGCGAAATAGTGGAAATCCCTGAACATAATGATGGTATTCACGGGCATATCACTGTTTCTTCTGCCTTTATGAGTATAGAAAATTACAGCAGCGCCTGAAATACAAAATGCCAGGGTTCCAAGAAGAAAAGGCGCGCCGAGAATTGCGCCTATACCGATTTCTTTCCCGGTTTCTATATCTGAGCCTGCCATATAAGCCCCGACAATAGCCACAATAGGCACTAAAGTTTCAGGTAAGGCTGTTCCTACTGCTGCGATTACACTTCCAACCGCTCCTTCCGATAAATTTAATTCTTCTCCCAGGTGCTCAACCGCGTTGGTAAATACTATACAGGCGCCTACTATGAGCACGAGCACAACTAAAATTTCTATTACCGAAAGAATTATTTCCAAAACACACTCCTTAATTCTTACTTAAAATACAGATAGATTTAATGTATATTCTGTTTTTTATTTTATAATTGGCTTGATAGCCAGGTCCATGATAAAATTTTTTTATATTTTTTCTTGTTATAAAAGTATAATCTAAAAAAGTTGAGGATATGAACGTATCAGATACAATAGATAAAATAATTGAGGAAATAAAAAAAGCAAAAAGAATTATAATTTTTCATCATATTGCACCGGACGGAGATGCTCTCGGCTCAGCTCTTGCTCTTAGAGAAATACTTGAGCAAATTGACAGTATTGAGGTTCTTGATAATGTAATTACAAATTATGTGCCTGAAATCTATAAATATCTCCCGGATGCAGATAAATTCAAGAGAGTTAATGATCCTTTGCTATATAGCAGCTATGACCTGGGAATTGCGGTTGATTGCGCAAACAAAGACAGGCTTGGCGATGCTACGGAATTTTTTAACAAGGCAAAAAAAACCATATCAATAGATCATCACCCTACTAATACAGGTTTTGCAGATATTGACCTGATTGATACCCAGGCTTCAGCCTCAGCAGAGCTTGTATTTAAACTGATAAAACCGCTGGGCGCAGAGCTTACAAGAGATATCGCCATCAATATCTATACTGCAATACTTACAGATACAGGCGGTTTTAAGTTTGAAAATACAAAGTCTGAAACTCTTCGTATCTGTGCTGATTTAATAGATGCAGGCGCTGACCCGGTAGAAATATATAAAAATTGTTATGAAACAAAGTCCCTGGCTATGGTAAAACTTCACGCGCGCATAATTGATTCAGCTATTGTATCCGAAGATAAAAAAATCATATACGGCATAATAACAAGAGACATATTGGATGAACTTGAAGCTTCAGATGATTTTATCGATGGAATAACCGAGTCTATGCGCCAGGTAAAAGGATTGGAAGTTGCCCTTGTCTTTAAGGAAACCCTGAAAAAAACAACCAGGGTAAGCTTTAGAAGTAATAGTTTAAATGTATGCACTATAGCAAGTTACTTTGGAGGAGGAGGACATAAACTTGCCGCGGGCTGTCTTATTGAAAAGAAGGTTAAAGAAGCTATAGATGATGTACTTCCTGTAGTTAAAAAGCAACTTAGCAAACAAGAACTTTATCTTTGAAAGCAAAAATTTATAAAAAAAGATGTTAACATCCTGTAAAGATTCACTTAAATAAGGCAAATATGAGTCTTGTCTCCCGGCGCCATGTTGATAGCCCCCGAAATGTCATTCCGAGCAGGGCGGACGAAAAAGCGAGAATGTAAGCAGGTAATTGTTATTCGCCCGACGTGGGAATCTGGGCAACGTCGCATTAAGCTATAATTTTAAGCTTTGACACGGAGTTCCACAGATTGCCACGGGCTCTCAAAATGTTAAAAAATCACTGCCAAAGGTTTTTATTATCCTGTAAGAGGTATCTCTCTGTGCTGCTTTAAATCCTGCTTTTTGAATATGGTCTATAATTTCATCGGCACAGGTTTTATTGCAAACCCCTGCTGCTTTTACGACATTCTCCTCAAGCATGGTTCCGCCAAAATCATTTGCGCCAAAGCTCAATGCTATTTGCGCGATATTTAAACCCTGGGTAACCCATGAAACCTGGATATTAGGAATATTATCCAGTACAAGTCTTGAAACAGCAAGGGTTTTTAAATAATCAAAAGCAGTATTTCTTAAATTCCGGCTTAAACCCGTAAAATTCTTCCAGGGTGCAAAAGTCCAGGGAATAAACGCTGTAAACCCTCCTGTTTTATCCTGTAATTTTTGTATTTTCAGCAAATGCTCAGCTATGTGTTTTGTATTTTCACCAAAACCAAACACCATTGTTGAGGTGGTCTTAAGCCCGAGTTTATGTGCTGTTTCCATTACTTTCAGCCATTTCTGCGAAGATATTTTGTTAGGGCTGAGTTTTTTGCGAACTTCATTGCAGAGGATTTCCGCTCCGCCGCCCGGAATCGAAGATATACCCCTGTTGATAAATTCTTCAAGAAGCTCTTTTATGCTTAAACTGTTTTTTTCCGCAATAAAAACAATTTCAGAGGGGGAAAAAGCATGTATTGCCAGCCCGGGGAAATTTTTCCTCAAGTCTTCAAGGAGATTTGTATAATATTCAAGCGGTAAGTCCTGATTTAACCCGCCTTGCAAGAGAAGCTGTGTTCCGCCTGCCTGGAGAAGTTCGTTTGTTTTATGTTTTATGGTTTCATAATCCAGCACATAGCAGTCCGTATCGTTTTTATCCCTGTTAAATGCACAGAACCGGCACTTGCAGGAACATATGTTTGTGTAATTTACGTTTCTGTCAATCACAAAAGTAACAAAGTCTTCATCAGGATGAAATTCCCGGCGTTTTTCGTTTGCGAGAAAACCGAGCTGTTTTAAATCATTGCTCTCAAGAAGCTCTATAACCTCTGATTTTTTATTCAGTCTTGTTTTTAAACTTAGCATGCCATTTTACATATTAGCATGGAGGTAGAGTTAAAAAAGAATTTATCTTAATTTTTTTAAATATTTTCGACGATAAAAATAAGAATATGCTAACATAAATTTATAAGTGTTTTTTATTTAATAAATTAAATCTGGAAAGGGTAGAGGCTATTGATGAGTATTAAAAAAATCGCTAAAGCTGGTTTGTTATCGTTGTTTACATTTTCCATGCTGCTTTTTGCGCAGCCTGCACTTGCAGGCAGTCCGCAGGATATTTATGACCAGGTATGGAAGCTGATTAACCGCAAGTATGTGGATGTTAACCAGAACGGGCAAAACTGGCATAAATGGAGACATAAGTATGATAACGTTATAAGAACAAATGAAGATGCTTATGTGGCTATTGATACAATGTTATCAAGCTTAGATGACCCTTATACAAGATTTCTCGACCCCGATGAGTTTGCGGATGAAAAAAGGGCAATAAGCGGAACTCTTTATGGAGTCGGTATCCAGATCGGAATAAGAGACGACAAACTAATGGTCATAGCTCCAATAGAAGATACACCTGCCGCTCGTGCGGGTCTTGAAACAAATGACATTATACTTGAAATTGACGGTTTAAGCACAAAAGGAATCTCTATTAAAAAAGCGGCTGACAGAATAAGAGGTCCGAAAGGCACAGCTGTTAATCTTCTTATTAAAAGAGGAGATGAAGAAATTACCTTTAAAATAGTCAGGGATAAAATTGACATTAAAGCTATCTCTATAAAAATTCCTAAAACTGCAAAAATTGACGGAAATGTCGGGTATATAAGACTTAATTCCTTTCTGTGCCATTCTGCAAGCGATGAAATGAAAGATGCTATTTCTAAGCTGAATGGTAAAGACGGCTATATATTAGATTTAAGGTCTAATCCTGGCGGCTTGCTTACAAACGCAATCTATATTTCTGATATGTTCATTAATTCCGGCTATATCGTAAGCACGGTAGACAGGGACGGATACAAAGAAACCCAGCGTGCCAGCAGAAATATACTTACAATAAAACCTCTTGTTGTATTAATCAATGAAGGAAGCGCAAGCGCAAGTGAAATTCTCAGCGGCGCCCTTAAAGATAATGGCAGGGCTGTTTTAGTCGGAACAAAATCCTTTGGCAAAGGACTTGTACAGGAAATTAACAGGCTTCCTGACGGAGCAGGAATAAATATTACCACTCAAAAATACTTAACTCCCAACGGAACAGATATTAACAAAGTAGGTATTATTCCTGATATAGAAGTTAAAAATACAAAGGAAGATATAGAAAATAAAAAAGACAGACAACTTGAAAAAGCCAATCAGGTTATAAAAAACCTTATATCATATAATAAGAGAAAAAAGGATGAGCCTAAAATCATAAATACACAACTTCCTTTAAGAATAATTATTGAAAATTAGGTAGTCTCCCGCTATCATGCTCTCCCGAAATGTCATTCGTGTGGTTAAAATGTTCTTAAATTGCGAGGAGGGCGAGCGGGAATGTAAGCAGGTAATTGTTATCGCCTGACATGGGAATCTATCTGAGGAAGTAATAAAAAATTCTTACGTAAAATTTTTTAAAATGCGTAAGTTTTTATTCTTTACCCCTTATTAAAAATAATCGGGAACAATTTTTTTATGAAGCAGTCCAATATATTGGTTCAAAAAAATTGAACCGCTAAATTTTTAAAAAAAAAAATGTTGAAATCATTTTATAATTGATATAAATTATAAAATACTCAGGGCAGAGATATTAAAACCTCTAGATAAAGAACTGCTTGACAGTAAAAAATAGTGGTGATAATATACAAACTACTCGCCAAAAAGCGAGTTTTTTAAACGGCAATAGATGCCTTGAACTTTGTACCTTGACAACTGCATAGTAAGTAAGCAAAACATACAAACAAAAAGGTTTGTGTAGTAATAATACCAATGTTCATGCGAAATAACACTGATTGCCATGCCGTACTTGATGCGGCATCTATCTGAGGCGGCTTTTAGTCGCCAAAAATAGACCCCGTGTCAAGCACAGGGTGACACCGGTCAAAATATTTCGTGTGTTAGGTAAAGCTACTAAGAGCAAATGGTGGATGCCTTGGCATCAGGAGCCGAAGAAGGACGTACCAATCTGCGATAAGCCGCGGGGAGCCGATAAGACGCCTTGATCCGCGGATTTCCGAATTGAGAAATCTTCCAGTGGTAATGCACTGGAATCCATACCTGAATCCATAGGGTATGGAGGGAAAGCCTGTGAACTGAAACATCTTAGTAACAGGACGAAAAGAAAACAAATCAGTGATTTCCCTAGTAGCGGCGAGCGAACGGGAAACAGCCCAAACCATCTGCATGTGACAGGTTACAGCCGTTATGCAGGTGGGGTAGCGGGACTTCCACCCGGAACTGTAATTCCGGGACAGAGTTACAAAATTGTTAATTAGATGAACACAGCTGGAAAGCTGGACCATAGACGGTGATAGTCCGGTAATTGAAAATTAACAATCTCTGGGAAGTATCCCAAGTAAGTCGGGACACGTGAAACCCTGACTGAATCTGCCGGGACCATCCGGTAAGGCTAAATACTCCCTGGTGACCGATAGTGAACGAGTACAGTGATGGAAAGGCGAAAAGAACAGTGGGAAGCTGAGTGAAATAGAACCTGAAACCGTTTGCTTACAAACAGCAGGAGCACTATTAATAGTGTGACTGCGTGCCTGTTGA
>JANQEP010000034.1 GCA_028278305.1 Candidatus Gastranaerophilales bacterium
AAACGCCGCATGTCATTGCCTGCGAAGCGGGAGCGTTAAAAACGGAAACGATGAGTTTTCGTTTTTAAAAGCTCATTCATGCGAGGAGGGATTTTTCAGAAAAACGATTCTCTATAATATTAATATACTTGAAAAATCCTGACGCGGCAATCTGTCAAACATGCAGGGTAATTCAGTTCTAATTTTAAACTAATAACGTCATGCCGCACTTGCGAAAGCGAACCGCCCCCAGCCATGGGCTGGAAGGCTAAGGCTCTTCGCCTTAGCCTGGAATGCCGTTTAATGCGAGAATGAGTTTCGTTCACTCTCTGCGAGCAATCCGCAAGCACGGGGCAGGCGCCTCCTCGTGATGACAAATGCGCATTAATTGCATTTAACGATTATCTATTGAAATTGGGATAGGTTCAATATGTGTAAAAGATATGATAAAAATTTAATAAATTTTTATAGTAAGTATAGAAAAATTATTATTTTTAGTATATCCTAATTTCAAATTTAAAAGATTTATAGAAACAAAATGGGTAATACTGTTTCCGGCTTTCTTAGAAAAGCAGATATCTTCGGGAAGTACATAGATCAACCGGCTTTAATAAAAAGCGTTTATGAAAAAATGCCGCCTGTATTAATAGCAGGCGCCACCGCATTCGGGCTTTATGATACTTTTAACAACAAAAAAGTAAAGCAGGGCGAAGAATCCAGGCTTGAAAGATTTGTAAAAAACGCTTCTATTCTTACAGGAACTGTAGCTTTCACTTTGCTTTTCGGAAAGAAGTTCATTCATCTTCCTCATGTCTGCCAGGGCGGGTTAAAAAACATGGCGGAAAGATTTAAAGACGATAAGACCCTCTCTCCTTTGATAAACAAAGTCCGGGAAGATAAAATCCTGGGGCGAAAAGAGGTAAAAACCCTGTACGAAGGGCTGGAAGGACTTGTTGAAGACGGAAAAAAACTTATAGATAAGGTTATTCCAACAGGGCATACTCACCACAAGCATGAGCATGGGAATGGATTTTTTGCTAAACTTTTTGCTAAATATCCTGAATTTTCAGAAATCAAAGACCTGACAGTTTTAGGCACAATTCCAGTACTGGGCGGAATCATAGGCGGTGTTACCGGGGATATACTTACAGGGGAAAAAGTCAGTAAAACCTTTCCTGATAAGATTAAAGAAGGAACTTACCAGTACCTTGCGAATATAGTCCTGTGCAATGCCGGTGCGGGCGCCGCATTACTCGCTGTTAACAGGACAAAATATAAAAATTCCAAGCCTGTTAAGTTTTTCAGTATGCTGGCGGGAATTCTCGCTGTAGGGGTTTTGGGAGGAAGCCTTATCGCTAATTTCATAGGCAAAAAAGTCATAAATCCCCTTGTGGATGGTCATCACCAGGAGAAAAAACATCATAAAAAGCAGGAGAGTTTCTATGAAGAGCTCTATAATGAAAGAACGCCTGAAGCGATTGATATCGGGCTTCATATAGATGATGTGGCATCAGCAGGGTTTTTATCAGGATTAAACATCATAGCTCCCATTTTACCGGTTTTATATTCTATTTCCGCTTACAGGGCAGGCATAGGCTATAGAAACAATAAGGAAAAAGAGCTTCCTCTCGATACTAAGGTCAGGGATTTAATCCCGCAAAACGATGTTTTCTACCGCTTCAGAAAAAAAGCACTTCAATATAGCCATCATCACTAAGTGGTAAACCTTAATAACCGCACAGGATACGTATTTTATTGAGAATTTTTTTAACTGTATTCTCTAAATCATCAACAGAGCCGTTGTTTTTTATTACAAAGTCAGCTTTTTCAAGTTTTTCTCTTCCAAAATCCTGGGAATTAATCCTGTTTTGAGCCTGGTCTTCGGAAAGATTCCTGGTGTTCATTAACCTGCCGAGCCTGATTTTTTCATCAGCAGTGACTGTGATTACAAAATCAAACATGTTATCCATATTTGCCTCATACAGAAGCGGCGCTGAAACAACCGCGAGTTCTTTATCCTTGTTATTCGCAAAAAAATCCCGCGTAATTTTTTTAACTTCAGGATGAATAATCTTCTCAAGCTCTTTAAGTTTTTGCTGATCAGAAAAAGCAATCTGCCCGGCTTTTTTTCTGTCAATCGAACCGGATTCGTTTCTGACGTCAATTCCTGTCTGAGCAAAGAGCTCGTAGACTTTTTTTATGATATTTTGATTGTTTTCAAGAAGCTTATGAACGACTTCATCTGTATCGAGCGCGGCTGCGCCCTCTTGTTTCAGGAACTTTTCAACCAGTGATTTCCCGGAAGCTATACCGCCTGTAATCGCAATTTTTATCATTGTATAATCAATTATCATCCTTTAATTTCATATACTATGATACAACACGAAAATTACATGAAAAGATGCATGGAACTGGCAAAACTCGGTGAAGGTAAGGTTTCGCCTAATCCGCTTGTCGGAGCTGTTGTTCTGGATAAGGAAGGTAATCTTGCGGGCGAGGGGTATCATGAAAAATACGGAGAAGCCCACGCTGAAATTAATGCGCTTAACATGGCAGGAGAAAAAGCCTGTCAGGGAATTTTATACATTAATCTTGAGCCCTGCTGCCATTACGGCAAGACACCACCCTGCGTTGACAGGGTTATAGAATCCGGGATTAAAACCCTTGTACCTGGAATGACTGACCCTAATCCCCGGGTTGCAGGAAAAGGAATCAAAAAAATCCGGGATGCCGGCATAGAAGTTATAGAAAATGTCTTAAATAAAGAGTGCCGGAAGTTAAATGAAATTTTTATAAAGAGTATTACACGGAAAAAACCTTTCATAGCAATTAAAACAGCTTCAACCATGGACGGGAAAATTGCGACTTCCACGGCAAAAAGCAAATGGATTACTTCTGAATCCGCAAGAGAAGAAGTTCACAGGTTAAGAAATAAATACGACGCTATAATTACAGGCTCAGCTACGGTGATTGCCGATAATCCCGCTCTTACCTGCAGGCTCAGGCAGGGTAGGAATCCCGTTAGAGTTATTATTGATTCAAAACTTATCACCCCTGAAAATTCAATGGTATACCAGGATGAGCAAACACAGGTAATAATTGCGACTTCTGAAAATTCAACCGGAAAATATCCTTGCCGGGTAGAATTTCTAAAATGTCCGCTAATCAATGATAAACTGGATCTTGAATTTTTAATTAACAAACTTTATGAAAAAGGAATATATAGTATACTTATTGAAAGCGGGGCAAAATTAAACGGGGCTTTTTTGAAGCAGAAACTCGTTGATAAAGTTTATTTTTTTCTTGCTCCAAAGATAATGGGCGATAAAAATGCTATTTCTTCCTTTGAAGGACTTATCACCGAAACCCCTGAGCGGTGTATAAAGCTGGAATTTCAGGAAGTAAAAAGGTTTCCGCCTGATTTAATGATAGAAGGATATATAAATTAACTAACTCGAGTTAGTTAGCGCATTAGTTTTTCAGCTTTAATAAAAAGATGCTCTATCTCTTCAAGTTCTGTTTTTGCAGATCTATTCATTTGTTTTTCAATTTTTCTAACCAGTAATTTAGCTGTTTTTGCCCTTTGTTTTTCCTCATTACCAGAGATTTTTGACCTGACTTTTTTAAAAACGGAATTTTTGTCAATTCCTTCATACACAGTTGCTATTGCATTAATAATCAACATTTCAGCCTGATGTGAGGTATCTGCTATTTTATATGTTAATCCCAGCTCCCGATACTGTTTTCTATAAGCTGTAATCTCTTTTTTAAGTTTTTTCTGGGCTTCATATAACTTTTTACTGCTGGGAAACTCATTTGTTTGCATTATTTCATTATTTTTAATTTCTTTTTTGATTTTTTTAAGCTTTCTTTCAGAGTTTACAAGCTGAATTTCCAGTTTCATTGGTTTTGAAGTTATCACTTCTGTGTTTAATATGCCTGTGTCAAGCTCGTTTATGCCTGCTAATTCTTCGTAATCGCTGTTTTGAAGGCTTTGTTGCCAGGAAAGCTTTTTAGCGCCAAAATTAATCTCCTCAAAATTTTTCAGAGGATTATATTTCCCGAACCTTTTCTTGTTATTAACCGTAATTTTACCGGAAATATTCAATAAAGATTCTCCTTTTTATTGATATTAATTAAATACTATTTAATTTGGGTTAATTATTTATCATTTTATAAAAGGATTTATTATTGGAATTTTAAAGATATATAACCCGAATTAAATAACCCCAATGACGGGTTAGGTAAAAAACAATTATAGCTTGATAAAAATTCCTTAAAATTTATAGAAAGGAATTTTTAAAAATAACTAACCCCTCATTCGAGTTAATTAGTGACCCGGGTTAATAAAAAAAGTTACTGCCAAAGGCACCTAACACAGAAAATAACCCGGCATTACATGAATGAAATCATGGAAATCATGACTATGACATGATTTTCATGATTTCATTCATGCTAAATCAATACCT
>JANQEP010000035.1 GCA_028278305.1 Candidatus Gastranaerophilales bacterium
TTTGAGACGAATTGGAAAAAACGGAAAAAAATTGGAAAGGAATTGGAAACGAGAATTTTTTCGCAAACCGCCTCTATCCTTTAACACGTCTATAATAGAGGCTAATTTCTAAAAAAATATTTTTTTCCAATTTCTTTAAGCAATATAGTTATAGAGGGAACAAACTTCCCCATCTGAGGGACATGGGGAAGCAATTTTTAAAACTATCAGGGAGTTTGCAACAAAAATACCTATTGTTTCTCAAAGACAAGAGTATCGTTTGTTAAATCAGGTAAGAACCTTCTTGTTAGTTTTATAAAATCAGCCATTTTAGGATTTATTGCCTCAGCAGGTTCATATCCAGCTTCGCGAAGATGTTTTTCTACTTCAAATTCAGGATTGAGTTCTGCCATACCAAGAACAACCAAAATGCCTGGTAACTGTGATGCACTAATATTCCTTGCATAATCGTCTCTTAGGTCTGGCGGAATATGGTTCCATAGGTTTTGAGATAACCTTACTTCCAATGCAGGAGGTTTTCCTGAGCCTTCAGATGCATCACCAGTTTCAAATGGCCCCATGGCTTTAAATAAAGGCTCATTAATTGTTATTTCTCCTGTTTCTTCAGATTGAGTTAAATAGGCTTGAACATAAGGGAGCATTCCTGCGGCTTGTGCCAGCTGTATATCCCTATTGCTAAGGTCTATAGTTCTATCTTCTACAGTAGAAGGTCTTATATCCTGACGAAACATAGGGAAATTTTTTGCTAATTTTTGCATAATTTCAGTAAATATAGGAGCCCCTACCCTAACATCCAGAGTTTGAGTTCTTCCTTCTGCCATTATTTTTTCAAATTCTTGTTTGACCTGGGCTAATCTCATAGAAACAGCATCACGTCCGTCTTTATCTCCGTCTATCTGAACCCTTATTGGTTTCTGATGTTCTTCAAAAAGATTATCAACCTCCTGCGCTACATAAAAAGGATAATGCCTTGCCCTGAATAAGTAAGTATCACCTGCCCCTATCTTCTCAGCATATTCCATTGCTGACATAGGCTGTTCTTGTGTAGTAATTGCTTGTGGTCTTTCTGCTACTGCTGTTCCCATGATAAAATCCTCCCTTTATTTCAATAAAAATTAATCCCTAACCTTATATATTTATAAAAACAAGTTGATATAAAAATTTGTCTTAAATTTTTAATAAATTTACAAAAACTTCCCCTTTGTATTGTTTCAGAACCGACATAAAGCAGGGAAACAGACTTTAATTCTGTGACAGGCAAGCTATAATGCCAAATGAGTTATTAAAACCCTCATGAGGCACTATAGATGAACCATAACGAAAACGAGAATGAGTTACGCAAGACCTTCAGACGGGCAGAAATGAGTTGCAAAACAACTCCTGCTTTGCAAGCAAAGCCCGACCTTCAGTCTTGCTCCATTCCCGCTGACGCACTCTGGATAGATGTAAAAACAATAGCAGAAATAAAAGGAATTACTCCAAGAGCCTTGAGGCTTGCTTTAAAAAGGGGAAAATACACTTTCAGGGAAGTAAAAATTCAAAAGAAAAAGATTTTAGAAATACTCCTGTCCTCCCTTGAACCTCATATACAGGATGATTACCTGAATACTCATTACAGAGAAGTAGTCGAAGCTGTAAATCAGGACATTCTCCTTCCTGTAGAAAAACCAGTTAAAACCGAATCCGGCTTTATACCGGAGCAGGCAAGAACAATTGCTCTGGTAAGGGTTGATTTAATTAAGGACTGGCATAAATTTAGAAACAAGCATTCGACTAAGCACGAAGGTGATAAACTGTTTCTTGAACTGTATAATTCAGGAGAATACCTTAAAAATATTTTCAGGATAATAGGCAAAATTTCTATTGGCAGCCTAAAGAGATGGAATAAACTCTACACTGAGCATGAAAGCTGGGAGGCACTTGTACCGCAGTATAATTACACAAGTTTTAATGAGTATAAAACCACGCTGACAGAAGAGGAAATAGGAATATTTTTAAAACTCCTTCTGCACCCGAATCAATTCAGTATAGGCAAGGCAACCAAATTAACAACCCATATCCTTGAAAAAAAAGGTCATGAAAATGTTCCTAAACCCATTACATTTCGCAGGTATGCAGAATGGTTCAGAAGAAAAAATTACGATAAATGGATACTTATGCGTGAAGGGGAAAAAGCCCTGCGGGATAAAGTTGAACCATACCTGTCCCGTGATATTTCAAAAATTGAAGTCGGTGATGTTTTAGTAGCAGACGGACACCGATTAAACTTCCTTGTGATAAATCCCTTTACCGGCAGGGCATGCAGGGCAACTTTAGTCGGCTTCCTTGACTGGAAATCAGGGTATCTGGCAGGCTATGAGATTATGCTGGAAGAAAATACCCAGTGTATAGCATCAGCCCTGCGCATGGCGATAATTAACCTTGATATGATTCCGAAAATTGTTTATCAGGACAACGGAAAAGCGTTCAAGGCAAAGTATTTCGAGAACTCAACCGACTTTATGGAAGCAGGGTTTAACGGAATATATACCAATCTTGGAATAAAACCGGTTTACGCAAAGCCGTATAATGCTAGGGCAAAGGTAATCGAAAGATTTTTCAGGGAATTTCAGGAAGAATTCGAGAAACTGCTGCCTACATACACAGGAAGCAGCATTGCAACCAAGCCCGCTAATATGAAAAGAAATGAAAAGTTTCACAAAGAATTACATGGCAGGATAAATCAGGGCTATATCCCGACAGTTGATGAAACCATTATGTTTATCAATGCTTGGTTAAACTACAGGCACTCACAACCCTGCTCGAACGATAGGAATAAAAGCATTAAAGAGGTATTTGAGGGCAGAATAAGGCAGAATATATGCACGAATGAGCTTGACGAGTTAATGATGGCGCATGAAGTAAAGACAATAAACAGAAACGGCATACGATTCCTTAATACAGATTACAACAGCGATTGCCTATACGGACTTAAAGACAGGGTGATGATTAGATATAGCCTTTTTGACCTGAGTAAAATCAAAGTTTATTCCACCAGGGGCGAATATCTCTGCACAGCAAAAAGAGTAACCGGCACGCACCCGATGGCATATCATCTTGGTGATGTTAAGGACAGGGAAGATTTTATCCAAAAGATTAAAAAACCACAAAAACTCAGGAACAGAACCCTGCGCACAATCAAGAAATACCTGCCAAAAGAAGATGTTAAATTCCTTGAAACACAGATGATAGAAGAAACCATTCCGCAGGAAATTCCGGCAGAATGTATAAAGTCAGAACCAATAATTGTTCCTGAAAAACTGCGCCCCGTGTTTTTAAATAATTACGAACGCTATGAATGGCTTATGGAAAACGGCTGCACCTCAGCAGAAGAGCGCAAGTGGCTCAAAGATTATATTAACAGTGATGAATACAAAATGATATACGGAGAATAAAATGCGAAAGGTCTTTGTAAAAACCCAGAACGTAAAAAACTTTATAGCCTTGATAAATTCCCTGCAGACTAAACCGGATGGAGTTTCAAGGATGGCGCTGGTATATGGAGAGCCCGGGCTTGGTAAATCCAGAACCGCACTCTGGCTGGCAGCTCAACATGACGCTGTCTACATACGAAGTACAAACCTTATGACAGGAAGGTGGTTTCTTGAAGAGCTTGTTGATGAGCTGGGAGAGATTCCCCGTTACTGGACATCAGATTTGTTTAAGCAGTGCATAAACAAGCTGCTTGAGCGGCCTCAGATGATTATCATAGATGAAATTGACTACCTTGCCAGCGACCATAAAACAATAGAAACAATTCGGGACATTCACGATAAAACGAATGTCCCGATTATTTTTGTGGGTATGACGCTGGCACAGAAAAAATTGCAACGCTATAGGCATCTTTATGACAGGTTATCCGATATTGTTGAGTTTAAGGCATTCTCGGTCAACGATGTCAGCGAAATAATAGGTCAGCTCTGTGAAGTGGAAGTAACTGAACCTGCACTTAATTTAATCCACGGCCGGGCAAACAGGTTCAGGCAGATTGTCAGGATTATTAACAGGCTGGAAGCGGTTGCTAAAACCAACAACATTGAATTAATTGATGAAAATATACTAAAGGAGATACTAAAAAATGAATCAAGACAAGATTTTAAAGATAATAAAGGGGTTAAACAGGTTCTCCCTCGATGATATAGAAGTTATGACGGGGCTTGAAGAGAACAAGACGGAAAAAATCCTTACAGAATTTATTCGACAAGAAAAAATTACCGGGGTTGGTAATGAATACAGGTATGTAAATAAAAATATATCCCATGAATTTTCATTAAAACTGAGGGAAAAGCCTGTTATCTCAATGGTTAAAAATGATAAAATTGCATTTTTAGAGGCAGCAGAGTATTTTTTAATAAACCATGCATTTAAAAACTGTTCACCCACTACTTTTAAAACCTACAAAAGCCTAATCAAGCACCATTTAAACCCATTTTTTGGAAAAATGACAGTTAAAAATATTTCAAGGAAAGATATTAAACAATTTATAGAAACAAAATACATGCAGGAGATACCAGACAGGCGTTTAAATAAATGTATTTCCCTGTTCGGCTTTATGTTTAAGAAATTTATGGAGTGGGAATTCATATCAGAAAATCCTTATAGTGGAATTGAAAACGTTAAATTCGCTAAAAATAATAAAGTGCAAATTTTGAATGAGACACAAGTAAATGTCCTGTTAAAATTTGCCCTAACTGATTTTCCTGATTTTTACCTGCCTATTTTATTGATACTATCAACAGGTATTAAAAAGTCAGAACTATTAGCACTGAAGAAAGAGGACTTTGACCTGGAAAAATTGAAAATTAATGTGGATAAGACCATTTTCGAAGGCAAAATCCTTACCCATAAATTTAAAACAGCATCCCGGCAGGTTGATATTCCTGAACTAATTGTTCCGGCATTAGATGAAATCCTTAAAAACAAATCCGGAAGTGACTTCGTGTTTTATGATACAAGCCTGAGCTGGTTTACGCAGGATAGAAAGATGAGAGTCGAATTTTCAAAACTTGTAAAACAAGTAAAATTACCAAAAATAACTTTCAATGACCTTCGCCACACCTATGCATACAGGGCTTTACAGAATGGCATGTTTATAGATTACCTACATAAGCAGCTTGGCGATTATTCTATACAGGCAACAATGGATAAATATCGAGACTTTATTTCCTAATACTTTAATAATAGTTTCAAAAATACCATTTAT
>JANQEP010000041.1 GCA_028278305.1 Candidatus Gastranaerophilales bacterium
GTAAAAAAGTTTTAAATCTTGATTATTATTACAGGTATTGATTTAGCATGAATGAAATCATGAAAATCATGACTATGACATGATTTCCATGATTTCATTCATGTAATGCCGGGTTATTTTCTGTGTTAGGTCCCTTGGTGATAACCGGCTTTTAAGTGATAATAAGTTTCACTGAATTTTAACTTATAGCTAAAACCTCCTTGAGTATGGAGATTTTACATATTTTTACAACTATTTCAAAAATTCAGTTAAAACACCCGCCCAGCCTATAGGAAGGTGCTGGGTTTTGCGTTAGCGGAAGCATAGCCTCATTCATGCAGCCCCGCGCCTCTTTTCCATAAATTTTACGTAAGAATTTTTTCTTTATTCCTTATAATTGTTTTTTAGCTAACCCGTCATTGGGGTTAAATAACTCGAGTCGCGAATTAGCCCAAAGCCAGGATATAACTATGCAATTAGCGACTCGGGTTAAATAAATTACTTATTCATTTCTTTCATTACTTCTTCAGCAAAATTTTCTTCTCTTTTTTCAAGACCTTCGCCGAGTACGTATCTTGTGAATCTTCTGATTGTTATTTTCTCCCCGATTTTGGCGATTTTTTCTTTAATAAGCTCTTCAATAGTAATTCCGGGGTCTTTTACAAAGTTCTGCTCAAGAAGAACTTTTTCCGCCATAAGTTTATCTACTCTACCCTGAACAATTTTTTCCCTGATTTCCTCGGGTTTGCTTTGAATGTCTTCTTTGCCCATTTCAATTCTTTTTTCTTCTTCAACAGCCTGTGCAGGAATTTCATCTCTTGAAATGTACTCAGGAGCTGAACTTGCAATATGTAAGCAGATATCCTTGACTAAATCTTTAAATTCATCGTTTTTTGCAACAAAATCCGTTTCACAGTTAACTTCTACAAGAACTCCGATTTTCCCGTTATGCACATATGAGCCTACCAGACCTTCTGCTGCTATACGTCCCATTTTCTTTTCCGCAGAAGCCATACCTTTCTGCCTGAGAAGCTCCATTGCTTTTTCAATATTACCCTCGGTCTCAGAAAGGGCTTTTTTAGCATCCATAAAACCTGCACCGGTTTTATCTCTTAATTCTTTTACCTGGGTTGCACTTATTGTCATTATATTTTTCCTCCGGATTCTTCTAATTATTTTTTTCTGCAGACTCAGCTGTCTGCTTTTCCTGGTCTTCACCTACAGCCTGACGAGGCTCTTGTGCTTCAGAAGCTGTTTCTTCCTGTTGTCCTTCTGCTTTAACCACTTCAGTAGTTTTTATAACTTCTTGAACTTCAGGCTTAGTTTCCTGACCTGCCTGCTCAGAAGCTGCTTCTTCCGTTGCTAAAGTTGAATCTTCAGAAGTTACGCCGGCATCTTCAGGTCTTACACTTTCTACTTTTCCGGTTACACCTTCCTGTCCGGCAGCTTCCCTTCTGGATTTGCCTTCGAGGATTGCTTCAGCCATTTTGCCTATAACAAGTTTTATTGATCTTATGGCATCATCGTTTCCGGGAATTACATAATTAATATTATCCGGGTCACAGTTTGTATCAACAAGTCCTATGATAGGAATTCCTGCTTTATTTGCTTCTTTTATGGCAATAAGCTCTCTTTTCTGGTCAACTACAAAAAGAAGAGACGGCATGCCTTTCATTGTTTTAATTCCTGAGAGGGATTTATTTAATTTGTTTATTTGCCTTGTCATAACAGCTACTTCTTTTTTGGGAAGCCTGTCAAAATAACCGTTATCTCTTAGTTCTTCAAGTTCATTAAGCTTTTTAATTCTTGTTCTTATGGTCTCAAAGTTTGTTAATGTACCCCCCAGCCAGCGTCTGTTAATAAAATAAGCTCCGCATCTTTTTGCTTCTTCCTCTATTACCTCACTTGCCTGCTTTTTAGTCCCTACAAAAACAATGTTTCTGCCGCGGGCTGCGTATTCTCTTACGATTTCATATGCTTTATCCAGCAGGGTTGTTGTTTTTCTTAAATCGAGTATGTAAATTCCGTTTCTCTCTCCGAAAATATATTTTTTCATTTTCGGGTTCCAGCGCTGGGTTTTATGTCCAAAGTGTACTCCTGCTTCTAAAAGCTCTAGCATTGATGCAACAGGCATGTTTTGTTTGTCTCCTTATTTTTCCATTTAATTACTCAGCTAAATTATTTGTATCAAAGATAATAACACAAAGAAAATTAATATCTTTACTTTATCTGCTGATAAAAATTTTTCAAATTTAAAGAATAAATAAAAAAAGAAAGATAGTGCTTCAATTCATTAATGCAACTGACTAACCCGAATAACGGGTTAGTCAGACTTTGAATTTTTATTAGTTTTCTTAACTTTACTATTTTCTCTCTCGCTTATAATGCATAGGAATTTTTTTTCTGCTTCTTAGTTTAAATATGCCTCTAAAATTCCTTCTTTTTTACAAATTTCCCTGATTTTTCCTAATGCCCTTATTTCTGTTTGCCTGATGCACTCTTTTGTTACACCGAATTTTCTGCCGATTTCCTCAAGTGTTTGAGGCTTTATATCACATTGTAGACCAAACCTCATTGTAATGACTTCTTTTTCCCTATTTTTTAACCTTTCCAGCAGATTAAAAATATCTTGTTTTAATTGCATCACCTCAGCTTCAACTTCGGTTTTGAAATTTTCATCAAGAATAAACTCAGAGAGGCTGACATTCTTTCCATCAGAGGTCTCAAGCGCAGAGTCTATAGAAATAGATTTATTAAAGGCTTCTATATAGCTTTTTAGTTTTGATTCCGGCATTTTAAGCTCTTTTGCCACATTTTTCAGTTCGATTTCATTATTCACAGAGTCTTTTTCCATTTTTTCCCTTAGTTTTGAGTATTTAGAGATGATTTCCTGCACGTAAACCGGGACTTTCATACAGTAAGCCTGTTCTGAAATTGCCTTGTTTATAGCCTGTTTAATCCACCATGTAGCATATGTGCTGAACTTATAGCCAAGCTTATAGTCAAATTTATCAGCAGCTGTTATTAACCCCACATTACCTTCCTGGATAAGGTCCTGGAAAGATAAACCATAGTTCATGTATTTCTTGGCAATGCTTACAACAAGTCTTAAATTAGACTGCACAAGTTTTTTTCTATCATTTGCATTTCCCTTTTTAATTCCTTCGCCGAGTTTTTTTTCTTCCCTGGCAGAAAGAAGACTTGTTTTGTGGATTTTTTTTAAGTAAGTTCTTAAATAGTTCTCAGTGCTGGACAGGTTGTCCTTACGTGAAATAGGACAACTCATACCAGAGTTTACCTTATTTTGCATAAATAAAGACTCCTTCAATCCTTATCCCTCTTTTTCTTCTCTGTCCACGCCTGCCAGCTATCTTTTGTGTGGCATAAAAATAACCTTTAGGCGTGAATTTAGGTGAGCTACGAACAAGCAGTAAAAACAATCAAGATATAGTTTCTATATAATTAATATTAACAAAGGATATATTAAAGGTCAAATAATTTTTGATAAATATTACTTTTTGTTAAGAAAAATATTATTTTAAATATTTTTCTTAACAATCCTTAACTTTAAGGGGTAAAGAATAAAAACTTACGCATTTTAAAATTTTTCAAAAATTCCCACCCGCCCACCCTTAGAGGTGGTTAAGGGACGGAGTCCCTTAACAATTCCAATAGATTTTTGAA
>JANQEP010000060.1 GCA_028278305.1 Candidatus Gastranaerophilales bacterium
GTCTTAAAACCTATTAAGGAAGTATGAAAAAATTCTTACGTAAAATTTTTTAAAAATCTATATGGAATTGTTAAAGGCTCCGCCTTTAACTACCTCGGCGGGTTATACATTTTTTACTTTTAAATTTAACTAGTTTCCTAATTACTTTTTAAGATCACTATATCTTGATAAAATCAATAAATAATTATATTATATTGAATCTGACTGGGTTCTTTTAAAAATCAGGTGCAGCTCAGGTGTTTATTCAGTCTATGTTTAGATCTTTGCTCAATATAATTTCAATAAATATCGCTAAATTGGGCATAAGAATTATAAAGTTTCTAAAACTGGGTTCAGGAACGAATTTACCCGGCAGAATCGCCCGGAAAATATCTCCTGAGATACTGGCGCATCTTGTAAAGCAAACAAAAAAAGAAATAATTACCGTTACTGGCACCAACGGGAAAACCACTACAGCAGGGTTAATTTCATCAATTTTTGAAAAACAGGGAAGAAAAACCGTACATAATCGCAAAGGTGCAAATATGCTTACCGGAATAACCTCGGCTGTTGCAGAAAAAAGTACGTTAAACGGAAAGCTGGACTGTGATAACTGTATACTTGAACTGGATGAAGCTTATTTAAACCCGGCTTTTGAGGAATTTAACCCTGATATTGTACTGGTAACAAATCTTTTTCGTGACCAGCTTGATAGATATGGCGAATTAAATACGACAGCGAAAAAAATAGAATCAGCCGTGGAAAAATCAGCGAAAATTAAACCCCTCAGGCTCGTATTAAACGCTGATGATCCTCTGGTTTCAGGAATTACCGATAATTTTGATGAAGCTGGACTGACAAAAATCTTTTACGGGTTTGAAAAAATCGAACACGTCAATCAGCAGGAAAAGGTATTCTCCCCGCAGGAAACAGTTAATTGCAGATGTACAAAGCCTTTTACATATGAAAAAATCTTTTATGGTCACCTAGGTCATTATGATTGCTCCTGTGGTGTTAAAAGGCCGAATCCCCGGGTTTCAGGGAGAGCCTGCATAGATGTTAATCATTCAGATATTGTTATAAAGCCTGAAAACTGTGAAGAATTCCCTGTCAGGGTTAACCTGCCCGGGCTGTATAATTGCTATAACGCCCTGGCTGCCGCAGCAATAGCTCTGGAAGCAGGGATTTCCCCTGAGAATATTAAAAAAGGAATAGAAAATTATTCCACAACATTTGGAAGAGCCGAAGCTCTGACATTAAAAGGAAAAGAAGTCCTGATACAGCTGATAAAAAATCCTATAGGCGCTACGGAAGTTTTAAAGACAATTAAAAATGATGAAAAAGGAAAATTTTTCATAATAATAAATGATAATTACGCGGACGGTAGGGATGTATCCTGGCTGTGGGACGCTAATTTTGAAATGCTTTCCGGCTACGACAAAATTGCTGTAGTCAGCGGGGTAAGAGCTTATGATATGGCAATAAGGTTAAAGTATGCGGGAATCAGCAGTAAAAACATTATTGTTAAGGAAAATATAAAAGAAGCGCTGCTACAGGCATTAAGCGGGGTTAATAACGGCGAAAAACTCTATGTTTTGCCTACATACACAGCCCTGCTTGAGCTGGAGAAGTTAAAACAAGCTTTAAATTAACCCGAACTACCCCTTAGCAGGTCTTTTGAAGTTTGGAATATTCAATAAAACAAAACCGGTATCTTTATCAGTGATTCTATCCAGCTATTTAACAGTCTGTTCTGTTGTTATGGATATTCTTGGGGCAGCCAGTACAATTACAGAAGCCTCATAGACTGCTGAATATAATATCATTTCAGCTAAATCTGAAGTTCTAAGAGGTCTTGTATGAATATTAACAAACACAATTCTCTCTGTGATTACCTCTTTAGCTTTCAGTCCGCCGGGACATCTTTTTAATGTACTCTTTTTGATTTTACATCCCGTATCCTGCTCAAGCATATCGAGATTATCCATAAACCATGAACAAATATATTCCTCTAAATCGCGCATCATTATACCTCTTATAAATTTCTATCGCAATTTTATTATGGCATTATTATAACTTTTTGCCTCTATATGGTCAACATCGCTACTATATTAAGGCATGGCTATGGAAATTCTGTATGTACACTCGTGAATTAGTAAAAAGTCTTCTTTATAAAAAAGGATTAACAATAACAAAATTAGCTGACTTGTTAACTCAGAAAAAAGGCAGAAAATATACTCAAAAAAATATTTCCCAAAAATTATCAAGAGATACATTAAGATTTGATGAAATGGAAATAATAGCAGAAGTTTTAAATTATGAAATAAAAATTATAAAGGAATAAAATGACAGCCAGGGAAAGAGTAAAAATAATGCTGGTAAAAGAAAATATGACCATAACCACGCTTGCTGAAAAAATGACAATATATATAGGGAAAAAGTACTCCAGACAAAATCTTTCAGGTAAACTTTCAAAAGGTTTACTAAAATACAGTGAAGTTGAAGCTATTACGAAAATTTTAGGTTATAAAATTGAATTTATAGAATTATAACTCAAGTTGCCGCCTATAAAAATTTCTCTACTTTACATTACAAAATTTTTTCAAAATGTATATGGATTAGAAAAGGCAGAGCCTTTTCACTCCTCTTCTGGTAAGATTTTCAGCTGTTGAAAATTGCATTTATAAGTAAATATCTAAAAAATTAGTTTTAAAGTTTTTGCAATTAAGTACGATAATATGAATAGATATTTCAGAGCTGTTAAAAGGTCGGGTAAAATTAGGATAGGCAGGAACAGGATAATTGCAGCTTATTTCAATAGATGAATTATTAAACCATAAAGTTCTTCCTTTTGATCTTTACAACGAAAAAGGAAGAGTAATTTTTAATGCCGGTGAAATTCTGACTCCCGGTAAGATTCTTCAACTAAAGTATATTTCTGCAATATATATAGATGAGGTTGAAGAAGAATTTGAAGAACTCGAAAATGAAGAAATTGAACTTCTTGATGAAGATGAAATTCTGGAAGATGAAAAGGACAGTCCAAAAGAGGTTGAAACAAACAAGCTGGACCCTGCAGAAGCTGCTTATGCCAGGGAAACTAAAAAGCCCGTAATTTCAGAAGATTTTAAAACTAAACTTACGGATAAATATAAGGTAATAATGGACTGCTTTATTGAAGACGGCGCCGAAGACCCCTCACTGTGTATAGAAGTCCGTGATAATATAGTTGATGATATTATTCCTGAAGTCAATAAAATACTTTATAGATCCCAATTAAAAATTTATGGCGATTATTACTATACACACGGCGTTAATGTAGCCATGCTCAGCGCGGTTCTTGCACATAAACTAAAATTAAGTAACCACCTGATAAAAGATGTTACCCTGGCTGCGATATTGCACGATATAGGAAAAACCAGAATCCCCCCGGCTATTCTAAAAAAATCTGCGCACACTGCCAGTGAAATAAAGCTTATACAGCTACACCCAAGGCTTGGCTATAAAATTATTAAAGACGACCTTCATCTCTCGGAAAATATAGCGCTGGTCGCGCTACAACACCATGAAAAAGCTGACGGCTCAGGATATCCGTTTGGAATTTCCGGTAATTCCATATCACTGGAATCTAATATTATTTCAATCTGCAATGTATATGACCAGCTAACCTCAGGAAGGGGCGAGGTAAAGGTAAAAAACCCCAAGGAAGCAATAAAACACATTCTTGATATGGGTACAAAATGTTTTAAAAGCGATGTGCTCTATACTTTTGTGCATATGACAAACTATAATGACTATGCACCCATAATGACAGATTATTACTAGTAAGACCCGGAGTATGAAAAAAATAACAGTTATAGGAGGCGGGCTCGCAGGGACCGAAGCAGCTCTTCAAATTGCAAAAAGAGGTATAGAAGTTGATTTATATGAGATGAGACCTGAAAAAAAGACAGGCGCTCATTCTACTGACTATCTGGCTGAACTCGTATGCAGCAACAGCCTGGGTTCAAATGACCTGTCGTCTGCAAGCGGGCTTTTAAAACAGGAACTTAGAACTCTCGGTTCATATCTTATAAAATTCGCGGATGAAACCTCAATTCCTGCGGGAACTGCTCTTGCCGTCGACAGGGAAGGTTTTGCCCGAAAAGTAAGCCTTGCTGTCAAGGAAAATCCGCTAATAAACCTTATAAATGAAGAAATATGCCGGATTCCGGAAACAACCCCGGTAATCATAGCTTCAGGACCACTTACCTCGCAGGCTTTAAGCGAGGATATAAAAAAATTTACGGGTAAGGATCATTTATATTTTTTTGATGCTATTGCGCCAATCATAGAAAGGGATTCGGTAAACTTTGATAAAGCTTTTATGGGCAGCAGGTATAACAAAGGAGAAGCTTCATACATAAACTGCCCTATGAATAAGGATGAGTATGAAATTTTCCATGAAAAACTTATAAATTCCCCGCTAATCGAGCTAAAAGAATTTGAAAAAAATTCAAAATTTTTTGAATCGTGTCTGCCCTTGGAAATTCTGGCAAAAAGAGGAAAAGACGCTCTAAGATATGCTTGCCTGAAACCTGTCGGGTTAATCGATCCCCGGACAAACGTAAAAAATTACGCTGTTGTCCAGCTAAGACAGGATAACAAAGCAGCAAGCCTTTATAATCTGGTGGGCTTTCAGACAAACCTGAAATGGTCTGCCCAGAAAGAACTTATAAAGTGTATCCCGGGTCTGGAAAATGCTGAAATCTTAAGATACGGGGTTATGCACAGAAATACCTTCATTCACAGCCCGTCTGTCTTAAAACCGACTCTTCAGGCAAAAGTAAGGGAAGATCTTTTCTTTGCAGGGCAAATTTCCGGTGTTGAAGGGTATACAGAATCTGTTGCAACCGGTCTTTTAGCGGGAATAAACGCTTCCCTGTTCCTGAAAAGCCAGGAAATGCTGATTTTAGAGCCAATTTCGGTTTTAGGCGCGCTATGCAGCTATATTACACATCCTGAACATAAGAACTTCCAGCCGATAAACAGTAATTTCGGAATACTTAAGCCTCTTAATACTGCTATGAAAGGCAGGAAAAATAAACAGCATAAAAAAAGGCTCTTTGTTGAAAGAGCCCTTAGCTATTTAACTCAAATCACGAATTGTATTTTTTGAAATTTTCTCAAAATCTATATGGAATCGTTAAAGCCTTTAACCACCTCTGAGGGTGGGCGGTTTTGAGAAAATTTCAGCAGACTATTACAGAGTTTTACATATTTCGTAATTCAGGTTATTTAACTACTCATAACCGAATGTAGAAGCTCACCCGGTTGAAACATTTTTATCAGATTAAACCTGCATTGTGTTTTTCTGACTTTTAAATAATTGTAAAACTGATTGTTGTAAATATCTCTCTGTGCCTGTAAAAGACCGGAATCCCTGAGCTCAAACGTTTTAAAAGAATGAGTTAAATAATTAAGGTAGTATTTTTTTGAAAAATTGTACCTTGAATACTTGACCAATTCTTTTACGTTGTTCTTAACCGCTACCCCTTGGCTAAGTTTTTTGTTAATAGCTAAATCAATTACTTGGCTAAGATTATTAACCATTGTAGCTCCCTTTATTTAAATATAAATACACACAACTAGGAATTTAAGCCACACTCTACATGATTTTTGTTTAATTATGTCTCCCGACAATCTTAATATTAAACATTTTTTATTCACTTTTCAATACAAAATTTATATTAATTTTGAATTAAAACTTAAAAACATAAATTTCTATATATTAAAGATATCCGCATTAATTCCGGTAGATATAAAATCCTTTGAATGTGTTACAAAAATTTATGAAGATTTCGAAACATTATTAGCATTTTATTAAAAAAGCATATACAAATATTAAGTGTGATTTGAACCTTTATTAGGATTTATAAGAAAAATCATAATATCAACCTGGTTGTCAAGAGGAATTTGAAAATTTTTTGAATAGTAGCTAAATTCCTGGTAATAAATAGTAATGAAGAATTCAATAACAAGATTATGAATTAATTCCGCTTTAAAATGCGTAAGTTTTTATTCTTTACCCCTTACAAAAAATTGAAAATTTCTCCCGGTAATTACAGGGTTACCATAAATAAAATGGTTGCAGGATAATCAGGGTTAATAGAAATTTTTGAGACCGCTCCTGTCTAAAAGAGTATCAGGCTTATCCACATAACAAGCATGCCCGATGTTACACCCAGAATTTCGATATGCCCGTTGCCGTATTCTTTCGCCATGGGCAGAAGTTCATCAAAGGAAATATAAATCATTATTCCTGCGACCAGAGCGAATAAAATTCCAAAAGTAAGATCATTAAATATCTCTCTCAAAAGAAAATATCCTATAATAGCTCCCAGCGGTTCAGCAAGTCCTGAATAAGTGGAGATTAAAAAAGCTTTTTTCCTGTTGTTGGTAGCATTGTATATAGGCAGGGAAACTGCAATCCCTTCGGGTATATTATGAATAGCTATGGCGAAAGCTATTGACAATCCCAGGGTTACATCAGACAGACCAGCCATAAAAGTAGCCAGCCCTTCAGGGAAGTTATGAATGGCGATTGCTGCGGCAACAAAAACACCCATTCTGTGAAGTTTATCACTGCTTTCAATTGTCATGCTATCCTGGTTTATAGTTTCAGGCAGGAGCTTATCTACACCTGCAGCCAGCAATATCCCCAGAAGAAAGGCTCCTACGGTCATCCATTCCCCCCGGGCTTCCCCGAGGCAGGATTTCAGGGATTCACCGGCTTTAGCTGTAATTTCCACCAGCGAAACATAAATCATAATCCCCGCAGAAAACCCCAGCCCTAACGCAAGAAAGTTCATATTATTCCTTTTTATGAAAAAAGCTAGCACCCCGCCTATAGAAGTACAAATTCCGGCAAATACAGTTAAAGATAGAGCAAAAATAAAATTATTTTCCATAACATATCTGATCCGGTTAAGTGAAAACTTAAATCATATCAACCCGTCTTTGATGCCTGCCGCCTTCAAATTCTGTTTGCATCCAGACTTTTACAATTTCAGCGGCAAGATCTTCTCCTACAATCCTGCCCCCTATGGTAAGAATGTTTGCATCATTGTGCAGGCGGCTCATTTTAGCGCAATAAAGGTCATTACAGTTAGCTGCCCGGATTTCTTTAATTTTATTTGCGCTCATAGCAACTCCTACGCCTGAGCCGCATACGATTATTCCCCTGTCAAACCTGCCGTCTGCAACTTCTCCGGCTACTGCCCTTGCGATTATAGGGTAATCTACCGAGGTTTTATCAAAAGTCCCCATATCATAATACTCAAGTTCCAGGTCCTCAAGTGTTTTCTTTATCTTTTCCTTAAGTTCAAACCCCGCATGGTCAGAACCCATTACTATTTTCAAGTTTTTCATTATATATATTCTCCTAAATTAATTGCTCCGTCTCTTAATAATTTTATTTTATTATTACTGTCAATATGTACAACAGTAGATTCCTTTCCCCCCGCACAAAACCCGTAATCATCCAGAATGTAGTCCACGTAATTCCCCAGGGAACGGATAACTTTATCTTTACTTGCAACTGCGGATTCTCCGGAAATATTCGCGCTGGTTGTCGCTAATACGCGTCTTTCAACTGCCTTATCCATCATTTCCGTAAACACCGGATGCTCAGGAATCCTTATTCCAACTGTATCATAGCCTGAAGTTATGTAATCAGGAGTCTTCGCGCTTTTTTTCAGTACAATGGTTAAAGCCCCGGGGAAATATTTTTTTATAAGCTCCTCAGCCTTAGAAGGCACGACTTCGACATAAGGAAGCAGGGATTCCATACTGCTTCCCAGAAGTATCAGAGGTTTGTGCCTTTCTCTTGATTTTATCCGGTAAATTTTCTCGGCCGCCCGTTGATTTTCTACGATACAGCCTATGCCCCATACCGTATCAGTGGGAAAAGCAATTATGCCCTCGTTTTGCAAAGTTGCGGATATTTTCAGAATTTCTTTATCAGGAATGTTCATTATTGAATTACTCGAATTTTTATAATATATATTGTATATGAAATAAAATAATAATTAACCTGAATAAAAAAATGGGGCGTGGGGGCAGTTGGTAGCGCGCCTGAATGGCATTCAGGAGGTCACGAGTTCGACTCTCGTACGCTCCAGTTTTTAGTTTCAAAGGTGGCTATAAGCCCCTTTTTTATTGCAAAATCTGCCGTTGTGTGCGGGGGTTGGAGGAATGATTTTGTAAAGAGAGTTGTTTGGAGAAAATTTTAGGTGATTTTTTCGCAGAAATTTAACGAAATTCTCAGGTTGCTTTTTTGCTAGCCTGTTTTCTCAAAAAAGCAGTTTCCTTTGCTCACGCCAATCAAGGGTTCGTATCGTAAATAGCTTCTGAATGCTTAAATCCAAAGGCTGGGTTCCATTTAAGATCGCCTCTGTTATATCAGAAGCTAAAAATTTCAACCTTAAAATGTCTTGAACATAAGTATTATCTTTTAGACCTTCCATTTTTTGTATATCAATACTGTTTTTTGCCTCCCCGGTATACAGAATGTGATTCCAATAATGGCTCTTTGCCAGTGCCTTAACTAACTGCGGATTAACATTGTTATCAGGCTGGTTATGCTCAGAAACAATTATTATACCTCCCTTAAAATTTACCTGCATAATCTGAACCGTTTTAGTTATTATTATAGGGTTTTCCACTTCTCCTTTTTTCTCTTCCGGTAGTGGAGTTCCATATGTTACTGCTTCTAAAGTATTGATTATCTGATTCTGACAAATTATGATATCAACTTTTTCCTTATACAGGATGACTTTATTCAATATTATTCTGACTAAAGTATTATCTAGCTTATCTTTAACATTTATTTTCAAGTTATTTAGCGCTTCTAATATGTCTTTTTGTTTATGAACATCAAAATTTTCAATATATTTCTGAATATTATGCCTTCCAAAGATAAAATTCCCTATTTCATCAACTACAAATTTTTCTATCTCGCCTGCTGGAATCTTTGATAAAGCATCCGCTTCATTCCTTCTAAATTGAAGGATAGCCTGGCTTACATAATATCTGTAATTTCTATTATTCTTATTACTGTGGCTGGGGCTCATATAGTTTCCCGTGTCGTCAAAAAGTTTTCCTGCAAGCAGGGAAGGATTTTTAGACTTTTCATAGCACTTATGGTATACCCTGTTTTTAGATAATAAAGCCTGAGCCCTGTCAAAGGTTTCATTATCAATAATAGCCTCATGCTCCCCGTTGTATACGTTATCTTTATGAATTATCAAGCCCAGATAAATCTTGTTATTCAGGATATGATAAAGATTTCCTTTACTAAAATATTTATCGTTAACTGTTTTTAGGCCATTTGTATCAAGGTATTCTTTAAGCGGTTTAATAGCTTGGAATTCCAGATATTTATCAAAAATTATCCTTACTGTTTTAGCTCTTTCCTCGTTAATAATGAGCTTTTTGTCTTTTAATTCATAACCTATAGGCGCTTTTCCGCTTGTCCACATGCCTTTTTTGGCTGATGCCGCTTTTTTATCTCGAATTCTCTCCGCGGTCACTTCCCGCTCGAATTGCGCAAAGGACAGCAGAATGTTCAGTGTCAGCCTGCCCATACTGGTTGTGGTATTGAACTGCTGGGTTATGGATACAAATGTAACCGAGTGCTTATCAAACAGTTCAACAATTTTGGAGAAATCCATCAGGGAACGCGTTAGCCTGTCTATCTTGTAAACAACAACCGTATCAACATTACCTGCCTCAATATCTTCAAACAACTGCTTTAGCGCAGGTCTTTCAAGGTTACCGCCGGAAAAGCCGCCGTCATTGTACTGCTTTTCAACAGTAACCCAGCCTTCGTGTTGCTGGGATTTAATGTATGACTCGCAAGCTTCCCGCTGGGCGTCGAGGGAATTAAAGTCCTGCTCCAGTCCTTCTTCGCAGGATTTTCTGGTGTAGATAGCGCAGCGGATAGTTTTCTTTTTAACCGTAGTCATTTTTTAACTCCAAAAAACACCTTGCCGTTCCATTGGGTGGCGGTTATGAGGTTTGCTATTGCTGACAGGCTCCGGTACTGTTTGCCCCGGTATTCAAACCCTTTCTCAAGTGCAATGACCTCGTGCTTTTCGCCTTTGTATTCCTTTATCAGCTTTGTTCCTGATTTTATTTCCAGGATTGACCTTTGCTTGCAGGAAGACTTTATTTCTTTTTCAGTTATTTCGTTGTTTTTGGCTAAATTGTCAGCCAATTTATCAAGCTGTTTTTTGCTCTGGGCAGATAGTCCACCTTGTTCTTTTGCCTGCATTTCCCAAGCGATATGCTTTATCAAATAGTCTTTTCTTGCGTGCTGTGGAGAATTAGTTTTGAATAATTTCTTCCATTTTTGGATTAATTCAGGTCTTGAGAGTGATTGTAATTCTTCCATCATTTTTGTCATGTCTGTAATCCTTTCTGTTGTTGGCTACAGACACATTAATCACTCTTTCTTGCTCTAAATTCAAGTGTTTTGGCAATAATGTTTAAGAAAAGAATCGAAGATAGCAATAGTAGAATTTCATCATATTTTAAAAAGCATTTAAAGAATTTAGGAAGTAATGTCTGAAGGTACAATCATTATTATTCCTCAGTTTCATCCTTATATCTGTCAATAATTTCCTGGGCCTCTTTTTCATAATGGTCAGCAACAGTTCTTAAAATATTGGCAAAATATTGATAGCCAAGATTTTCTGTCTCTTCAGCATAGCGCCTATATTTTGCAGCAAGTTCTTTTTCTGGTTTGCCTTCAGGGTCAACCCAGTGAACGCCGCGAGAATTAAAAATTTCAAGATAGAAGCCTCTTCGCATTTCTTCAGCATCCTTGGCGTTGAGTGCCTCAGCTACAGTCTTATTTATCCAAAATCCGTCCGGGTCAGAAGGTGAATAAAACAAAACTGTTCCAATAGTATTGAACGCAACTTCAAGGTGTCCGGTTTCGGTGCATATTTTTTTAGTTTCTTCCAGCCAACTGGTAAACTTTTCTCCATCAAAGCTACCATCATCTTGTTTGCCTGGTGGATTTCGCCATTCATGTAATAAATTCCATACATTCGAGGCAATAGTTTTAGTTTTTTCAGTTGGCTCTTGTTGTTTTTCTGGTTCGTTTTTAGAACGATATAGAAGTCGAATTACTTCACAAAAGAAACCTGGATCAGTAGATAGCCGCTTTTCTAATAACTTAGGTCTTGCACCTTGATGTCCATCTAATAGTTGTATATATGCGAATTCAATCTGTGACAAACCATTAAAATCGGTTGCCTCGTCTTCCTGTAAGTTTTTAATTAATTCCACTACATGATACTGATCCATTGTATGTAGTGGTTCTGATGAAGATATAGCTGCTAAGAGAACTTGTATGGTTTTTTCTTTATCTAGCGGTTTTTTATCAAGTAGAATTTTATATAAACAATCTATTGCAACACGCGGTCTGCCATATTCAATCAATTTATCTATCGCAAAATCCAAGTCGGCATCTGATTGCCAAGGGTTTATATTAACATTTTTCCAATACTCCGATTCTTTTTTTGCAAGTAGCCTGCTTACTCTATCCCACGTATCTGCGGTAAAAGGAAGATTCATAAATAAACGGGCAATCTGTGATATTGTCCAATCTTTAAAATCAAGGCTATCAAGCCATTCCCAACCTAATATTCGATGCCTATTCCAAACATAATTACTTGTAAAATCTTCAAATTTTTTATTTTCAGGAATTAGAAATTTAGGAAGAATAATTTTGTCATAGGAGTCCTGCGCAATATTTCCTAGTGACCAGCCCACACACCGTGAAGATTCAGCTTTTTGGACTAACTTAAACACTCCATCGATTCCACTATCATCTAAAATAATCTTTAGTGCTTTTTGTCTGCGTTCTTCGAGTTTTTTTGCTTGAGCTCGCCAGTCCCCGTTTTCTTCAAAAAGATCGTGGTCACGTCCATTAAATAAACGAACATATAAATTTATTGGAGTTTTAGGCTCAAGTTTGCTTGATACTTCTTTTATTTTGGCGACTAATTCAGGGCTAATTGCCCATTTTGTGTATGAATACCGCTCGTGCCTGGAAGCAAAAGCAACTAATCCTTCCCATAATTTCATTCTTGTTTCTTCAGGTTCCTGAATAATTTTATCTGAAGATAGGTATGCTAATACACTATTAAAAGCTGGATTGGTTAGATGATCCAGATGTTCTATAAGATCTTTCAACCTTATAATATTGTCTTTTGCCTGCTCTACTGTAAATTCAGTATAGAATTCCACTTGTTCCCAGTATTCTTTATTGTTTATTTTTTCACCCCATCCCTCGGGGATGGAATTTCTCCAAGATGGCTTATTAGAGCCGCTGGTTGAACGGGTTTGGTTTGGCAATAGGCTAATCAACAACTTCCATACGACATCAGAAGCCTCTTTATTAAGGGTTTGAATTGCAACTTTTCTTTTTTCCATTGAAGCCAATGTTTGAGGACGCCAGGGAAGAAATATTGTAGTTAAAGAACGTGAAGGACGGTTTGACCATTTTCCGCCAGGGTCTATACTTGCAAGTTCTCCTAGAACAGTAGTGGTACGAACTAAAAACTGCTCTTCCCAGGCAAGTGTTTCTAAAGCCCATAATAAACCGGCAATATAGCACCCTCCTGTAATGCCATCACCCTCCTGATTAAAAATTTCCAAAAACGGATTGGGCTCTGCTTGTAAAGCATTTTGGACAGCATTTAGGAATTCATTTGGTGCAGATTCTGCAATAGCTGGCAATAAACTGTTTAAACTAGTCCATAGTACCCAATCTGCATTATTAAATATTTCTCTGACAGACAATATTGCCGTATTTTCTGCTTTATTTTGAGAGCAATATTTTATTGAATCGCCGTTACACCCGATTAATGCTAATCCTTCAGCAAAGCCTTTCCTTATTGAGTTGGAATGCTTTAATACTTTTCCGTAAATACTTGCGGAAAATCTGTCCTTTTCTGACAATTCGAATTTAGGATCAGTTTCTGTAAGTACCACAACTGCGCATTCGCGAAAATTATCCAAATCTTCATCAAAAATTCTTGAATTAATAAATTCCCATAATGATTTGCGATTTTTTATATTCCATATTCCATTTTTTATATTTACAGGGCTTTCCGGCTCCTGTAATGCTTCCCTAAGTTTGGGTATCCAGTTATTATAATCCTCACGAGCTAGTTTGCTTATAACTGCTTTATCAGCTTCAGACTTTTCATCCCATGAGCCAATTAAACAGGCTATGGCAAGCTCGCGAGAATATTTATATGTATTCCAGTTCTTAACTGTAATTTTTTCCACCAGACCTTCGGGCATTGTTTCAACAATTGATGCCGTTTTAAATTCACATATAATCTCATCAGGTATGGACTCTGGCTTAATTAGGCCTGCGTATTCATTCTTTCGCTCAACAATACCTTTAATTTGATACCATAAGGCGTCAGCATTATTTCGTGAATGTTGTTCAATCAGGCTATAAAGCAGCGATAGAGTTACGCCTTCAATATCAACGTCATAAATTAATAACTGATACGACTTAAGAAACCGCCATAACTGGTCATTAGTTAATTCAACATTATTATTTGCTGATTTTAATTGAGTTTTAAATACAGCAAGCTTTGTACGAAGATTATTACTAACGAAATTAGAGAGATTAATTTTTTCAATGAAATTTTCAGCATTTTCTGCTTCTCTTGCATGGCCGAGCAATAGGCGTACATCATTATCCGTTGCAGATAATGGGGGACAAATTAATGCTATAATATCAGTGCCTTCACAAAAGAGGTTTTTGTTATTGAAGTCAGCCCACGCCGACTGCATAACTTCACTAAACTCCTTATTCCTATTTGTAATACTTATAGAAAGTTTAATTTGAGCTAATAACTTTGCTTGTCTTTTATTACCCGGTTGCTCTGAATAAACAATTAGGTCGTCTGTTTCAAATCCTTTATATTTGCCCTGAAATTTTATTTTGTTGATAGGCCAGCGGCATAAGCAAGGAGCAAGTCCGCCTGTAAGCATAAGGATAACAAAAGATGTTTGCACTCTATTTTCAAAGTGCACACCAGTGCCTCCTGTGGATATCGGGCTACTTAATTGTTTCTTTGTATTACTCATCTTGATTTTTATACTTTTTTACAGAGACAATTATAGCAATTTAACGCCTAATAATAAAATATCTTAAATAAACTTTTTTAATACACAATATTATCTTACTTGTTTTTAAGAAGATAAAATTAAAATTCCCCATCAATGATTGCTTTCAAAGCCTGCTCCCGGGTCGTGCCTTCCTTTTTGCAATAGTATTCCAGCCACTTCATATAATCTGCAATTTCCTCTCCGCACAGTTTTTCAAGGTTCTGTTTTGGTGTTCCATCTTCCCAACCCAGATAATCCAGTAAAAGCGCTGCTGCATGTTTATCAGGTTTTGATGTTTTGACTTTAAGCAGCTCCACATCGTCGTGCATAATCTCAATTACGTTAAAAAGGTCATCTATCGCTATTTTAAAATCATTTCTTGTTCCCTTTAATAGTGTATTAACTTTGTTTTCGCTCATAAAATACTCCTTATACTTGCTAATCGTTGTGATTGTAGCTTGCATAAGGAGTTTTGGATTGCTATGTGTCGAAAGGTTAATATAATTGGTATTTATCAA
>JANQEP010000003.1 GCA_028278305.1 Candidatus Gastranaerophilales bacterium
TGAGGTTCTTTTTCATGGTTCAGAATTGCTATAGGGTCACCGACTTTTGCGGTTTCGCCTTCATAAACCAGGATTTCCGACAGAATACCGGAATCTACAGCTTCAATTTCCATATTAGCCTTGTCAGTTTCTACTTCTGCAATAATTTCACCTTTATTCACCAGGTCATCAGGCTTTTTATACCACACTAAAATTTTCCCGTGCGGCATTGTCTCGCTTAACCTTGGCATTGTCACTTCTTTACTCATTCTATCTTTATCCTCGATTATTTTATAAATGGAGAAACTCTCTGTCAGGTTCATTTAATGCGTTTATTGCGGGATAGCCACTTTTAAAAGGTTGTTTACAGCGTTTATAATGTCTTCTTTATGAGGCAGCGCAGCCCGTTCAAGTTGTCGGTTATACGGCATAGGCGTGTCCGTGGCTGAAATCCTGATAACAGGGGCATCCAGGTAGTCAAAACAGTTTTCCATGATTAAGGCGGCTATTTCTGCCCCTGCGCTTCCGGTTTTCCAGGCTTCATTTGCTACCAGGGCAAGCCCTGTCTTTTTAACCGACTCAAAGACCGTCGCTTTATCCAGCGGGTTCAGGGTTCTTAAATCTATGACTTCAGCTTCTATTCCCCTGTCGGAAAGCTCTTTTGCCGCTTCCAGGCACTCTGGCACCATTGCTAAATAGCTTATAAAAGTTATATCACTTCCTTCCCGGACAATATTCGCCTTTCCAAGAGGTATAGTGTAATCACCGGGAGGAACTTCGCCTTCCAGGCTGTATAATCCCTGCCCTTCGAGGAACATAACCGGATTATCGTCTCTTATGGCTGTTTTTAGAAGACCTTTAGCATCCATTGGAGTTGACGGGGCAACAACCCTGATTCCCGGACAGTGCATAAAATACGCTTCCAGCTGCTGTGAATGCTGCGCACCAAGTTGCTTTCCCGAACCCTGGGCAGCCCTTATCACCATAGGCACAAAGCTTTGTCCCGCAAACATAAAATGTATTTTAGCGGCATTATTGACTATCTGGTCCATTGCAAGAAGCGCAAAATTAATGGTCATAAGCTCGGCAACGGGACGGATTCCTCCCATCGCTGCGCCTATTGCTGCGCCGACTATAACTTCCTCGGAAATCGGCGTGTCCTTCACTCTTTTATCCCCAAATTCCGCTAGTAATCCCTGGGTAACCTTATAAGCCCCTTCATAATAAGCAACTTCTTCTCCTATAACAATTATTGAGGAATCTCTTCTCATTTCCTCCCGCAATGCCTGGTTTAATGCTTCTCTATATGAAATTTTAGCCATTAATAATCCTATTCCGCGTATACGTATTCTTTCAGTAACTCAATACCGGAGTTCGGGCTTTTATTAGCGAAATCAACCGCTTCCTGTATTTCATCCTCAACTTTCTCCTGGATTTTCCTGAGCTCATACGGTTCAAAAACTCCTGTATCAGTCAGGTGACGGGCAAAAATTACTATCGGATCACGCTCTTTCCAGAGTTCTTCTTCCGCTATAGTCCTATACCTGTCAGGATCTGCCATTGAATGCGCTTTATACCTGTAAGTCCTTAATTCCAGGAAATAAGGACCTCTTCCTTTTCTTACATAACCTGCTGCATGAGCTGCGGCTTTTTTAACTTCCAGAACATCCATTCCGTTCGCGCATTCAGACGGAATATCATATGCTTCTGCCCGTTTATAAAACTTTGTAACCGCAGAAGCCCTTGAAACTTCTGTTCCCATTGCATAAAGATTATTTTCACAAATGAATAACACCGGTAAATCCCATAGTTTAGCCAGGTTTAAGCTCTCATGAAAAGCGCCCTGATTGATTGCCCCGTCCCCGAATAAACAGGCGCAGATTACGTTCTCTTTTTTATATGCTATTGAAAGCCCTATCCCTGTTGCTATAGGGATTCCTCCGCCTACGATTGCATAGCCTCCCATAAACCTCTTGTCTTCGTCAAAAAGGTGCATTGAGCCCCCAAGCCCTTTGCAGCAACCTGTTTCTTTTCCAAAAAGCTCCGCCATAACTGATTTTGGGCTTACTCCCTTTGCAAGCGCGTGCCCGTGTTCCCTGTATGAGCTCACTACATAGTCTTTATCAAATAATGCCGACATAACACCCGCTGCTATTGCTTCCTGACCTATATAAAGATGTGTAAAACCGGTAATTTTACCCCTTATATACATTTCAGAAGCGGTTTCCTCGAACCTTCTCATCAGATACATCTGCTTATAAAGGTTTTTAGCGTCATGTTTATCTACAATTTCCTGCATAAGCCTGAATAAAAGGTTTTGGTAAAGAATTAACAGTAAGAACTTTTTGCCTGTTAATATTTTTTGAGAAATTTTTACCTGAAAACCTTTTATTACCTCCTTTTCATCTGCTCAGGGCACTAAGTCTATATTGTCGGATATAATAACCTCAGTTGTCAGGGTTCTGTGTACCGGGCATTTTTCAGCTATTTCAAGAAGCTTGATAAGCTGTTCTTCGCTGATATTGCCCCTGACTTTTATATCCCTCGTTATTTTATCCAGCTTCCCGGTCTTTGTTTCGCAGGTTTTACAGTCTTCAACGTGAATCCTGGCGTGGGTGAGTTCGATTTCTATATTGTCAACTTCCCAGCCTTTTTTTCTTGCATACATAAGCATGGTCATGGACGTACATGCCCCGAGTGCCGCAAGCATTGTTTCATAAGGGCTCGGACCTTTACCGTCCCCGCCTATGTCTTTTGGTTCATCAAGAATCAATACTTTATCATTGATTCTTGCTTCATGCTGGAGGTTTCGCTGGAATTTCACATTAACTTTTGACATAATCAGCCTTTCTCTTTGCACTCATTGCGGTGAAGCCTCAAAACCGCTGATATGGCAATCTGTATATTAGTATCTTCAGTCAAATTTAAAAATTAATCAGGAGGGTATTTTATGCTGGTATAAACCGGCATATTCTCATTATATGAAGCCTGACTGGATAAAAGTAAAAGCGTTGTCAAACCGGACTTTCGGCAATATGAGAAAAGTTCTGGATAAACACAGGCTGCATACTATTTGCCGGGAAGCTGCATGTCCTAATATTAGCGAATGCTGGTCAGCGAGAACAGCCACTTTTCTTCTTATGGGCGACACCTGCACAAGAAATTGCAGGTTTTGCTCCGTAAACTCAGGGATTCCCGGGGAGTTTCCGGATAAAAATGAACCTGATAACATAGCAAATGCAGTAAAAGAGATGGGTTTAAAATATACAGTGCTTACATCAGTAACAAGGGATGATCTCTATGACGGGGGAGCCGGGCATTACGCCGAAACTGTCAAAAAAATTAAAAAATTTGATAAAAAAATTAAAGTTGAAGCCCTTATTCCTGATTTTCAAGGCAAAAGTTCAGCCCTGGAAAAGATAATCCGCTCAGGGACTGATGTTATAGCTCATAATATTGAAACCGTAAGGGATTTAACTCCTGAAATCCGCGATATAAAAGCTGATTATGACTTATCATTAAAAATACTTCGAGATATAAAGGAAATAAAACCTGCCATCTTAACAAAGTCATCTTTATTATTAGGGTTTAAAGAAACTGAATGCCAGGTAAAGGCAGCTTTGCGGGATTTAAAAAAACAAAATATTGATATAGTAGTGATAGGGCAATATTTAAGCCCTTCAAAAAACCAGGTTCCCGTAAAAGAGTATATCCGTCCTGAAATTTTTTCCCGATACGAAGATTATTGCAGGCAAATAGGAATTACCGGGGTAATTGCCAGCCCTTTGGCAAGGACTTCTTTTAGAGCACATTCTCTATTGCCTGATAAGGAATAAATATTTTATCTGTAATTTTACCTTGCCTTCCGAAAATGACATTTCGGAAGTTATCAACATGATTTCGGGAGACTACCGAAATTTATCTTTTTCAATACTATTTCAGGTGTTATTTTTTTCATACACTCCATGGGAATGTCTTTTCTCGGACAAATTCTTTTAAAACAAGGCTGGCAGGGCAGTTCTGCTGCAATAGCAGAATGTTTTTCCCCAATGGGAGGAGTTCTTCTTACTCCTGTTGAACCGAATATCATTATAATTTCCGGTTTTTGGGTTGCATTGGCAATATGAGCCGGTCCTGTATCAGGGGCTATTAAATATTTTGCCCTGTTAAAGATTTCTATAAGCTCAACAATAGAAGTTTTTCCCGCCAGATTCAGGTAAGCATCAGTATTTGCCTTTGAAACTATTCTTTTGATAAGAGCATTATCCCCCGCAGTTCCGATGAAAACAACTTTGTATTTTCCGGAAAGTTCATCAAGAAGCTCTGCCCAGTACTCTTCCAGCCAGTGTTTTGAATTCCAGATGGTAGCAGGAGAAAAAATTACCATTTCCCTCTCTTCTGCAGGCATAAGCAAGCTGTCTATTTTCTTTACTGTACTTTCACTTACCGGAGGAAGGCTGAACTTAACCTCGTTAACATCTGCTCCAAGATATTTTGCCGACTCTAAGTATCTCTCAATTATTAACTTTTCAGGATCAAAAATATCATGGGCGGGTAATTTTTCGTTTATGAAAAAATATGCAAATTCCCGTGTACCTTTATGCGCTATTCTTCTTGGTGCTCCGCTTAAAAAAGTTATTAAACCGCTTTTAAACAACTCCTGTAAGTCAATTGCTATATCAAATTTTTCTTTTCTTATATCAGATATTAAAGAGAAGAATTCACTTAAGCTTTCCGAAGAGAATCCCCGTTTTTTCCATTTACTCTTGGGAAAAACAAAAACTTGATCTACAAGAGGATTGTTAATAATGATATCAGAAGCCTTATCCTCCACAGCCCAGGCTATATGGCTTTGGGGAAACTGTTTTTTTAAGCAGTGCAATATAGCAATGGAGTGCACAACATCTCCTATTGCACTGAGTCTTACTATTAATATTTTATGCTGTTTTTTCATATAAGCTTTCATATAAGTTTATAAAAATTTGACTTTAAATTTTAATATAATTCTTTTAGTGTAACATCATAAAAACTTGTTGATTAAGACATGAAAAGTTAACCTGTATGTGTTTTCCGGTGAAGTTATTCTCCTGTTAAGCCCTGTTTCTTCAATTATTTAGAGGAATAAATTTTCCCGGCAATATATTATTATTTTAATAGAAAAAATAAATCAGGTGTTTATTTTTAACTGCTATAAAGACTATTAACATAAAAGAATTGCACCTGGAAAATATCTGTCCCGAGACTTTTAAAGATTTATTCAGAGGTTTCATTATAGATGAAGAGAAAACAAGAAATCGAAAATTCTATTAATTATTTGACCTGTGTTTTAAATAAATTAAGAACAAAAATTCATGAAAGCGAAGATTATAATGTTGCCTATAACAGGCTTTTAATTAAAAGAGCAGAACTTAGAAAAAAACTTACCTGTACCCCTGCAAAAGCAGTAATAAGCCTTTTTAAAAAAAAACTACACTGTTTAAACCCACATAATAAAGAAAAACTTATTTGCGATTATTTCAATTCGATTAAGTTATAATTTAAAAAACATACTAATCAAAAACTAATATAAGTATGTTTTTATATAATTATTAAAATTTTAAAAAAAAAATAATTTTTATAAAACTTAAAATATTAACTTAAACTTTTATAATAAATGATATAATAATATACTAAGTTTAAGTATATCTCTATAATACTTATGTTGAGAGATTTTGGTTTTATAAATGTAAACCCTTTTTTCAAGTTAATTCTTAAGGCATGTCTTTTAAAGAATAATGTATACGTTCAAGTTTGCCTGAAAGTAGGGGAAGATATATATGAAAGAAAAAAACAGTGCCATGTTTCGCAAAAACTTGAAATTGTTTAAAACTTCCGAACAACAGGAAAAATTTCTTGCTGAAAGTACATACAGTATTTTAACTCCCGGCGGGAGAAATTTTGAAAGGACTTTTGAGCTTCTCGGGCATAATGTGTTTTCCGGAAAAATTCTTGTTAAAGAAAAAGTAGTATACGGCTTAGACAGGTACGAAAAAGTTTTTATACTTTCAAAGGAAGGTAAAGCTGAAAAATTTAAGCAAGAGAAATTTTAAAAAAAATTAAAGCTATAAGGAATAAAGAAAAAATTTTACGTAAGAATTTTTTCTTTATTCCTTAATACATTATTTAAATGAAATTTTTAAGAAAAATTAAGAAATATTAAATTTTGTAAACATCAAGTCGAATACTATATTAGTGTAAATAAGAATTCATATCTTAATACATATTAAGTTTAGTATTTAACAACTTTAAAGGGTCATAGCTAAAATTAATAAGGGGTCAAAAAGCTTATTTTATGGAATTATTGATTAAAAATTTTGACAAGAACATTTATGTTTTAAAACCGATTATTTCAAATGAAAGAAATATCGAAAGTATTATTGCAAGGGTAAAAATGATTATCCTTGAAAATTCAGAGCAAAAAATTGTACTGGATTTGAGAAAAATAAATTTTCTGGATAGTATTAAAATCGGAACTATCATAGGGACTTATCATTTTCTGGATTTTAGCGGAAAAAAAATTTATATGATAGTGAACGACGAGGAAGTTAAAAAATCCATAGAAAATTTGAGCTTTAATAATATAGAAATCCTGGTCGGATATGACCGGCTTGACCTGGCAGGTATAGCTTAATTAACTCGAGTCGCTAATTTATTAATAGCCAGGTAAAAACTACACATTCCCGATTATGAGCATGACTGCTAAAGTCTCAGAAACAGGTTTTAGCCAGAGTGCTTTTTAGAAAGATTATAAAAATCTTAAATTCATAGCGAAGCTTAATAAAAAATGTTAAAATAAAATTGAAGGTGTACTGATAAAAGGCGGTGCAATTATGGAATTAAATCCTATCAGGGTTACACAACCTATTGTAGTTGAAAAATCAGGTTCAGCCTCAAATTATGCAGGAAAACGCAGGCTTGAATACACCCCGTTAATTTCCCAAAAAAATGAGGACAAAAAGAAGTATTATTCATCCTTGAATTATCTTATTTAGGCTGCATATGCAGCTTATCCCCTAATCTCCTAAACACACAAACACAGATAATAATGCAATAACAAAACCCGGTTTTTCCGGGTCTTTTTTTGAAAAAATGTAATTAACTCGAGTCGCTAATTGCATAGTCATATCCTTGCTTTTGGCTAATTAGCGACTCGAGTTAATTATAAAAAACTAAAATTCTTCAAAATTTACCTTGTCTCCCGAAATTGAGTTGATAACACCCAAATTGTCATTGCGAGGGCTCAATGACAATTTGA
>JANQEP010000110.1 GCA_028278305.1 Candidatus Gastranaerophilales bacterium
TAGTGCCGAGCATTTTTTGTATTGAACTGCTGAACATTTTTCCTCTCTCCTGCTAAAAGGATCGGTAAAAATTATAAGGATATTTAGAGAAAAGAAAAAAAATTCATTTAAACAGAGGGGATTTCTATATTAATGTTTATGTTAAGTGCCTGACAAATAACCTGTTTGATTTGATTTGATTTTAAATGTGGTTGTATTATATTATTAAAAAGTAATTAATAATATATGTTTTACTGAAAAACAAACTCATTGTGTAAACTGGAATTTGCGGAAGAGAAAACTTGACAACAGCAATCTATCCTGGAAGTTTTGACCCAATTACAAACGGTCATTTTGATGTTCTGTACAGGGCTTCAAGGCTCTTTGATAAAATTATAGTCGTAGTACTCTCAAACGTAAGTAAAAAATCATACCTCTCAACAGACACCAGAATTGAACTTATAAAGCAATCCGTAGAATCTATAAAAAACGTTAAGGTTGACAGCTATGAGGGTTTGACAGTAGAATACGCTAGAGCCAATAATGCAAAAGTTCTGATAAGAGGATTAAGGGCAATATCAGATTTCGAATATGAAATGCAGCTGGCACAGCTAAACAAAAACCTTGACCCGGATTTAGATACAATATTTTTAGTGCCCAGGGTTGAAAATAACTTCCTCTCATCAAGCATTGTAAAGGAAATTGCACTCTTAGGCGGTGATATTTCGGGTATAGTGCCCGAACCGGTTCATAAATATTTTAAAAATAAAGTAAAGAAATAATAAATCGGGGTAAGTTGTATGTCCGTAAACAGTATTTATAAACTTTTAGATAAGCTGGAAATGATGATACTTAAAGGTGCGCCTATTCCTTTTTCACCTTTTGTAATGGTAAACCATGAAAAAATAATTGACATCCTTGATAAAGTAAGAGCTTCCATTCCCGGAGAAATCCAGGAAGCTCACAGTATTCTGAGAAAAAGCGAAGAAATCCAGATAGAAAGTCAAAGAAGAGCGGAAATGTTCTTAAAAGAAGCTAAAAATGAAGCGGAAAGGATATTAAGCGAATCAGAATTACTAAAAGCTGTGCAATCCGAAGCTGATAGAGTCAGGGAAGAAGTTATTGCGGAAGCTGAATCCATAAGAGCAAAAGCTCAGAATGAAGCTGAGCAGGTAAAAAATTCCGTTCTCGCGGAAGCTGTTAAGATCAGGGAAGGAGCCGATGTTTACGCGGAGAGAGTCCTCTCTACCCTTGATAATAACCTGGCTGAAATGCATTCCATAGTAAAAAACGGTCAACAACACCTTGAGAGAACAAAAGCAGAGTCAATGGAAACATTAGCAGCGGAAAAAGGCGAAAAAGAGCAATCTAAAGAGCAAAAACAGCTTTCTTACAAAATTAAAAAGTAAAAAATCCGGGTGATCTAATAATTGAAAAGCCTGTTACCCCGCAATTGATGCGGGGTGACATCAGTTATTATTACAACGCTGCCAAATCTTTTTCCATTTCCCTTAAAGTCTTGCATTAAGCAATCATCTTACCCTTTGTGTAAGTTTTCATATAAAAAATAATTTGCAGTCTTTTTATTTCATATCCTATAAGGATTATTTTCTGTTTAAATTCTGCAAGATCATAATCAGACCAGTTTTTAGGAATATTTTTTCCGTTAACCACGGTGGCAAGTTTCTCCAACCAGCGCTCATAAGGTAAATTTTCAGTTTTTATGCTGTTTGTGATTATTTTTATTTCATCGGCTGATATGAATTCTTCAATTTCTATAATCTTATTCAGAAGAATTTTTCTGCTCTTCTCTTCGGACTTCAGTTCAAAAGAGCTGAAAAAGAAATCCTCTATTTCTGCCAGAAGATCAGAATAACGGCTCTCCAGCTCATTTAAGGATTCTTTAAGCTGATTAAAGAATTCATTATTACAGTTTTCAAAACTTTTAAACCCCAGAGCAACCGGAATATCATTAAAAACCAGCCTATAAGGCTCTCTTGCGTTCATCACAGCATTTCTTAGTTTTAATGCAGGTTTTGATAATCTCTCAGTACTTTTTGTATACTTATCAAGCTGTTTTATTTGGCTAACCAGGGTTTTAGTTATTTCCAGAAGATTATTTGTTCTTTTTTTAAGTACACCTGATAAGGCTTTCAGATAGTTTTTTCTCTCATCAGAGAAAATATTTTTTTGTACTTCAAACTTCTGAGGATTAGCCATCAACCTGTCAAATAAAAGCGGGTTGATTTCAAGGTGAAACTGTCCTTTTTCAAATATAGAAACCTTATCACCATATTTTAAGAGAATATCCAGTAAAACTAATGAAATAATCTGTGCTGTAAGACCAAACGGGACTTCGCTCAATTTTTCATATAACTCGCTCAAAGTTACTCTTTGCTCTGCAAGATGAATAAATTTTTCTACTTCATCTCTGATATTTTGAATTTTAATATCTTTGCTTCTGAATATTTCTTCAACAATCAAAGCTTCTTTGGATTTTTCCTTTAGCTCTTCTGCCTCAAGAACGTGTCTTACCACTTTTCTAACGGCTTTAGTAATAGCTCCCGAGCGTTTTCTAGCTTTTAAAATTTCACTTGTTAAGCCGGGAAAATATTTGCATTCCCCTAACGCTTCCATTTCAACCATTCCAACACCTCTCAATCTTTTTTTTATATTCTATTAAATCTGTTATGATTTTTCAGTAAAAATAGATTACAAAAAAAGATTAAACAACCGATAAAAATGAAATTTTCCTTAATAAATCTTAAATTTGTTTTATTATCAGAAAACCTTTGGTATTAATCTGCCTGTTACCTGCATATATTCTTTATATTTATTCCCAAATTGATCAATCATCATCTTTTCTTCATTATCTATCCTTGTAAAATAAAGAATACTCCAGGTTATAATCCCCACTATTCCTACAAGCCAGTTTGAAATCAACAAAAACTGTCCCAAAACCCATAACCAGGCTTGAGTATACATAGGGTGTCTTATATATTTATACGGTCCGCTTGTTATTAATTCGTGATTTTCTTTAATTTCTAAAACAGGTGACCAATTTTTATCAAGAGCCTTATGTATGTAAGCAAAAAATAATATTCCAAAAAACATTACGGCAAAGCCTGTAAATCTGAGCCAGACAGGTAAATTCATTGCAAAAGAATCAAGCCATGGCGTAAAAACATATAATAAAGGAATAGTAAGCATTCCTTGAAAAGCTATAAAGACTTTTAACTTTTCTTTTAAGGGGCTTTGGTTTTTTATTGCTTTGTTTTTTTTATTTCTTATTGCATATGGAATTCTCACTAAAGAGTAAATTATAAATAACAATAAAAAAGTAATTTTCCAGCTAATTTCTAAGGGCATAATTTCTCCTTAATAAATATCTGTTTACAAATGTTAGGAAACCCTAACATTTACAAGTTAACATATTCAAAATATATTTACAAGAGTCTGTTAAAAATTATATTTCAGGCAGGTCTTTTATTTACCGGGCAAATGACATAAAGAACTTACTTAACTGCTTCGCCGGAAGCTATTAGCTGTTTTACGTAATTAGGAACCGCAAAAACCGCTTTGTGAATTTCTCTATTATAGTATTTAGAATCTTTTTCTAAGTCGGCTGCCGATTTTTCGTTATTAATCACGGGCTGTAAGCTTTCTGAGCAGAACGTCCAACTCCAGTACGCTCCCGGATAAGTTGGAACAGGTGCAAAATACGGTTTTACTACCGGAAATACTTTGTTAAGAAGAAGATTTATCAGCTTAAATTCTTTCTGACACGCTATGGGAGATTCTGTCTGGGCTGACATAACCCCGTTTTCCCGCAGGGAATTTCTGACATTGGTATAAAATTCTTCTGTAAACAATCCGACCCCCGGACCTAACGGGTCGGTTGAGTCGATTAACACAGCATCAAAGCAGTTTTTTTTGTCTTTTATATATTCAACAGCATCCTCAATATGGATTTTAACCCGCGGATCATCCATCTTGCACGCGATAGAAGGCAGGTATTGCCTGCTTACGTCTATAACGTCACTGTCAATTTCACACAGGATAATTTCCTTTACGGACGGATGCCTGAGAACTTCTCTTATAGTACCCCCGTCACCGCCGCCGACAATTAAAACCTTTTCCGGATCAGGATGTGCAAGTAGCGGAATATGCGAAATCATCTCATGATAAAAAAATTCATCTTTTTCTGTGGTCATTACCAGTCCGTCAAGAAGAAGAACTCTTCCAAAAGCTTCTGTATCTATTACATCTATTTTCTGGAACTTTGACTGCCCGCTGTAAAGAATCCCGTTTACCCTGAGGCTAAAGCCCTGCATATCTTCGTGTTTTTCAGTAAACCAGACATCCAGAACCAATTCAACTCCCCTTTAATCAATATGTGTCTTTATCTGAAAAGGCGAAACCATTACCTCTTCATTTTTAGGGTTAAACATTCCGCGGTGAAGTTCGGTATAAATTGCAGAACCTGCGCTTAGTTTTTCTTTTAAGTATTCATAAGCGATTAAAGGGTTACAGGTATCACCGCAAGTAAACAGGTCAACTGCCGCATAGCCAAGTTCGGGCCAGGTGTGTATTGCCAGGTGTGACTCTGAAATGATGACAACTCCGCTAACACCGTAAGGACTAAACATATGGAATTTTTTTTCCACTACAGTTGCGCCGCACTCAGTTGCTGCCTCTGCCATTACTCTTTCTATCAGTTCCAGATTATTAAGGACGTTTGAATTACAGTTGTAAAACTCTGCAAGTATGTGACGTCCCAGATTGGTTATTGAAGGTGCTTTTTGTGCCTGTTCTGTTTGTATGTTCAATTCTTTTATCTCTCTCTATACCTACCACATACCCACGAAATTTTCATAGATTTAAAAATTACCATAGAAAATTTATATAATCAAGAAGATTTTAATTTATTTTTTTATACTGATTTAAACACATAAAATATAAAATTAAATGCATGCTGAAGCTTCATGGGAAAAAGATAAATGCTTTAAGTACCTCTGGCACTGCATCAGCCGATCATACCCGAGCATAATCCCCAGTATAAAATCCTGTTCAGGTGTTAGTTCATAGAGATTGATTTTATTAAAAGATTTGATTATTTCAATACATTCACGGCTTCCAAAGTAAACATTTATTTTTTCTTCTCCTATATCGTGAATAAGATAAAAAATTTTTTCCTTATTAAGCCGCTCTTCAACTTTTTGACGGTTTTTTTTCTTAAAAGTAGATAAACACAGATTTCTTAACCCTTTTTGGTATTCATAAATATTATGATAAAAGACTTCCATCATCTCGCCCCTAAATATCGCTTTAATTTTAATAGTATTTTTTCCTAATAATATTGTAACATTTTGTAAACTTTTAATTTTTGTAAATTACTGCCAACTTTAAAAAATCAGGAGTTTTATTCTTTATGAATACATGTATTATGACTGTAGATTAAACACTCTAAAATGGATATTCAAACAACTATACCGGTTCGGCATGAGCTAAAAGCTTCACCGGAAGTCACCAGGTTGCATGAAAACTTCTTTAAATCCCTGAATAATGGGGATTACACCGCATTAAGTTATTTTAGCCCTAAAGCTGATGAAGAAAAACAAACGCCTGATAAGTTCTATAAATTTGCGTTTATAACAGGCATTATAACCGCAGCTCTTCAGATTACATCAGGACTGGCTTTTATGGCTTTATATAAATTGGGAGGGAAAAAAAAGTGTGATAATGCCGGACATTATAAAGGCAAAGCCCAAATAGCTTCTAAAATAGCATTCTCTACTCTGGGACTCAGCTATTTAGTCTGTGCACCTTCTACAATGGGAGCCGGTATAAATTCACAGCAGCCAGGAATGGTTCTTCATTCTGTTTTAGCGGGTGCACTGGGAGTAGTCAGTCTGATGAAAAACGTAAATACCAGGGTTAAAGGATTGCTAAGCCTGGCATATGCTCCTTTATTTGCCGGATTTGCAAACAAAATTAATAATGAATTTAATGCTTCACCATCTGCAAAATCAAGAAAGATGGATATTGATTTCATTATTAAAACAGATTCTTATGTAAATCTTTTTTCTATTGGGGAAAAAGGTAAAAAAATAAGAAAAAAATTCCTTGATTTTATGAAATTCAGCCTTGTGGATATGAAAAACGGTTTCACAGCAAGTGCTCAGGCAGTTTTAAAAACCCTGGAGCAGAGTAAAAACTACATTACCCGGCAAAGAAAAGAACTTCCGGATATTATTTCATTGAAGCCAACAAAAGAGACTATGAGCCTGGCATGCACATTGGCTATATTGGGCTCTGTTCCTAAAGTTATACTGGGTGACAGGATGGGCGGCAAAACAGGCAGAGTTGCCGATTTTCTTATTGGTGCGGGATTCTTGTTTGATTCCCTCGCAATGATGTCTATGGCGAAAGCCAATGATGACGACAGAAAGCTTCCAATGTTACTAGGCGCTCCTATGAGGATCATAGGTGATTTCAGACAGGAAAATAACTTCTTCTATGGACTAAGAACAATCGGCGGGGCAGCTTTTGAGTATTATTACGCGCTTATGAACAAGGAAAAAGACGGAAAACTTCTATAAACTGCTTTTAAAAATTCTTAATCAGACCACTAAGGGGTAAGGAATAAAAACTTACGCGTTTTAAAATTTTTTCTTTGTTCCTTATTTTTCTTCAATATTTTTTATGAAATCAACTTCAATTCCCTGATCTCTCAGAGCTTTCAGAAAATTTTTCGAAGCCTGTCTCTGAATATCCTGGGGCACTACCCTTAAAAGTTCAACGGCTCTTGATAAAACAGGATCCTGATCATACCATCTGTTGCCGTTAATAGGTTTTACTTTTTCATAAAAGGATTCAATTGCTTCTTTTCCGACATGATCCTCTATTTTTTTAAGAAAAACTTCCGCCTGATCTCTCAGGTCAGCCTTAAAATTCCGGAGTAATTCCATTACTTCCACTAAAAGAGGGTCATGATCATACCAGCGTTTATATTTTTGTGTCATTGCTAAAGACCTTTTTATCGCAACCGGGTTTAAATCTTAGAATAATAAAAAATTCTATAGTTTTAGTTTAATGCAGATATTAAAATAGAGGTTCATCCACATTATTAATTTTAACATCAAGATTAGTTTCGTCTAAACCTAATCTTTTAATATTTGCTCCGAGTCCGGAAAATTTTTCCACTATTTTCTCATAACCCCTGTCAACATGATAAATATCTTTTACCTCAGAAATACCTTCAGCGCATAGTCCTGCAATTATCAGGGCAGCACCCGCTCTCAGGTCGGTAGCTATAACCTGTGCGCCTGTTAGTTGTCTTACACCCTTAACAATTGCTTTATTTGATTCCTGCTGGACATCAGCGCCCATTCTCCTGAGTTCTCCCAGCTGTCTGAACCTGTTTTCATAAATATTTTCAGTAACAATACTTACACCTTCAGCCTGTATAAGAGTAGAAATAAAAGGTGATTGCAGGTCAGTAGGGAATCCCGGATAAGGCTGGGTTACGATATTTACCGCACTTAACTTTCCCGTGCATGCCACTTCAACACTAAACGGATCAAGCACAGTGACTTTTCCGCCCATTTCTATTACTTTACTTGTAACAGAGCTTAAATGGTTAGGAAAAATATTTCTTATAACCGCTTTGCCTCTCGTAGCAATTACTGCCGCGATATACGTTCCTGCTTCCACCCTGTCGGGAATAGTAGTATATGATAAAGGGTTCAGGTCTTTCTGTCTTACACCGTTAATTATTATTTCAGAAGACCCGGCTCCTGATATATCACAACCCATTGCATTAAGGAAGTTTGCAAGATCAATAATTTCCGGTTCCTGTGCCGCATTGCTGAGAATTGTTGACCCCTCGGCAAGAACTGAAGCCAGCATTATATTTTCTGTTGCGCCTACACTTGGTCTGTCCAGGTAAATTTTTGTTCCGGTAAGTTTTTTTGCTTTTGCAATAACATATCCTCCCTCAATTTTGACCTGCGCGCCAAGTGATTCCAGTCCTTTAATATGAAGGTCTATTCTTCTTTCGCCTATTGAGCATCCCCCGGGAAGAGCTACTTTTGCCTCCTGAAACCTGCCGAGCAATGCCCCTAATACAATAAAAGAAGCCCTCATTGTACTGACAAAATCATAGTGGGCTTCGATATTATCTATATTAGCTGCGTTAATTGTTACCTTCTGCTCTTCTTCGCTATAATCAACTTCTGCACCAAGCGTCTTAAGAAGTTTTGTCATTGTATAAACGTCTGTAAGCTCAGGCACGTTATAAAGCTCACACGTATCACCCAGGATAATCGAGGCAGCCATCAGCTTTAGCGCTGCATTCTTTGCTCCACTTACCGTTATTTCTCCTTTTAGCTTTCTCCCACCCTCTATGATTATTTTCTGGTGCAAAAAGTTATCCTCCTGATTACTAAAACAATCCTGTCAATAAATATTTATACAAAAATCTACCTTAACTTTTTTTAAAGTCTTCATTTTAATTTAATAACATTTATAAAATAAAGTAAACATTCTTATTATTACAAACATTAAATGTACTATTTATTGCGGCAAATTGAGTAATTTTAAAAAAAATTCCCGGTTTTAAAAATCCCAAAATGTCAACAAATTCTTAGTATACAGCATTATTTAGTATTTAATGAATACAAAACTTAAAAGTAATTCTTTTGTATTAAGAATGTTAACATTTGAGATTTTCTCATACAATACAGTTTAGTTTACTGTTTTCTTTTAAAAAAATTAACGGAAACTACGCAAAAAAGTTTATTTTGTTTGTTTTTCTCCCCCACTCAGGGGATAGTAAAGTTTTGTTTACTTAAGTAATTGATTGGCTTAAGTCCCTATATCTTAGGCAAGATAAGTATTTCAATAGATTGTTAAACAAAATAACAAAAAATTAACGTTAATTTTATTTTAAAAAGCTTTATATAAATATTTAAACTTTATTCATCTATTTTTAAAAAACAATTGTAAATTTATATATTAAACCTGCTAAAATAAAAATTTTTTTGAATTAATATATTCACACATTCGTTTGTTACTGAATTATATGTTGCATAAAATAAATCTGAACCAGAAACAATTCAGTAGTGAGCTGCAGTAATAACTTCGATGCATTATATGACAGGATAAATATTTCAACAGTGATTATAAAAATTAACAATTTTGCCCTCATAAAAAATTTAGTTTATTTATAAAATATAGGAGCTGAAAAATATTTTGGGACTTATAGCAGCAGTCATTAACAGGTTTAATCTACCGCTTTAAATTATGTTGATATAATCATCTAAAAAAAGGAGGAGAAGAGGGGGTTAAAACCTTTAAAATAAAGAGGAAGGAAGAAGCTCTTTTAAAAATTTCAGATAAACAGGTAGCTGAAAATACACTTATATCGCTCTGAATAAGTGTAAGTAATTTGTGGAGGAATCAAGAGTGCTAGAACACGGCTATATCCAAATTTATACCGGAAACGGAAAAGGCAAGACAACAGCATCACTGGGGCTGGCTTTACGGGCAATAGGACATGGCTGGAAGGTTCTTATCATACAGTTTGCCAAGGGCGACCAGGCGAACTATTACGGAGAGATCATATCTTCATCAAAATTAATGCCCAACCTTGAAGTCATGCAATTCGGACTGGACAGGGTAGTATATTCCCACAACGTAAACATGGAAGATTACAAAGAGGCTAAAAAAGGTTGGGAATGCGCAAAACAGGCGATTATAAGCAATAAATACCAGATGATAATACTTGATGAAATCAATGTATGTGCAGATCTTGGAATGATAAAAATTTCAGAAATCAAGGAAGCATTGATAAATAAACCTAAAAACCTGGAAGTAGTACTTACAGGAAGGCGTGCACATCCTGAACTTATATCTATGGCGCACCTGGTAACGGAAATGAACCCTAAAAAACACTATTTTGACCAGGGAGTTATGGCAAGACAAGGTATTGAATATTAAAAAAGTATATCATATAATGTTTACATAAAAGGTTAAATATAATATTTAGCTAAATTTTAGTAATATTTATAAATTTTTATTAATATTTTTTCTGAGCTATTTATATGTTAAAAAAATAGTATTAACATTATTAGTTTTAAAAATAAAAATCCTGCTTAAAAAATTTTACCTCTGGAAAGTAAGGAGAGTGTCTGTGAAACCCAAGCGCCCAAAAGGACAAGCATTAGTCCAGTATTTAATTGTAGCGCTTGCGGTACTTGGAGTAGTTTTTATTTTAATCCCGATGTTCCGGGAAGCTAATAAGTCCTTAACCACTTCATCCGCGCCTGAAGTGAACAGGAAACTGAATATGGAAGGCATAATAACGAATCCATCGGTCAGTATGCCTTCGGTATCCCCCGCTTCATCGAATAATATCCCTGTAGAAGCTCCCCCGCCTTCTGAAAGCCTACCCCCGCCTCTTAGCGGGGTGGGAGAATGCGGACCTAACGGATGCGGGACAATTGACCTGAATGCCCAGGAAGCAATATGCGGAACAATACCGGGACCTGCCGGAGTCCTGGATGACGGATGCTGGATTTGTAATTCTTCAAAAGCCATATGGGAATGGAATACTGATACGCTGGTTGCCTGTCCTGATTACTGGTATGCTGAGCTGGGTTCAACCTGCAGTTCCTTGTGCGAACCTCATTCTCCGAAATTTAACGGGATAATGGGCGGTTATTGTTTTGTATGCACTAACAGAGGAGCATCTCCGGGTATCTGGCAAAAGAGAAAAAGTACTGACCCTGCCTGCCATACCTTCTGGAATGCTCCATTTAGCTGTCATAATAGTGATATACCTTATGAAGTATCCTGCGGATGTATGGGATCTCCTCCTGTATATGGAATTTACTACGAAAAAACTACATTAACAGAAATGTGCTGGCTATGTGACGGCACCCAGTGGACAAATTCAACACAAATGTCGAAATGTAATGATATGTGGCTGAATATAGGCGGTTCATGCCCGCCTTTTGCTCCTGATGATAATGCTTATCCGTTCTGCGGATGTACTACCGAGCCGCCTGCAAGAGGACCGGATCCTCTGTCAAAGGGTCAATGCTGGATATGCCACAGCGGGGTATGGATAGAGGAAACCGATCCTGCAAGGTGCACAGATTTCTGGGTAAACGATAAATGCCCGGCAACTTCAGATCATCCTCCTTTGACATGTTCTACTTCATTACCAACAACCCCTGCGGGTGCGGGAAATTGCTGGTTGTGCACAAACCCTAATGAACCTTTTATGTTAAGACCTTATGATGCCTCAAATCCTCTATACTCGGGATACGGAGAGCCATGTGACAGTTTCTGGCTGGATTCTGAGTATCCGGGTTATCTTGATATACCGGGCTTTCCTGATAATGTTGACACCGTCTGTAATAACGCTCTTCCTCTTACTGACGGTACAAAAAAGCCCGGCATAGTTTATGATAAAACCCATGACCAGTGGGGATGCTGGCTTTGTACTTCGACAGGCAGTTATTCCTGGGTATACTGGAACGGTGACAGGTTTGACCACTGGACAGATTCTCAATATAAGGCATGCGATTCTTTCTGGGTCAGAGGTGCTTATCCTGCTTCAATTCCCTCTAATCCCGGTGATTATGAGAGATTATATGAATATGGAGGTTCTGGCTATGAATCAGGAAGTGATATAACCGCTATAGGAGCTGACTTATTTATAGCAGGTTATGAAAACAGTGATGAATCAGGAGGAAACACTGATATAGCAGTAATTAAAATGAATAAGAATACCGGAAAAATTGACTGGAAGAAACAATATGGAGGTTCTAAAGAAGAAAAAGCACAGGCTATTATAACTGACGGAACAGATCTTTATGTAGCAGGCTATGAAGTAAGCGATTCCAAAGGCGGAAATTTTGATGCGGTAGTAATGAAACTTTCCGGCAGCGGCAGTGTGACCTGGAAAAAGCAATACGGCGGAATTGGTGATGAAAAAGGCTTTGACCTGGCTTATGATCCGGGTACTATGGACTTATATGTTACAGGGTCAGAAACCAGTGATATTGACGGCGGAAACGAAGATATTTTTGTGATGAAGCTCTCCAACAGCGGCAATGTAATCTGGAAAAAGCAATACGGCGGGACTAAAAGAGATATCGGGCATTCAATTGTTTTTGCGGATAATTCTGTTTATGTAGCGGGCTATGAAATGAGCGACAGCAGCGGCGGGCAATCCGATGTTTTTGTAATGAAACTCGATAGAAACGGAAGCGTAATCTGGAAAAAACAATATGGCGGTGCAGGTACGGATAGGGCATATTCAATGGTTGTTTCAGAGAGCTATATTTATATAACAGGTTATGAAATGAGCGATCCAAAGGGAGGAAAAGCTGATATCCTGGTCATGAAACTTGATAATAACGGCAATGTAATCTGGAAAAAACAATACGGCGGACCTGAAAATGATAAAGGCTATGCAATAACCGCTTCTGATAATTTTTTATATGTAACGGGTCAGGAAGAAAGCGATCCCCAGGCAGGCGCTAATTACACTGACCTGCCGCTGCCGCCGGGTAAAAAAGATTTATTCATTATGAAACTAAACCAATCTGACGGATCAGTTATCTGGAAACAACAACACGGTGGAATGGAAAACGAGATGGGACGCGGAATAACTGTTGTTGACGGATATATATTCACGGTCGGGGAAGAATCCACTGACCCTGACGGTGGTGCAACTGATATTTTAATGTTGAGTTTACAAAATCACCAAAAATTAACCGGTGATCACAGGGATATTGATGACTGGACTGTTAATGGCTCACCGCTTGTTAGCTGGGCATCAGACGGTATTTTAATTAATGGTTGGACTGTGGTTTCCAACAGCATAACTTCCGGAACAGAAGGCTGGACAGTTGAAGGCGATGTTACAGACTGGTCTGCTTCTGGAGCTGATATTAAAAACTGGTCACTGGAAGGTAATCCAATCGATACTGAGACAGGATCCAGTCCTCCGCATGAAGAAGAACTCTTATGGACCCCGATAGTATCAGCTTCAACCCCGCCGCCGCCTCCTCCTCCGCCACCGTCGGTAGAATTTAAATATCAGATTGGAGGAGCCGGAAATGATTATGGAAGATCAATAGCTATTGACCCCGGTGGCGAGTTTCTATATGTAGCAGGACATGAAGATAGTTCCCTGATCGGAAGTAAAACTGATGTATTTATTTTAAAAATGGATATAGACGGTCCTGATAACATTGCCGGTACAGTAGATGACGGAACAATTATCTGGAAAAAAATATATTGGCACTACGGAAAAATAGGTGGCGGAAAAGCAGGTATCAATTTCGATGATATTGCAAAATCAATAGCTGTGCCGGGTGATGGTTATATATACATAACAGGTTGGAAACAGGGGGATAGACCGAAATATCAAAATGATATATTTGTTATGAGAGTTTTTGCCCTTAACGGAGGTATTGACTGGGCAAGAGTATATGGAGGGTATAATGATGATTACGGACAATCCATAGCTGTTGACGGGAATGACCTGTACGTAGCCGGCATTGAAGATGGCAGTTTTGCAGGCGGCGGCAACAGGGATATAGTAATAATGAAATTGAGCAAGTTTGACGGAGGCGTTGACTGGGCAAAGCAATACGGCGGAAGTGACCAGGAATGGGAACAGAACTTAGAGACTATAGGCGGTGAGTATAATAGAGACAGGTCCCTGGTGGTAGATGGGGATTATATATATTATGCAGGTGAAGAAGCAAGTGATGACAACCCGCCGGGAACTTATATAGACATAGTAATAATGAAATTAAATAAAATTAACGGCAACAAAGTATGGGCAAAGCAATATGGCGGAGATAACGACGATAAGGTTTATGGCGCTACGGTATCAGAAGGTTATATTTATGTATGCGGAGAGGAAGAGAGCGATCCCCCCAATGCCGGGGCAGATAAAGATGATATATTTGTAATGAAACTGGATGAAAATGATGGTGATGTAGTATGGAAAAAACAATACGGCGGTTTATCACCTGCAGATATTGCCCAGGGAATTGCAAAGAGCGGAAGTTATCTTTACATTACAGGAATGGAGAATAGTGACCCTGCCGGAGGAGCTGATGATATATTTGTAATGAAGCTGGATGAAAATGACGGTGATGTAGTATGGAAAAATCAATACGGCGGTCCAAACCGTGAAAAAGGTTACTCAATAGCTGCAAATAACAGCTATATTTATATTACCGGTTATAAATCAAATGATAATGATGATGAAAACGCCGATGTAGTTGTAATGAAACTTGATGTAGACCAGTCTTCAAATATAACAGGCTGGCCCACTGATGAAGATTTCGAACTGGGTCTGAGTGAAGATATTGACGTAGGTTATAATTTTGGAGAATGGGAAGTTATGGGAGAAGATATTACATCTAGCCGGTCGTGGCATGCCGGTGTAACTGTCTTCTTCACAAGGGATTCTGATATTAATAAAAAAATAATTGACGACTGGAGTGTCGGATTATAATTTTATCCCGAATAAAAAAGCTATGACTCCAGTTACAGGAATGCATAGCTAGATAGGGATATGTATCGTCGTCTTCTAAGGAGTACATTTTTATATTAGCAATCCAAAACCTTCATGACATCATCTAACGTTATGAGAAAACTAAAAAATTTTTGGTAGCGGTTAATTACCCCCAATGACGGGTTAGCTAAAAAACAATTATAAGGAAGTATGAAAAAATTCTTACGTAAAATTTTTTAAAAATCTATATGGAATTGTTAAAGGCTCCGCCTTTAACCACCTCTGAGAGCGGGCAGCGCGGCAGCGGGAGTTAACGCAGTAGCTCATTCATGGCTGGGGATTTTTGAAAAATTTTAAAATGCGTAAGTTCTTATTCTTTATCCCTTAGCTTGATAAAAAATCCTTACTCTATTTTTTCATCAAACTGTCCCATGTAAAGATGATCTTCAAAACTCGTTTTTTTATTTTCAATTTTTTCATATATAAATGCAGTTACCATTGCTGTAAAAGCATTTGTAATTGCGCTTAGAACAGCTGTAAAAAATATCAGCATAGAAATAGCCATCAAGTCATAACTGTTCATAGAAAAAGATGTGCTAATCCTGAAAGTATCAGGGTTTTTGTTAAATATGATGTCAATTAAGTATGCAATCGGGATATAAAAAATTGATGCGGCTATAAGAGAGAAAAAGCCGGTTAATGCGCCTATTATACTACCGTTTTGAAGAGTTATAACTCCTGCTGTATTAGTCTTTTTTAGTGCAACAATAACTATTATCCCTGCGAGTATAAACATAAAGAAAAACATAAACGGCGCAATAAAAGGCATTAATAATAAAATTCCAAAAACTAACCCTGATAATGCTCCCAGTGCAATTGAAGGCTTGATAAATCTTTCCATAAACTAACCTTTAATTAAACTTCATAATCAATATTATCACGGGTTCAGCTTTTAATTGCAACACATTAAAATCAGCACAAACAGCCAAAATTAATATAGGGTAAAGCTCAGCAATAATCGCGGAATTTAAAAAAGTAAAAAGGCTATAGAGAGGGCTGGTTTTTATTACAGGCTTCCTGGTGATAAGCCCAGGCTGAATGTGTGTGTATACTCTCAAATGCTTCACAGTCCGCTTCAAACCAGGTTATTTCCTTTATTTTCCTGGTTTCAGCAATAACATCCCTTAAAATATCCTCGACAAACTTGGGATTATTATAAGCCAGCTCAGTTACATATTTTTCATCTTCCCTTTTTAATAAAGGAAAAATCGGGCTGCTGCCGCATTTTTCAATAAGTTCAATTAAATCTTCAATCCATACCATTTTTTCCGGGCTATAACTTACGTTAAGTTTAACAATAGTCCGCTGGTTATGTGCGCCATAATCAGAAATTTCCTTACTGCAGGGGCATAAGGTGGTTACAGGCACCTCTACTCCCAGGATAAAATTATAGTCACCATTATAGAGAATCCCCTCAAATGAACAATTATAACCCATAGGGCTTTTTAGCCCGCTAACCGGCGCTTCTTTATTAAGAAAATACTTGAATTCAAATTTTAGCCTTGCGCTTTTTGCATTGAGTTTATTTTTTATTATTTTAAGACAGCCCTCTATATCAACTCCAAGAAGATTTTTTTGCCCCCATTTACTGAGAATTTCTATAAAACGTGACATATGTGTACCTCGAAATTCTCTCGGAAGCGAGACACTCATTGTCGCTTTTGCGCTTACAATCTGGTTATCACTGTCTTTTCTTTGAATTATAAGTGGAACTTCAACATCTTTTACGCCTACCTGTTGAATATCAATACCTCTTTTATCAGGTAAATTCTGAATATCTTTAAGTTTAAATCTGATCATTTATTGTTTATTGTTTTTCTTCAAATTTTTTTTCAGAAGCTGCGTTCTCTTCGGTAAGCTTATCAAATTCTTTTTGCAGTTCAACGAGCTCATCGTGAGACAGGGCTTTTAAGAGTTTTTTTGCAGCCGCTTTCTGTATATGAAGAGGTGCGGCTCTTAAAAGCTCAATAGCTCTAATCATCAAAGGATCGCTATCATACCACCTATTACCTTTGCCTTCATATTTTTTTACTGTCTGATAAACTTTCTCAATAATATCAGATGCAACAACTTCCTGTAATTTAAGCATAAACTCAGCTGCCTGCCCTTTTGTATCATCAGCAGATATTTGAAGCAGCTCTATAGCTTCACTTAGAGTAGGATCTTGATCATACCATCTGCGATTTTCCATTTATTTTCCTTTCAATAAAGATAATTTTTTAATTTTATTATATCTTTCTTTCTTAAATATATCTACTTTGTGGCAATCACATTTTAAAATATATTTTAACACTCGCAAATAAAATTGGTAGTGGTCGATTAATGACTGATAAAAATTTTTCAAAAATCTATATTAACCTGAATGACGGGTTAGTTATTTTTATCAAGCTATAATTGTTTTTTAGCTAACCCGTCATTCGAGTTATATTAACCTGATTTATTAAACAGGTGTTTATTTTTTAATGAGGATTAAAAGTTTAAATTAAATATGCGCTATTCTGATTTTATAATATGAATCTGCTGATGTTGACTAAAGAATTTGGTTATTTAATAATTTATTATGCTCAATAAAATGGCGACATAGCCAAGTGGTAAGGCCGGGGTCTGCAAAACCTCTATCCCCAGTTCGAATCTGGGTGTCGCCTTTTTTACATAGATTTTTGAAAATTTCGGGATACATAAAAACCTTTTCAATTTTCCTTAGTAAGGGGTAAAGAATAAAAACTTACGCATTTTAAAATTTTTTATTACTTCCTTAAATGTTGCATATATGCAATCCCTCCGGCTCTGTCTTTTGTGCTTAATTCTCCTGACATACCCTAATGTTCTCATATACTTAATCCGGACTTATAAAATAACTATATTGTCTCTGGTAATCACTGTGTCATAGTTTTTAAATCCTAAAAACCGCTCTATTTCATCAGAATGCATTCCAATTACTTTTTTACACTCTGAGCTTGAATAATTAGTCATTCCCCGGGCAAATTCCCTGCCGTTTTCATCGAGAATGCCTATAACATCGCCTTTTTTAAAAGTCTTTTGAATATCAACTATACCTATGGGCATAAGACTGGCTTTTTTTTCAATGAGCGCCCTTTTTGCCCCCTCATTAACCTGTATATAACTGCTTATATTTGATGCAAAAGCTATCCATTTTTTCCTTCCGGAAAGCTGGTCTACAGGCAAAAACAGAGTTCCCGCATCTTCCCCGTTGAAAATTTTTTTTATTACATTGCTGTCTTTACCGCTTGCCACGATCATCATACAACCGGAGTAAGTTGCGATTTTTGCGGCTTCAATCTTGGTTTTCATGCCGCCCCTGCCTCCTTTGGAAGCCGTAAAACAGTATGATTCAATTTCAGGTGTGATTTCAGGGATTAACGAAATCAGCTTAGCATTCTCATCTGTTCTGGGATCCCCGCTATAAACCCCGTCCACATCCGATAACATAAAAAGTAAATCCGCTTCAAGTTTTGAGGCTACTAAAGCTGAGAGCTTATCGTTATCCCCAAAGCAGATTACCACATCATCTTCTTTGTAGCATTCCAGCTCACTGGTTGATATAGCGTCGTTTTCATTAATTATCGGAATTATCCCGATCTCCAGGAGTGTGTTTAATGTATTTCTCAGGCTTAAATATCTTTTCCTTCTAGAAAAATCATCAGCTGTCAAAAGAACCTGAGCAGTTTTAAGGTTGAATTTTTCAAATGCTTCCTCGTAAAAATGCATTAAACGTCCCTGTCCTACCGCAGCAAAAGCTTGTTTTATGCTTACAGGGTCATAATTTTTCTCCGGGACACCGAGAATTTTTTCCCCCATGCATACAGCGCCCGAGCTTACAAGTATAATTTCCTTTCCTTTATCTTTTAGCTCTGCTATTGACTCAATTAATGAATAAATTCTTGAAAGAGCGATATTTCCGGATTCATTGGTAATTATATTTGTGCCCAGTTTAAAAACTATTCTTTTTGAATTTTTTAAATTATTTCTCTGGCTCATACTTCTTTTAAAACACAAAAAAGCAGAAAATCAATTACAGTATATTCACATTTGAAGATGTGCTGAGTTGTTAATTTTAGAATTACGTAAATTACCTACCGATTTCCGTAGCTCTCCGTGCCATTGCCTTGGTAATTTCAACCACGGCAAGGTTAACTTCATAAGCTCTCGAAGTCAGCACTGAATCTGCCATATCAACCATGGGATTAACATTTGATCTTCTTATATACCCGTTTTTATCAGCATCAGGATGTCCTGGAGCATATTGCCGGTCTCCGGGAGTCGGGTCCAGGATTACTCCTGTAAAAGAAACTCCTGCGCCTTTATCCGGAATTGTTCCTACACTGAAAACATCTGATTTCATTTCAGTAAGAAGATTATGAAAGGAAATATCTTCTCTTGCCGCTATAGTAGGGATTTTTCTTGAATAATTGGGTGTATCAATATTTGCAAGGTTCCTGGCGTGAACTTCAAGACGTTTTGCGTGCGCGTAAAGTCCGGATTCTCCGATATTAAAAGAATTAAGTATGCTCATATATTAAACCTCTATCTTCCCATCTGGGTTACTGTTCTGATTTCTTCCAGTACTTTTGAAATTTTTCTGGCGGCTACCGCATAAAAAAGAGAATTTTTTTGCATAGCTATAAGTTCTTCAGTCATATTAATCTCTTGTTTCTCCTCTCTAACCGGTGAAACAGAGCCCATCTTTCTGGAAAGATCAGTTTCCAGGGGTTTGCCGTAGCTTCCCAGATATTTTTCAAAACTTACGTCCTGTCTCACATAGCCCGGCGTGTTTATATTTGCCAGGTTTGTACTCAGGGCTTTTTGCTTTGCTCCTATCAAATCAAGTATAAAGTTGGTTTTATCTATTTCCTTGTTTAAATTAAAAGGCATTTTTTATCTCCTTTTATCTCAAGTTAGTTGATTCCCTGTACATCTGGTCCATAATCCTTATAAAGCGGCTACAGGAGAGGATACTGCCGTTTATTTTAAGAGTTTCATTTATGAAGCTATAAGGATCAAAATTAGCCTGTTCAATTTTGCCCTGCTTTATTTTTGAATGACTCAATAAAAGCTCTGCCTTGCCGGAATCTTCAGTTTCTTTAAGCACATTTCCTTCCTTAATTTCAAGCCCTTCAGGATTTTTAAAAGCGACAAGAGGAATTTTCCCGATTTTTCTAAAAGCAGCTTCTCTGGACTCAAGAACATTTACAGTTCCGTCAGTATCGATTTTAACTCTTTCATAGTTTACAGGAAGCTTAATACCACTGCCCACTAGCCGCCCACTGTTCGAAACAATATAGCCTTCGGCATTAATCGCAAAAGAACCGCCTCTTGTATAGAGGGTTTCCCCGTTTTTATCGGTTACGGGAATAAAGCCTGCACCTTCAATTCCTACATCAAGTTCCCTGAAGGTTGCTTTGAGGTCTCCTGCAGAATGGTCTGTTCTGACAACACCCTTTATAGTGCCTCCGGGGCTCATAAATGTCTCAAAACGCTGTGTTTTATAACAATTTGTATTGTAGTTTGCAATATTTGAACTTATATAGCCGAGAGATTCAAACATAGCATTTGAATTATCTACCAGCTTTGCAATTGAACCCTGTATTGTAGTCATAATATTCTCCTATAATAGCTAAGCCTTTCCTAATTTCTGGAGTGTTTTAGTTAAAGCTTCATTTTGAAGTTTTAAAGTCTCTGTATTAACTGTAAAAGCTCTTCTTAACGTAATCAGGTTATAAATTTCCTCATGTAAAACTACATTGGACTGCTCAACATATCCTTGTTTTATATTTACATTTTTTAGCCGTGACCCGTCAGAACTTACAGCTGATATAAAGCCGATATCATGAATTTTTAAACTTTCAGGGTCTGCAAATTGAACCAGTCCATTATCATTAATTTTTATATCAGAAAGTTTTCTCGGGATTTTTTTAAACTTAATCGGTACGCCGTCTCTTGATAAGACACTATGATCCTGAATTGTGAGAAGATTTCCATTTTTATCAAGTTTAAACCTGCCGTCCCTGGTGAGTTTTATGCCATTTTCCGTCTGAACCTGGAAATATCCTTCAGTACCAAGAACAACATCAAGAGGATTTTTAGTGATCTTTATGCGACCTACTTCTTCATCTTTATTTACGGAAAGAGCATGAGGACCGATAAATTCCGCAAATGAAGATACTACAGGTACTTTTCTCTGGTATCCAACTTTGTTATAGCCTGCCATGTTATCTTTAAGAATACCGACAATCTCTTGTCCAAGAACCATTGCGCTGACAGATGAAGTTATTCCATCGCCCTGAAAGCGAATTCCGCCATGAAGCTTCATTATTCCCTTCTCCTTCTCTATTGCTATTGTTATCGGAAATTATAATGATGTTTTTTAAGTTTTCAATAAAATTTCATGTATATAGATGAGTTTAGTGTCTATCCGGGAAATAATTAACCCGAGTCGCCAATTAGCCCAAAGCCAGGGGTCTGACTATTACAGAGTTTTACGTATTTCGTGATTCAGGTTAAATGAAAATAATACAATTTGAATAAACTCATTGGTAGTGGTAACTTATGAAGTAATAAAATTTTACAGTAAGGGTAAAGCGGGAAAATTCGAAAATGAAAGCTGCGGTCTTAACAGAACAGGGTAAAATTTCCATAAATGAAAATTATCCGGCTCCTGTGCCCGACGAAGGTGAAATCCTGGTCAAAGTCGCTGCATGCGGGGTTTGTCATACTGATCTTCACTACATTGACCATGGAGTTCCCACATTCAAGAAACCGCCTGTTATACTGGGTCATGAAGCTGCGGGGATTGTTGCTTCAGAGGGTAAATTTTTTAAAGAAGGTGACAGAGTCCTTTTGCCACCCGTGTTTACCTGTGGAAAATGCAGGTTTTGCCTCTCAGAAAGAGAAAATATCTGCCGGAATATGGTTATGCTCGGAAATTCAATTGACGGGGCTTTTGCGGAATTTATCAAAGTCCCTGAAAAAGATGTAATCGCCATGCCGGATGAAATTCCGCTGGAAGATGGCTGTATAATAGCTGACGCGATTTCTACCCCATATCATGCCGTGATAAACCGGGCAAAGGTAAAGCCTTATGAAAGAGTAATTGTCTTCGGCTGCGGGGGGGTAGGGATTAACGTTGTTCAGATAGCGGCTTTAGCCGGGGCAGAGGTTATAGCGTGTGATATTGATGATAAAAAGTTGGAACTTGCAAAAGAACTTAAAGCTGCATTAACTGTTAATCCGGCAAAAGTCGACTTAAAAGACTTTTTAAAACAAAATGTAGGGGCTGTTGACATTGCTTTTGAAGTTATCGGAAAGCCTGAAACCGTGGAAGCTGCGTTTAAGACGCTTGGTAAAGCCGGCAGGCTGTGCGTTGTAGGTTATACAAACCGGGATATAACCATAAATCCGGCTAAAATAATGTTTTTTGAGCAGGAAATATTCGGCTCAATCGGGTGCAGGCCTGCTGATTTTCCGAAGATTCTTGACCTGGTTAAGGATAAGAAAATAAACCTGGATAAACTTATTGCAAATAAATACGGACTTGATTATATAAATACGGCTTTTGACGAACTCAGGGAATCAAAAGTTTTGAGAAACATAATTTTACCCGGTAAAAAAGTCTAAAAAACAGATCTAGATATGAGTGTCTATTTTATCCGGATCTATTTCGGTAATTATAACTACACCGGGGTCGGTTCCATATTCGTAAATACCGTTGGGAGAAATAAAAATCCCAGGTGGTTCAATACATATATAATCAAGGTTTTTTTTGGCTTTCTGGTCTTTACAAAACATTTTTACTTTTCCTATGGTTACAGGATCAGAAAATATAATTATCTTCCCGTTTTCATTTAAACTTTTTGCTGCGCCTTTAAGAAATTCCACGGTTAAATCCGGAGTGGATCTATTTCTATCAAACAGTGAATAAATATTTAGATCGGAACCGAACATGCATGCAGTTATAAGATCAAACTTTCTTTCACCTTTTTGTAGATATTCAATCCCATTACCTATGATAACAGAAGAGTTGGGTAATATGTCGCTATTTATGATTACTTCAGCATTTTTCCTGTTATTTTCCAAAGCAATTATATTGTTATCTTCCAGGTCAAAAAAACTCTTAACTGCTCGAGTAGGACCTCCACATCCTGCCCCGAAATCACACGCACTATTTATCCGGCTTCGGTCAATGTAACTTAATCCCTCCAGATGCTCTAACAGCTCAATTGTCTCTTTATAGCGCCAGTTTATAAAATTTAAGGTAGGCTCATCAATCGGCTCTTTTTTAGAAAATCCTATACTGGCAGGATAGCCGGTTCTAAACGCTAAGTTTACTCCATTAATGCTCATTTTTTTATCTTTCTTTGATTAATTTTTCCTTTACAATATTAACCAGTGTGAATATTAAAAATTGCCAGTTATAAAAGGAAATTAAAAAAATGTTTGAATTAAGTGTAGAATCCCATTTTTCCTCGGCACATCACCTTCTTAATTACGATGGTAAGTGCGAAAATGTCCATGGGCATAACTGGAAAGTGGAAATTATTGTTCAGGGCGAAGAGCTGGATAAATCAGGAATGCTTATTGATTTTAAAATTCTTAAGCAACACCTTGATGAAGTCCTTGATATGCTTGATCATAAAGACCTGAACAACTTAAGAGAATTTAGCAACATAAGCCCCAGCAGCGAAAATATAGCTAAATTTATTTATAAAGAGCTAAAAAAAAGACTTCCCCCGCTTAAAAAAGTCTCTGTCTGGGAAACAGAAAGAGCAAAAGCTTCTTATTCAGAATAACTTTTAATATACTTTTTTTGTTATTATTGTATTTACGGACAAAATAAAAACCTTATTCATTTAATTTATCATCAGATATGCAAAATGTGACTTCCTCATATAATGAAGCGATTTCCCTCTTAACTTCCACGGAAAAATTCCATATAAACCTCGGGCTTGAAAGAGTTCAAAGGATTCTTGAGTATTTTGGCAATCCCCAGGACAGGATTAAATGTATTCATATTGCAGGAACTAACGGTAAAGGTTCAACATGCGCCATGCTGGCATCTGTTTTAACCGATGCCGGCTATAAAACAGGGCTTTATACCAGTCCTCATCTTATTGAATACACAGAAAGAATCCGTATTAACAGTCAAAACATATCTCAGGAGGACTTTGCACAGACTGTTTTCAGGGTAATTGAGCAAACAGAGCCCCAAAATATAGTTTATTATGATGAAAAAAACCTGCCTGTCTTTGACGGGGAAAAACCAAAAATTAACAGAGAGATACTTTGCTTTTATAAACGCTATTTTCAGGGGAAAAAAATTCACCATAGGATACTTGGTGAAATTAAACTTTTTGATGCCGGAATTAGAAAAACAATTCATATTAACAACATACGAGATTTAAAACTACTGATTAAACTCGATGAATTAATTAAAAACGGAAAATACATAAAAACACAAACCCCCTGTAAAAAAAGAAAAGACGGGATAGTAAGGTTTCATACCTTATTAGTAAAAATTAAGATAAACGGTTTATTTAAAAATTTAGAAATAAAAATTGCTGAGGATAATAAAGAAAAAAAGTTTTATTTTTACAAAGAACAAATCCCCGGCGCTTTACCCGGTAAAACGGAGGTGAGCGGAGCTTTTGACTATACTTTGCCGGGTCGGCGCGGAAATTTTAATCCGGCTTACCCTGAAACAAAAATTCCGGCTACTGAATTCGAAATCCTGACAGCAGCCGCATTTATTTATTTTTATGAGGGGCAGGCAGACTTTGCCGTAATTGAAACCGGGCTCGGAGGCAGGCTTGACGCTACAAATATAATTAAAAAACCTGAATTGACAATAATAACAGATATAGATCTTGATCATACAGCCCGGCTGGGAAATTCTATAGAGCAGATAGCTTATGAAAAAGCCGGGATAATTAAGCATGAAGTCCCTGTAATCACGCTTGAGGATAACAAAGGGCTGGATGTTATAAAAAAAAGGTCCTCATATATGCTGAGTCCCCTGATTCTTGCAAAACCGGAAGAAATTAAAGAAGCCGAGCCGGGTTTAAAAGGGCTCTGGCATGGGCGAAACTTATCCCTTGTAAAGCAAGCCGTCAGGTTATTGAAAAACAACGGCGTTAATATTCCTGAAAAAGCTGAAAATATTGATATTGAAAAAACTCGATGGCTTGCGAGATTCCAGTATATTAAGGAAGAAAACCTCATAATCGATGCTGCTCATAATCCCGCTGCTGCGATTTTATTAAGAAAAAGTCTTGATAAGTACTTTCCCGGTTCCGGCAGGATTTTTATCTATTCCTCCCTGAATACAAAGGATTATAAGAGCGTAACTGATATACTTTTCCGGGAAAATGACAGGGTAATACTTACAAAATCATCTTCCTGCGCTTCTGTAAAGCCGGAAATTATAGGGAAATATATTAAAAACAGATGTAAAAGTATTTATCTGACCCAAAATGTAGTGCAGGCAATCGAAATTTGCAGAAAGATATTTTCCCGGGGTGATTTAATAATTTTCACAGGCTCCATCTATAGTATTGGAGAATTTCTTGTTTATAAAAATAAATAACCCGTTATTGGGGTTATATAACCTGAATCAAGAAATCCGTAAAACTCTTTAATAGTCTGCTGAAATTTTCTCAAAATCGCCCACCCTTAGAGGTGGTTAAAGGCTTCGCCTTTAACGATTCCATATAGATTTTGAGAAAATTTCAAAAAATACAATTCGTGATTCGAGTTAATCATCCTTTAATTCTAATAGTTTTTCTAGTGACTAACGATAAAATTTTTGTTAACATTTTTTAGTTATTATTTCTGGAAATGGAAAAATGTCTTTTATAGCCGAATGGATAAAAAATAATAAGTTTCAGTTTGCTCTAATTTCTCTGTTGATAATTATCTTTATTGGCATGTCGATTAAAGAAAAAAGCAGGCTTTTTGAGTC
>JANQEP010000143.1 GCA_028278305.1 Candidatus Gastranaerophilales bacterium
ACGTCGGGCGAATAACAACTACCTGCTTACATTCTCGCTTTTTCGCCCGCGCTGCTCGGAATGACATTTCGGGGGCTATCAACATGGTGCCGGGAGACAAGGAAAATTCCTTAAAATTAAGGAAGTAAGGAAGGTTGAAAAAGTTTTTACATAAGTGTCACCCCGCATCAAGTGCGGGGTGCAGGCTTCTCAAGTGCGGCATGACATGCGGTGTTGAGTAGTGTTTGATTGCGTGTTTACTTGTTTAACTACTAATAATTATACTTTTTATTTTTTCCTTAAAATTATTTCATATCCCAAAACGTCTGCAATCTCTGCTAATTCGTTTGCCTTAATAGTCTTTTTTCTCAGCTTATTGGTCAAATTTTCCAGAGTATCTGTTTTATTATATTTTTCATTTATAAGTATTTTTAACTTTGTTAAAGTCATTCCTTCCATCACAGTCAAAGACTTTAACTGATTTCTTAAATTAGCGATTTCTAATTTATATTCTCTGACCATAAAAATATCATAGCTTATTTAAAGCTTGATAATCTAAGCATTAGATCATATTATCTAATCATAAAATAAGGTATTAAAATGGATAACGAACAGGAGCAAAAAGAAACAGCTTTACAATTTAAGGCGGAATATCCTAGTAGAAGCACAGAGAATCAGCTTCCTGCTGGAAAATATAATTGAAGGAAGCGAGGGTAACATGCAAGCGAATGTTTTAGCAGGTTTAGCGCTGGAAAAGTCTATCAGAATAGAAAAATTATCTAAAAAAATAGGCAATACTTAAGCGTTAACCAGCACCGGGGGTAGTCCTATGCGCATTGCGCGCCCTGCTTGACAGCCTGCACCGTGCGTAAGTTTTTATTCTCTACTCCTTAATCTACGGATAGAATATCCTTGATGTCCTCGTAAGTGAGGGTTTTACCAATATCTCTTTCCACGGAAATTACGCTATCTACCAGGTCACGCTTTCTTTCCTTGAGCTTCATAATTTTTTCTTCCACGGAATTCTTGGTTATAAGCCTGTAAACAAAAACATTTTTGGTCTGACCTATCCTGTGAGCCCGGTCAGTTGCCTGATCTTCAACAGCAGGGTTCCACCATGGGTCATAGTGAATGACATAATCGGCGCCGGTAAGATTAAGACCCGTACCTCCGGCTTTCAGGCTGATAAGGAAAATGGGAATTTTAGGATTGGAGTTGAATTCATTGACAACTTCCTTACGGTCTTTTGTTGAGCCGGTGAGATAGGAATATTTAATACCGTCTTTATCAAGCCAGCCCTTGATAATATCAAGCATCTGCACAAACTGGCTGAACAGAAGAACTCTGTGACCTTCGCTTATGATTTCCTCAAGCATTTCCTTGAGGTGGTCAAACTTGCCGGATTCGTTAATGTGTTTTTCCCTGCCATCTTCAAACAGCATCGGATGGCAGCAAATCTGCCTTAAGCGCAGCAGGGCAGAAAATACTGACATTTTGGATTTCTCAAGACCCTCTTTTGAGATTTTATTGAAAATTTCCTGTCTTGTACTATCAAGAACATCAATGTAAAAATCTCTTTGCTCAGGTGTCATATGGCAGTATGCAATGTTTTCAATCTTAGCAGGCAAATCTTTTGCTATATCCCGTTTTAATCTTCTTAAAATAAAGGGGTAAACCTGCTTTTTAAGCCTGTTGCCGATAGTTTTATCTTCTTTTTCCTGTATGGGGATTCCGTATCTATAGTTAAATTCATTGATATCGTACAGAAAACCGGGCATCAAAAAGTCAAAAGTTGACCATAGCTCTGTTAAATTATTTTCTATAGGAGTACCCGACATAGCAAGCCTGTGAAATGCGTTTAATTCGCGGGCAGCCTGTGAAGTCTGGGATTCATAATTTTTAATGTTCTGTGACTCATCCAGTACAACTGTTCTGAAATTATATTTCTTTAAACTCTCTATGTCTCTTCGCAAAAGAGCATAAGAAGTTATGACAACATCATTTTTAGGAATGTTTTTGAATAAACTTTTTCTTGTTGCCCCGGTAAGAGTAAGATAAGAAAGTTTTGGCGCAAACTTTTCAATTTCTGCTTCCCAGTTAAACACAACAGAAGTCGGACATACTACTAAATTAACAGCTCCTCCATCTTTTTCCTTTGATTTTTGAATGAGGGTAAGTGCCTGAAGAGTTTTTCCAAGTCCCATATCATCTGCCAGAATTCCGTTAAGTCCATAAGAATAGAGAAACCACAGCCAGCTATAGCCTTTTTTCTGATATTTCCTCAACTCTCCTTTTATCGCCCGGGGAAGAGGTGTTTCTTCCATTGCGTTAAAGCTGCTGATTTTTGACCAGAAAGCCTTGAATTTCCTGCTCATTTTAGTTACGACTTCCTGTTCTTCAAGCTCTGCTACAATTCCTGCCCTGAAAGTTTTTATAATATACCTGTTTTTCTCGATTTCAACAGCATCTACGGTATTCAGCGCTGATGTTATTTTCATCATCCTGTTTGACGGAATTTCTATATTCCCCCTGTCTTCAAGGTAAAAATATTTCTGTCCCTGCTGGAAATACCTCTGGATAACTTCATAATCCACTTCTGATTTTCCCACAGTGCAGTATAATTCTACTTCAAAGCTGTCTGCGGATTCTGAAAAATCTATGCTAGCCGTTATTTTTAGCGGGCTCCTGGAAATTTTGAACTCTGACAAATCATCCGGTTCTCGCACTTTCCATACTTCCCTTGCGTTCGGGAGCAGGTAATTATAAAAATCTATTGCAAAATCTCCCTCGATAACAAGGTTATTTGTCTGAGTCGGAGTAAATTTACTTATTAAAAGGTTTTGATAAGCCTCTTCTTCCTTTTGCAGGTCACGTTTTACCCAGTATATAAGGTCTTCTTTTGGTTTTTTAACCGTTACATACGGTGTTTTTTCGGCTAGTTTTCCATAAGGAACTGAAATCCCGTCATACTCAAAGTCAAGCGATGCCCTGAGTGAGCCGGTTTCTGTTTTTTCCAGCGTTAAAACGCTTACCGGGGGTCTTTGCTCCAGAATAAGCTGTTCCAGCTTTTCATAGACTTCTACATTGGTAAGTTGTTTGAGTTTGGGAAGTTCTTCATAGACAAACTTACCTCCATCAGCGTCCCTGATATCCGTGAATGTTGATTTTGTGAGGTAAGCAGGAAGTGTTGCCAGATCAGTATCCAGCGGTACTATACAATTTTTATACCTCGCCCATTTAATGTTTTTAGCAAAACATTTCAGCTCTTCAAGCGGCAGGGTATCCTCAGGGGAAGGTCTTTTCCAATGCAGGGCAAGCAGGACATTCCCTGCTACTGAAACGTTAACTGTCAGGGTAAGTTTCCAGGGTTCGCTCTCAAATAAAATCCTTTTTTTAGATTCGCTATCAACCACCTCTTCAACCTGAGCCAGAAACGGTATCACCGCATCAACCCTGTTTAGCGGAATATTATGCCATATTACGTTTTTCTTTACCAGCTCAAACTTGAATATATGTTGTAAAAGAGCAAGTTCTTTTTTTTGAGCGTCATTTAGCGTAAAATTTCCGTTAGCCTGCTTTTGCGCATCTACTATAAATCTTAATATGGTCTCTATGTTCTTGACTATCTCATTTTTAGATCTGTCAATTATTTGTATACCAACATATTTTGCATCATCAGGGGCGTTAAATATAAATTTATAACTGCCCTGGGGATTTTTGGGCAGGTTTTCATCTTCTTCGGGAATAAATTCTTTTCCGGTTTTTTCAGCTAAAAATTGCTCATAATAATGTCTTTTTATACTCTCAAGTCCAACGCAGACAGCGTGCTTGCACCATTCTTCTTCCAGCGGGCAGGTACATGTTGCGTTGACTTTTTTCTGGGTAAACCTGAGTTTTATATCGTATTTATCTTGAAAAGAACCTTTAACCGAAGCTTTTACTTCATTTCCCATGAGCTCGGCTTTTATAATTTGTCCTTTTTTGTAGTAATCATAGCCTCTTCTCCAGCTGCCCGGAGCTGCGAGTTCCTTTATACATTTAAAATTAAATTTCATCTATGCTGAAAAACCTCTATTTTACGACGTTTTTGTTTTTTAGAATTATATTTACTAAAATCTTTTTTAGAATAGCCGTTTTTTACCCAAAAAATTTTTTACTTAAAAGGAATTTTGATCACTTAAAACTTGTTTTTTTTTAAAAAACTCGTTTTGTGATCCTGACCCTGTAATATTATATACGAGAAAATAATATTTGTATAATCTAAAGCTGGTAATGGTAAAAATCTGATTGATTAAATCTTTTTGTCATTCCTGCGGGTTGCAAAATATAGCTAACTAACCCGTCATTCAGGTTAATTAACCCGAGTCGCTAATTGCATAGTTATATCCTGGTTTTGGACTAATTCGCGACTCGAGTTAATTAGTAACAGGAATTAAGTAAGTTTCCAGAATAAATTCTCTATTGCTGTATGTAATTTTCAGCATATCATTTTTCATTATTTGCGAAAAAATTTTTTCTTTACTGTCTGTAATCTTTTGTAAATTTTCCGTTTTAAAAACATTTGCCTCTAATTCCGCTATAATCCTACTTTTTCCCTGTGTTAACCTTATAAAATATCTGTTGTTTTTGTTTACCGGCTTAGCAAGATAAAATCCCTGCTGAATTACCTTACCGTTATAGCTTACATTTATTGGCAGCATTAAAACAGGTTCTTCTCTGGCAGGATTTTCAAATATAATTTTTTTTCTGTCTTTATCCAGGTTTAATCCTTTTTCTTTTAGTGTTTTTTCTACTTTTTTATTTGGTTTTTGATATTCTTTAAGAGCCTTAATGGCATTTTCATAATCCTGTTCAGAAATTATTTTTCCGTACTCTGCTTCTTTATAACTTTCATAAACACTACTCCAGTCTTCGGCAATTGATGCCTGATTTTTGATTAATATTAAAATAAACACCGAAATTATTATTAAGCTTTTTTTCATGTGTATAAACCTGTCACTGATAGCTATATCAAATAATAATTATTTTTTTGATAAAATCAGCCCTTTTATTTTGTTAAAGATAAATTAATTTCTTTATAAATTTCCTGAAGTCTTCTTAAAGTCTCGTTTTCCTGTAATTCCAGATTTTTAGATATTTC
>JANQEP010000030.1 GCA_028278305.1 Candidatus Gastranaerophilales bacterium
TTAGCTATAAAGAATTATATGAATATATTTATCGGTTTGCTTCAGGGTTACAATCTTTAGGAGTTAATAAAGGCGATCATATATGCCTGTTTTCAGAAAACAGCTCTAAATGGCTGATTGCAGACCAGGCTATAATTATGGCAGGGGGTGTAGACGCGGTAAGAGGTTCTCAAACACCTTCTGAGGAGCTTTTTTACATACTCGAGCACAGCGGAAGTAAAGCGCTTATTGCTGAAAACCTCGAAACAATAAATAAACTGGCTGATTATCTTAAAAATCACCCGCTGAGTTTTATTATATGTCTTTCCAACGAAGAAATTCCCGCTGAAATCAGGGATAATTATAATGTTTACAGCTTTAACCAGGTTATTGCAAGGGGAAAAAGAGCGCCTTTAAATCCCGTAAAATTAAAACGCGATGATATTGCAACTCTTGTCTATACTTCAGGAACTACTGCAAAGCCTAAAGGCGTAATGATAACCCACGGTAATTTTCTGTCGCAGCTAAGCGTTCTTGGGGAAGTTTTAGGTATTTCCCCGGGAGAAACAGCTCTTAATATACTTCCTTCCTGGCATATTTACGAGAGGACCTGTGAATATTATCTTCTCTCCAGAGGTGTAACCCTTAATTATACAAATGTGCAGAATTTTAAAAATGATATACAGCTCTATAAGCCTGACTGCCTGATAGCAGTGCCCAGAATATGGGAAGCTATATATATCGGTGTGCAGGGGGAGCTGAAAAAACAACCGGATTTAAAGCAAAAATTAATAAAATTTTTACTTAAATCCGGTGAAACCTTCATAAAATCAAAGAGAATCATAAATAGCCAATGCCTGGATAATATTAAGTTTACCGTATCAGGCAGGCTTAAAGCCCTTATGAAGTATTCCCTGACTTTTTTACTGCATAAGTTAGGGGAAAAACTTATTTATAATAAACTGCGTTCTGCTCTCGGCGGAAATTTCAGGATTGGCATTTCGGGTGGGGGCTTACTTGCGGGGTATCTCGAAGATTTTTACGAAACAATAGGTATTGAAATCCTTGTAGGCTATGGACTTACAGAAACATCACCTGTGTTAACCCTCAGAAATCAGAGCCGTAATCTGAGAAAATCAGCAGGAAAACCTGTACATCAGACTGAAATTAAAATTGTAGACCCTGAAAACAGTCAGGAGCAGGGATTTTTAAAAACAGGACTTGTGCTGGTGCGAGGTCCGCAGGTTATGAAAGGCTATTTTAAGGATAAAAGAGCTACAGATGAAGTTTTATCTTCTGACGGCTGGTTGAATACCGGTGATTTAGGATGGCTTACCCCTGCAAAAGACCTTATTTTAACCGGCAGGAATAAGGAAATAATTGTCCTTTCCAACGGGGAAAATATTGAACCCCAGCCTCTTGAAGATGCCTGTCTTACAAGTCCTTTTATAAACCAGATAATGCTCGTGGGTCAGGATAAATCACATCTTGGAGCATTAATTTCTCCTGATTTCCAAGCCCTTCAGGATTGGGCAGAAAAGCAGGATTATAAATATGCTGATGTCTCCCATATTTATAATTGTCCCAGAATTTATAAACTGTTTAAAAAAGAACTGAAAGAGCGTTTGCAAAAGCGGCTAAATTCCAGATCTTTTGAAAAAGTACAGTGTTTTAAGCTTTTGCAAGAACCTTTCACTATTGAAAACGGACTTTTAACCCGGACAATGAAGATCAAAAAAGCAGAAGTCCAGGAAAAATATAAAGACCAGATAGAAGATATGTTCAAAATATAAAAATTTTAGGTAAGAATTTTTTCTTTATTTCTTAGTCTACTGCTAAAATTTTTTCATACTTCCTTAAAGATATTTTTCAATGGTTGAAACCAGGTTCTGCTTCTGCATAAGACCTACAAGCCTTTCTACAGCTTCGCCTTTGTTAAATATCAGAATGCTTGGAATGCCGCTTATGCTATATTCCTGGGCTGTGCGGACATTTTCGTCTGTGTTAATTTTTACAACCTTAATTTTTCCTTTGTATTCTTCCGCTATCTCGTCAATAATAGGAGAAATCTTTCTGCAAGGACCGCACCAGGGCGCCCAGAAGTCTACCAGTACAGGAATTTCAGCCTGCTTTACTTCCTGGTCAAAACTTGCATCATTTACTTTTATTGTGTCGGACATTTTTATCTCCTCAAAATGAAAAATATATTCAAGTTTTATTATAGTATTATATTATTTTATAATACTATGACAAGCTTAAACCTTTACAAACTAAATAAAATGAAAAAAATTCTTACAAAAGTAAAAAATTTTCATCCGGGCATATTGGATAAATATCTGCTAAAACAGCTTCTGGAAACATTTTTTCCGGGCATAGTAGTGTTCACTTCCCTGGTTTTTGCCTCAGATCAATTCTTGTATCTGGTTAAACAAATTTCTAATTACGGCATACCTTTTAAAGTTGCATTTCTTGCTGTTTTGCTGCAAATGCCTTATATAATAGTTTTCACGATACCCATGGCGATTTTACTTGCTACAATTCTTACTTTTAACAGGTTTAACACAAATAACGAAATTACAGTAATGAGAGCATGCGGGATAAATTTAAGAAGACTCGCCATGCCTGTTCTTATTTTCAGCTTTGTTGCAGCACTTAGCAGCTTTTTTATAAATGAATTTGTTGTTCCTGCCGCTAATACCCAGGCTAGAAATCTTATGCTGTGGGCTATAATGCAAAAAAATCTCCCTAGTGCAAAGACAAACTTTTCTTTTAAAGAATTCGACGTTAACAAACAGCTAAAAAGACTTTTTTACATAAGTAAATATGAAGACAAAAAAATAGAAGGCGTAACTGTTATGGATCTCTCAAAGCAGGGAATAATACAGGTTCTTCAGGCAAAACACGCTGAAGCACTGCCTGATAAATGGAAATTTTATGATGCTGTTAATTATACGATTTCACAAAACGGAAAAATAATGAACACGGCTGTTTTTAAGGAGTCTGCAATGAACACGGTTTTTAACCTGAGTAAACTTAAAAAATTGCATAGAGCAGGTGAATTAAACTTTTTTGATCTTTCAAAGTATATAAGCAAAGTTGAAGAAAAAGAAAAAGACAACCCTGATCTGGCAGAGCTGAAAATCAGGCTGTATGAAAAAATTTCGCTTCCCGCAACATGTTTTTTGATATCAATTATAGGAATTCCTCTTGCCATAACCCCTCCCAGGGCAAGGTTTAACCGGGGGCTTTTGTTCAGCATACTAATTATATTTCTTTATTATCTTTTAAGAGCCATATCAACTTCTCTTGGTGAAGCGCAAATTCTTGATTCCCTGTTTGCGGCATGGTTTCCTAATCTTGTTGTCTTTATTTTAGGATGCTGGCTCTTTTACAGGAAAGAATTTCTTGTCAGGTAATAAGGAAGCAATAAAAAATTTTATGTAAAAACTTTTTGCTATTGTGCTCTCAAAAAGAAAGCCGGAAATAAAAAATATTTTCGAAAGCACAATGCGCAAGCAGAGAGCGTTTTTTAGGAAAATCAGGCTTTGCCTGTTTTCCTAAAAATAAACTCGTTTCATTATAATTCCTTTTTATAGAGGCATTTTAAATTTTTGTAATTTTTCTTCTACAATTTGAAACATTTTTTCTTTATAATTAGCGAGGTTTTCCTGTGTTGCTGCCTCAAACCTGAGCGTGAATACAGGTTCCGTATTACTTGCCCGTATAAGTGCAAATCCGTCATTGAAAACAAGCCTTACCCCGTCAATCGTAATAACATTTTCAATTTTATTACAAAAAATATCAGGTTTCAGGGCAAAGTCTTTTTGCAATTCTTCCGCAATTTTATATTTATACTCATCCAGGCATGGAATCCGCACTTCCTCTGAAGTGATTGTTTTGGGAAAAGAACTTATAAACTTTGAAACATTAAAATCAGAATCTTTAGATTTTTTCTCGCCAATAATTTCAATAAATCTGCAACCTGCATAAATAGCATCATCATAGCCGAAGTTGCGGTCTTTAAAGAATATATGCCCGCTCATTTCGCCTGCCATAAGAGCATTTTCCTGCTTCATCTTATTTTTTATGAAGCCATGCCCGGTCTTCCACATTACTGCCCTGCCGCCGTTTTGCTCAATAGTATCATAAAGCAGCTGGGAGCATTTGACTTCTGATACAAAAGTCGGAATTTTATTGCGGGATTCACTCAGGATATCCAGCGCAAAAATTAAAATGAGCTGGTCACCGGCAAGGTTAACGCCGTTATTATCAACAATACCTATCCGGTCAGAATCACCATCAAATGCTATTCCAAAATCAGCCCTGGCTTCAATAATTTTAGCCTTCAGGTCTTCAAGTGTCTTGAGATCACTGGGATTAGGATGATGATTCGGGAAATTACCGTCAGGTTCTGAATATAATTCTATTACTTCACAGCCCATTTTTCTGTATAATTCCGGTGCAACAACCCCACCGGTAGCGTTTGCGCTATCTACAACTATTTTCAAGCCTTTTCCGGTTCCTTCAAAGTCTTTTAGATAGGTATTTATGTATTCGGAAATGATATCATATTCCCTGCACTCGCCTTTTGCCTGTGATTTTGGAAAATTTGCCTGCCTGGTAAGGTCTCTGAGTTTTTTAATTTCTTCTTCGGGAAGAATTACCTTTTTATGAGTCATTTTAATTCCGTTATATTCAGGCGGGTTGTGACTGGCTGTAACTATAAGAGTTCCGCTTATTTCCGGGATTTTGTACTCGGAAAAATAACCCAGGGGAGTAGGGCAAAGTCCGATGTTATATACGTTTATTCCGCTTTCCAGAAGCCCTTCAATAAGTGCTTCGGTTAATTCCGGGGAATGTCTCCTGGCGTCATAGCCAACACTTACTGATTTTGTATCGAAACCCGCATCATTTTTTTGATCTATATACTGTGCATAGGCTTTTCCTATATTCCTGTAAAGCTCGGGGGTTATGTCCTGCCCGACTTTACCGCGGATATCGTTTTTTCCAAATATTACATCATTAAAATCCATGCTCATAAAATCACCCTTTATTCTGTTTTTTACAGCTATGTCGAAGTTTTTCAAATTTAAACCAAGATGATGATTACCGTTTTAAAGGTTTTATCATTGAATTATTTTTAGTATTGCAGAGTTATATTTTTTATCAGTCATAACTTATCCTCTACTTTGTTTTTAATGTTTGGTATAGATTTTAGACTACCATAAAAAAATAATTTTTATTAACTCAAATCACCAGTCGCATATATGTAACTGGAGATTCAGCTTAATCTACCCCCTACCTTCAAAGGGGGACTTTGGAGTTTTTTGGTCTCGCTGCCCTCGCTGTGCTCGGTCGCTCGACCCTATATAATTAATGAATCAATCTAGTAGTAAGAATTAAAGGCTTCAAAAAAATTTGAAGCAACAAGATAATGATCAGAACAGCAGTACTTCAACCCTATCACCCTGATAAAGCCCTGTGCACTCAGCAGGAATTTTTACAATTCCATGTGATTTTACCAGTGTAGACAAAAAGGATGATTGACCTGTATAAGGATAAGCAATAATTTTTCCTTCCTTATCTTCCAGTAAACGCACTCTGACATAATCTTCCTTACCTTCAGGAGAAAAAATTTTCTTTGCCAGAAAAGCATCCAGCTTTATGGTATCTTTTCTATCCTGCCAGAAAGATCTCGGAGTTCCGGCAAGTTTCTTCAATACAGGTTTTCCAAATACATGAAAAGATGTCATGTTTGAAACAGGATGTCCGGGCAAGCCTATAACAGGTTTATTTTCCACAAAGGCAAGCAGTATATGGCTTCCGGGACGTATTTCTACTTCATTAGCTATAATTTTGGAATTTTCCAACTCTCTTATTGCGTTTAAAGTATAGTCTTTAGTACCCGCAGAGCAGCCTCCTGAAACCAGAACCAGGTCAGAAACCTCCAGGGCTTTTGATATAGAACTTTTTACCTGGTTTAAATCATCCTTAACAATAGATGATATTTTTGCTGTGCCGCCTAATTGCTCTATAAAACCTTTTAAAACATAGCCGTTAGAAGAGATAATCTGATTAACATCAGGTTCAACGTCTATGGGAACAAGCTCATTACCTGTAGGAATTATTGAAACAACGGGTTTTTTATAAACTTTCACCTGGCAGTAGCCTATTCCTATGATTCCGCCTACATCCTGGGGGCGAAGTTTCCTGTTTTTCTTGATAAAAACTTCTGAAGCTACAAGGTCTTCACCTCTCTTAGCCACGCAGGTCCCGGGGCTTACGCTTTTTAAAACCTTGATAATCTCATTTTCCTGAACAACATCTTCCGAGGAAATTACCGAATCCGCGTTTTCCGGCAGAAAAGCTCCTTTTGAAACCTTAACAGCCTGGTTATCCGAAATAGCAGTCCTGTTTTTTGTTTCCGCGTTTATTTCCGCAATAACCTGTAAAATCACAGGTTTAGTTATACTTGTATGCGCTATTTTAGAGGAATTTACCGCATAACCATCGATCAAAGCCTTGTCAAAAGGAGGTTGATCTATTTTTACCATAATATCTTCGTATAAAATCCTGGATAAAGAGTCTTCCACGCTGATATTTTCAAATTCCAGGTGCTCTTCAGAAATTGCATCCAGGTAATCATTAAGAGCTGACTCTACAGAGCAGCTTATTTTATCTAAATTATTTGTTTCAAACATAGACCTGCCTTCTCAAAAAGTCTTATTATATAAAATTATAGTTAATAAATATTAGTTTTAAACGTAAATAAATCAAAAAACGTATTAATTTTTTATGAAAGTTGAATGTATAATTCTAATATTATAGTATTATACTATAATATTATAGTAGCAATGGTATGTTCGAAACAAATGCAACGCAATTTTTGCAATGCATATTTAATAGTTATTCTTAACGCTTAGTATGAAGAAGTGAGACAGGAATGATTGAACAAAAAACCCATGAAGTAACTGTTGATACGGTTATTTTTACAATCCGGAAAAATGCCCTGAAAGTACTGCTGGTCCAAAGGGGACAGGAGCCGTTTAAAGATAAATGGGCGATTCCCGGAGGATTTGTAAGGTTATCGGAAAACCTTGATGAAGCTGCAAAACGGGTTTTGTATGAAAAAACACACGTAAAAGATGTTTATCTCGAACAGCTCTATACATTCGGTAATCCCGGAAGATACCCGAGCGCAAGAGTTATCACGGTCAGCTATGTCGCGCTTATAAGGTCGGATGAGCTGGAACTTCAGGCAGAAGAGGGATTAAATATTCAACAGATTAACTGGCATCCTGTGTATAATCTTCCTTCACTTGCGTTTGACCATAAAGATATCCTTAGTTATGCCATAAAAAGGCTCAGGGCAAGACTGGAATATACACCCATAGCATTTCAGCTTCTGCCTAAAAAATTTACTCTTACCGAACTTCAGCGTACTTATGAATCAATTCTGGGTATTGATCTGGATAAAAGAAATTTCAGAAAAAAAATGACTTCACTTGGAATTCTAAAAGAATACGAGGAATTTACCAAGGAATCCTCAAAGCGTCCTGCAAGGCTATATGGCTTCAATGAAGAATCCATTGAAGGCCGAAAAGGTCTTATGACAGCAATATAAAATTTTTATGAAAAAACTGGCATTTGTAATAAACGTCTTTAGAGAAAGCTGTTTTCACAGCGGCGGGGAAAAACTTTTTTATGAGCTTGTCAGCAGGTCGATTCAGTATGGTCATATGGTTGATCTTTACTGCAGTACTTATCTCGGTGATAAAAATATATTAAAAAACCGCTTAAATAAGTTAACTTTGCTGGGCTCACCAAAGGACTTCAAGTATCCCCGTAAAATTGAAGCTTTTTATGAAAAAATTAAAACCATTACACAAAAAGAAAACTATGATTTTGTAATATCGGAAAATATCTCACCACCGCTTGATATTGGTATTATTCAGGGACATTCATTTCTTCATTACAGGGATAATGCGGGTAACCCCTTTTCAAAACTTTTATACAGCCTGGTAAAATCCGGGCATATAAAGGCGCAAAAGCAATGGTTAAGCCATCCTTACCAGAAAATAGCAGTGCCTTCAGAAATTCTAAAAAATGAACTTATAAGGAATTTCGGGATTTGCGGGGAAAAATTCCTTGTAATACATCCCGGAGTTGACGCCCCTGAAGAAATTCTTTCTGAAAAAAAGACTAACAACCCGTTTGTTTTTGGCATTTCAGCGCCGAGCTTCGGTAAAAAAGGCGGTTATATATTTTTAAAAGCATTGAGTATTCTAAAAAATAAAGGCTATGATTTTAAATCAAGGCTGATTTATCCTAAATTCCGGAAAAACCCGCGGCTGCAATTTCTGGTTAAATATTACGGTTTAGCGGAAAAAGTAGAATTTCTCTCTTATCAGCAGGATATGACAGAATTTTACAGTTCTGTGGACTGCATTGTAATGCCTTCTGTTATTGAAACTTTCGGTATGGTTGCCCTGGAATCTATGATTCGTAGAAAACCGGTTATTATTGGTTCATTTTGCGGGGCTTCCGAGATAATAACAGATGCAGAAAACGGTTTTGTCTTTGATATGAGCAAACAAAGCCATAAAAACCTTGCGGAAAAAATGGAAATTTTTCTGCATGGCAATGCTGATTATGAAAAAATTTCAGAAAAAGCTTACAGAACAGCGCTTGATTATAGCTGGGAAAATTTTTATAAAAAATTTAAAGAAAATTTAATTGAATGATAAAGTTGATAAAGAACTGAGGATATAGAGTTAATAGCAGCCGTAAAATTTTTTAAAACTTTTGAAACCGCTTTTAGTTGTCGTGATGAACCGAAAAGTCAATCAGAGCTATTTCTTACAGCAGTGAAAGAGCGGATTGTTGCTGTTGCATCTGGCTTATATACTGATCCATCTGGTTAAATTTATAGGTAAGCTGTTCTCTCATCTTGTCAAGACGTTCCTGCTCCCTTACTATTGTATTATCAAGAGTAGAAATCGTGGTATTATAGGACTCTTCTCTTGTGGAAAAATAACCGCTTACCGGGTCAACAGAATTTTCCACCGTTTCTTCAAGTTTTTGAAGAATACCTGTTATTCCCTGTTCTTCATCGCCGACAAACAGGGCTTTTACTTCAGCCGGGTTATCCTCAAGCGCCTTAAGAAACTCATCCTCATCAAACTCAAGGGTATTCGTATCTTCCTCAACGCTTGTTCCTACATTACCTGAGGATATTCCTATCATGCTAAAGCTTCCATATTCTGAAAGTCCAGGCACCATATCCGTTACCATTGTCCTGATACTGTTTCTCAGGGAAATAAGCGAGTATTCTCCATGTAAATCTTCACCTTTAGAAGTTTCTTTATCTATTTCATTTATGATATTGTTAAATTTACTCACAAAATCACTTACGGCATTAGTCAGCTGCTCGGTATCCTGGTTTACATCAAGAGTTATTTTTTCACCGGCTTCACTAACGTCTTTAAGGGATATGGTAACGCCGCTGATACCGCTTATATCGCTGGTAATAGTGTTAGAATTAACTTCGATAAGTTCTGTTGAGTCATTAATGCGGACACGGGCATTTTCTCCGAGCGTTTGAGAAGCAAGAGCATCACCGCCAGATGCGATTAAACCTATCTGCTCAAGAAAATTACCGCTGGTATCTTCAAGGTTTATCGCTGTTTTACCCGCTTCTTTTGAGGTTAAATTAAATTTATTTTCCCTGGCATCATAGCTAATCAGGACGCCTGCATCGTCATCATTGTTTATTTTACTTATTAAGCCCTGAAGCGTGGTATCTTCGTCTACCGTAAACTCAGAACCGCCGATTTTAAAAGTATATGTGCCGGAAAACGTACCGGTAAGGTTTGCTTCCCCGCTTATAATTTTTCCTTCGGTATTTACTTTACTTACACCATCAACACTTTCATATACTTTATCATAAGGGGCTTCCGTAATAGACTGGGCATCTGCCGTAGACATATGCATTACATTAAGAAAATTGCTGGTATCTGAACTTGACCCCAGGGTAAGGTTTGCTATCTGGGCATCGTCTGTTTTAAGCCGGAATTTCCCGTTTTCTACGCTGGCTTCAAGCCCGGAAATTCCCGCATTATTTATATCATCGACAATATTATTTAGAGAATCTGTTTCTTCTATTGTAAATTCGTGCTTTACACCGTCAACATAAAAACTGAAAGTACCCTCTTTTGCTTCACCGTCTGCAAGCTCAGTAAAAATTTCGGTACCGTCAATAAGTTTTCCCGCCTCAGTAAGGCTTTGTGCTGTTGTAGCAGTTGCAAGGCTTTCTATTTCGAGCTTAATCTTTTGAATGGCAGAATTAGTATCAGCAGTTGCGGTTGCAATAGTATCATCAGAACTTGCCACTTTTCTTTTTTCAAAAATGTCAAGTGTTCTGGCTATATTAGCGTCTGTGATCTTTTCCATGGCGGATTTTAATGAATTAAACTTTGCCTCAATAGAGTTTAACGAGGTTCTTGCCTTTTGCAGCCCGGCTTTATCTTCCTTGTACATATTTAGCCTGCCGCTTCTATTCTGGATCATAGAATTTATCCAGTCCTGAATAGGTAATCCTGATCCCAAGCCGCTAAACTGAATTGACATATCGCATACTCTCCTTGTATGACCTTATCTTATAATAAATTATTTTAATTATAATCCTTTAAAAAAATTATTTAAAGATTTGAATTAAAATTTAATTACTATCTTTATTTATTATTCCAAATATCCGGCTTTTTTAAACTTACTCGAATTGCTGAATAACTGAAAGGCTTAATATGACTGATTCAAAATTCCTTAAAATTTATAGAAGCAAAAAAATCAACAAAATAAAGCAGTGATAAAATCCTCAGCATTGAAGTTTTTAAGATCTTCCATTTTTTCCCCAACCCCTATGAGCTTTACAGGAAGTCCCAGCTCTCTTGCAATTCCTACTACAATTCCTCCTTTTGAGCTTCCGTCAAGCTTTGTCAGCCCTACACAGGTAAGATTTACAGCTTCCCTGAACACTTCCGCCTGCTTAAGTCCGTTTTGTCCGGTAGTGGCATCTATTACAAGTATTGACTCAGCAAGAACATCAGGCGCTTCCCTGTCTATGACTTTTTTGATCTTGCTTAATTCCTGCATCAGGTTAAACTTATTATGAAGCCTTCCTGCCGTGTCTATAAGCAAAATATCGTAATTTTCCTCTCTTGCTTTTTGTATTGAATCATAGACCACAGAAGCAGGGTCAGCATTGTCCTGTCTTACAATATCAGCTCCGGCGCGGTTTGCCCATATTTCAAGCTGGTCTTCCGCAGCAGCCCTGAAAGTATCACCGGCTGCCACCAGGACTTTTTTATCCTCTAGGCGGAATTTATACGCAAGTTTTCCTATAAGGGTAGTCTTTCCTGAGCCGTTAACCCCGGTGATTAAAAAAATGTTCAATTGCCCGGGGCGCTGGTTTATACTTGTAGAACCGCTATCATTAATTATTTCCCGGAATTCTCCCTTAAGAAATTCCCCGATTTCAGAAGGTTTTACGCTGTTTTTATTAGCCCTGAGTTTCTCAATAATATAAGTAGTCGTATTAACCCCGAGATCCGCCCGGATCAGCTTTTCTTCCATTTCATCAAGAAGATCGTCATCAACCTGCTCTTTGTCTTCAGCCAGGGCAAGCACGTTTTCCGAAAAAAACCTGTTTGTGTTAGAGACAACCTGTTTTAGCCCTGAAAATGAAATTCCCCAGAAGTTTTTTTCCTGCTGGTCCTGAAACTGCCCGGTATCTTTATTTTCATGGAATTCTTGCGTTTGGGCAGGTTCTGATTTATGATCTTCCGGTTTTTCTTGTTTTTTCCTGAATATATCAAACATTTACGCTGTCCTTCTTGATTAAAGAATATTTTTTGATTTTACAACCTGCCCCAGAATGCCGTTTATGAACTTTGAGCTTTCCGGCTCGCTGTATTTTTTGGCAATTTCCACTGCTTCGTCTATGGAAACACTCTGCGGGACATCTTTGAAAAATAAAATTTCAGTAATTGCTATTCTCAGAATATCCCTGTCTATTTTCACAAGTCTTTCGACGTCCCAGTCTTTTGAATGCTCCTTTATTTTATCATCTATTTTATCCCTGTTTTCAGTAAAAGTTTTTACTATCTTCACAATATAATCCCTGACTTCCTCAATTTCCCCGAGAGAAACCAGTTTTGTCATATCTATTGCTGAATATGTCTTATCCGCAGAGTCCAGAACTTCATCTATCCTGCCGAGCATGTCAGAAGTCATGGGAACAGCTACCGGGATTGTTGCTTCATTATATGGCTTTTCCACGTTTTCAGGATGTTCAAATTCGTAATTCTGTATAAATTCCCTGATTTTAACCAGCTCTTTAACTGCTGAATTAAGATTATTTTCAGCTTCACCTGTCATAATTTCCGCGGATTTCTGAATAATTTCAGCTATATCTATATCTTCGGATTTTTTTATGCTTTTGCTGAGTTGGGAAAAAGTTATTAAAGCCAGTTCTCTGGCGGCTCTGCGTTTATTCATCTTTTTGTTCTGCTAATTTACAAAGATATTAATGATCTGAAAAATATTTTGAAATTTCTTCAAAGTACTTCTCAAGAATTTTATGACCATTATAAACATTACTTGTTATATTCACGTAATTAGTGGCAATCATATATTTTAACTCTTTAGACCTGATTTTTATAATATTATCAGCTGCTTCATGCAGTTCTTTATTTCTTGAGAAACTCCATTGTTTAAGATAGACAATTTCATCTTCAATTTGCTTTGCGGTTGAATATTCAAGAAGGTTAAAATCGTACCTTACAAGAAGTTCAGCCTCTTCCCGGGTGATTTTTGGCTGGACAACAGGATGACCGAAAATCTTTTTAATAATCATAAAGTTATCAGCGACTCTTCTGTGAGATTCAGGGACTCCCCTTCTCAGGTAGAAGTTATTTTTTTTCAAAAAGCCATACCTGATAGACTCCAGGGGCAGGTTTTCAAAACTGATTTCCGAGCTTGTTTCTATAGGGTTGCTCATCCCTGCATTATCCAAATCCAGGTTCTGCTGCTTATTTAAGTCTCTGATAGTGTCCATAACTCTGTTCGCCTTTACCTCTTAACTAAATGTTATTTCCCCTTAGTCTTATGCTGGAATTTAGCTTCTTTCAGCCTTAAATTTAAATTTTAATAAACATATTATTGTATATATTAAATCATAGTTTAAATAAAAGTTATAATTTTTTAACCCCTTTTATAAGGTTTATGAAGTTTTTGAAACACAATTAGCAATTTGAGTAAATTATAATAAGTAGGCAGCAATAAATTTTTATTTCTTATTTTGAAAATTTTATTAAACATACAAAATTTTTTGTTCACTACTTAAAAAAGTCCAGAAATTTTATCAAGGAATAAGTTTTTGCAAAGATACTATAAATCTTATATTCCATATTTATTCCTCATACCGGCGGGAATTATCCTGGTTTTATTTTTCTTTATTCCTTTTTTAGAAACTTTTTTATTAAGCTTTAAAAGCTACAGAAGTGATATTTATAATCCTGAATGGGTAGGGCTAAAAAATTATATAGAACTATTCGGCGCGCCTGTATTCTGGAAAACCCTGCTGAATACGTTTATATACCTGATAGGCGTTGTTCCTGCCCTGGTAATTTTGCCTTTGGTTATAGCAATCATAGTTAACAGAAAACTGGCAGCAATAGGCTTATTCAGAACCACAATTTACATTCCGGTCGTGGTTTCTGTAGTAGTAGCGGGAATTGCCTGGAAATGGATCTATGCGGATAGCGGAATACTGAATTATTTTTTAAGCTTTTCAGGACTGCATAAGATCGGATGGCTTACAGACCCGGATTATTCATTATTCTCGGTGATGCTTGTTACTGTCTGGAAAGGTCTTGGCTATTATATGGTAATTTACCTCGCATACCTGACTACTGTACCAAAAGAACAGTGGGAAGCAGCGGAAATTGACGGGGCAAATACATTTCAAAAACACCTGACCGTTACATTACCCTATATGATGCCTGCTGTCACGTTTGTAACAGTAATGAGCTCAATAGCTGCAATGAAAGTTTTCGTGGAAATCTATGTTATGACTCAGGGAGGACCTCTGAATTCCAGTAAAACTATTGTGTATTATATATACCAGCGGGCTTTTGAAAATCTTGACCTTGGCTATGCTTCGGCAGCCGGGGTTGTGTTACTGGTAATCACAATGTTGATTTCGATTTTTAATATAAAATTTTTTGAAAAAGGCAGCTATCCTGCAAAATAAGGAGCAAGCAATAAAACTTACGGCATGGCATTTTTGGGAAGTTTTAATCTGCTATGTCTAAAATTTCCATGCTCTCCTCGATTTTTTCAGATATTTTTGAGTTTCTCTTTTGTACCATTTCAAGCAACATATGGCATTGAGCAGAACAAGCCTGTGCATTTAATATTAAACTATCTAAAATAGCCCTGTTTTCATAGCACTTACCTGATGCTGTTTTATGAATTTTTTCCAGCTTTTTCTTTTCACTCATTTTCTTGCTCCTTTAAAAATTATTACACTTATTAAAATCTATATGGTTAATAATGTACTCTATAGAGTATAAAATGTCAAGAAAAATTTAAAATGTTATTATAAAATTTATGATAAATAATAAACTTTCAGAAATAATGGGCAGAAAAAGAATACGTATTAGCGAGCTGCAGAGAATGACAGGATTAAGTCGTAATGCAATAACTGGTATTTATTACAATAAAAGAAATGGTATAACCTATGATGTTATGAATAAACTTTGTAATGCGCTGGAATGTAATGTAGGCGATCTTTTCGAGCATATTCCGGATTAAAAATTCACAATATGATTAAAAATAATTTACCAAGACTAATGGGTGAAAAAAGGCTTAAATTAATTGATCTGAAAAGACTTTCAGGTCTGAGTGATAATACTATCAGGAGAATTTATTATGATACTGCTGATAGCGTAAGCTATAATGCTATAAACCAGATTTGTAAGGTACTAGATTGTTCTGTCGGAGAGCTTTTTGAGTATATTCCGGATTAAAAATTCACAAGAAGTAGCGTTTACCTGATGCTGTTTTATGAATTTTTGCCAGCTTTTTCTTTTCACTCATTTTCTTGCTCCTTTTGTTAAGTTTTTGCCATATGAATATAATATATAGTTGTAATTGTATAACAATATATTATATTGCCAATAGCTCTTATTAGCTACGTTATAATTTGAATAATGAGTGAAAATGAATATAAATTAAAAATAAAAGAACTTAAAAATTTAATAAAATCATTAACTGCTATTAATGGTTTAGATTTGATTAAAGTTAAAAATAAAGTTAATCAAAAATATAACAGAAATGATTCTATTCATAATTTAAGAAGAAAACTAAACGAAGAGAAGTTACAGGTTTCTGAAATGCTGGAAATATTTGATATTTTAGGATATGAAGTAATTATAAAAGAAAAAAATTACTAATAGACTCTTAACCAGATGTTAACTGATAAACTCAGAGTAATTTCGCAGCTTTTCGAGCAATTCCCGGTGTTTTGCCGCAAATTTGCTTCCTTTTGATTCAATAGCCATAATCAGGGCTTCCGGCATATTCAGGGCTTCACCTTTTTTCAGCTGGTCATAATAAAAACATTCGTAATTATCAGGCACTCTTAATGACCAGTTCTGGTCGCCCGAAGTGCCGGGCTGGTTATATCTCTGGTTCATACCGAAGAAGTCGGCGAAAAATACCTGGACATTCTCGGCAGAGCTTGCAAACAATTCAGCAAACTTCGCAGTAATAAACCTTCTTCTGTTTTCAATAAGTTCCTGCTTGAACTCATCTGTATTTGAAGGTTTTAAATCTTCAGCAAGATTTTTGGCGTGCGTTTCTATTTTGTTTTGTTCATAAAGTTCACTAACCCAGTTGACTAGCGGGGAGTTATCATGGCTTCCAGCCATTACCCAGTGGATTAAGTCGGTATTTTTAATCCTGTAAGGATGGTCTTCAACTTGCGGGTCAACAAATTCAGTTACTCTAAGCCCGCTTAGGGCGAGTTTATTCATCACTTCAAGCACAGGATTTGTTATTGTTCCCAGGTCTTCACAGATTATGGATTCCTTGTCTATTCCTTTTTCTTCTGCGGACTGTATAACAATCTTTTCCAGAATCCTTGAATATTGTTTTACCTGATAATCAGCCAGGTTGACTATCCTTTGTTCGTTGTCACGACTGACTTCATGGTTGAGGTTTTCTTCAGCCGGAATTGCATATTTTCCCAGCTCTTCATGCTCAGGTGATGAATAAAGCCTTGAGGCACCTTCTTCGGGTTTTGGGCGATGTCCTTTTTTGTAAACATAAGGGTCTATAAGCCCGATAATATGGTCAATTCTTACACCTCCGGGATTTTCCTCAAACATTTTTTCAAACCGTGCCTTGAGAATTTTCCCGCCGTCTGCGAGAGTTCCGTCCGGGTTAAACATTTTGTCCGGGTCCATGACCGGAAATCCCCATGCCTGTCCGTCTTCTGAAAAGAAATCAGGGGGGCAGCCGAGGTAATAATCTTCTATAAAATAGTACTGGTATGCCCAGAAATCACGATCTGAAAATGCTACCTGGGCGTCTGCAATGGTTTTCATTCCTTTTTTTGCCAGGTATTTTTTTGTATTTTGCTTTTGCATATAGGTTAAAAACTGGACAAACTGGTAAAATTCAATTTCATCCGCAAATTTTTCCTTTATTTCAAGCATTCTCTGGTCAGCCTGCTGCTGGGTAAACTGATGCCCGGGGCAGTAGAGCTTTTTATCAAGTTCATCTTCCCAGACGGGCCAGTAATCATTGCCATGTTTTATGGATAAAGCCTCGTAAACAGAATCTTTTTCCAGCCATAAGCTGTTTTTTTCCTTAAACTTATCAAAATTTTTCTTTAATTGCTTAACTTTTTTATCATTATCTGATAATTTTGCTTTATAAGTCCTGAAAGCTTCTCTCAGGGCTTTATTATATTCTTTATATATATATGAATATACGGTATGATTACTTTTTGAAGGATTATTATTTATAATTTTCCGGCAGGTTTCCTCGGTCAGAAGTTCTGCGAATTCCCTGGTTGTAAGCTGGTAAAGATCAATAAACAGAGGGTTATTGGAAAACAAAGTTGCTGTATAGGGGGAAGAGTCAACAGTTTTGGTTTTACCGTCAGGTCCGAGTTGAAGTCCGTTGAAGCCCATATTGTTGACAAACTCAATAAACTCTTTAGCCCCATCCGAGTTGTATGTTCCAAAACCTGTATTTTTATTTTTTGCCGAAGGAAAGCTTGCCCCGTGGATTATCATATAAAAATTCTTTTTATTCAGCACTTTTAGGGCTTCTTGAATTGTTTTTTTAAAGCCTTTTTTATCTTTTTCAGTAAATTTTTTGCACATGCAGGTTTTGCTCATAATTTTTTACCAATCCTCCGGGTTTTTTTCACCAATAATAGATTTTATTATACTATAACAATAATTAACTCGAGTCGCTAATTGCATACATGCAATTAGCGACTCGAGTTATATAGTTAAGTTAATTGGTAGTGATCAAATATTAAGGGGTAGAGAATACTTACTCATTTTAAAATTTTTCAAAAATCCCCACCCATGAATGAGTCTACGCTGCCGCGCCCACCCTCAGAGGTGGTCAAGGGACTTCGTCCTTTAGTTGGGTAGGTTGGGTCAATTTTGTAAATTGACCCAACAGCTTTAAATCCGCATTATTTGACGTTGGGTTAAAAAATAGAATTTTTTAACCCAACCTACTGCTACTAAATAAACAATTACTCATCAATAACTCTTTCAAGAGCTTCTTCTTTAGAACAGTCATATTCATTGCAATAAATTTCAAGCCATTCGCTTAATAATTCAACTTCTTTTGCACATAAAATTTCAAAATTCCTCTTTGAATTGCCATCTTCCTAGGAAAGATAGTCTTTGAATATTTTAGCCTGAAATTTATCATGTTGAAAAGCTCTTAATTTTAAATTTTTTATATCTTTTTGCATTTCCTTGATAGTTCCTGTTGTATTCATTCTTACCTCCTTTTTATTATTAATTTTATTATTAATGATGAAATAAATCATCTTATAAAGATTATATTCTGTAGAAATAATTTGTCAAAAGAATAAAATAGTATTGTTATGATGATTGATTTAGACGTACTTCCGAAAGAGTTTGGTAAAAAAATTAAAATAGAAAGAATCAAAAGAGACCTTTCTCAAGAAGATCTTGCAGTGCTAGCTGGTTTACACCGGACAACCCTGGGTGGCTTAGAAAACGGTAAAAATATGCCCAATCTGGAGACTATTGCAAGACTTGCGAATGCTTTAAATATGACTTTGCCGGAAATAGTTGATTTGGATTTTTAATTTTCAAAATTCCTTTGTCTTTTTGTATTTCTTTAATAATTTCTGTTGTGTTCATTTTTACCTCCTTTTGATAACTGATATTTGTCATTAGCTAACAGTTAATATTAATAGCATTTTACAGTATTTTCGTCAAATGACAGTTGGTAGAAAGTCTTAAATAATTACTCATAATTATATTTATGAGCAAAAGATTTTTGAAAATTATTGGTAATAATGTAAAGTTCTTGAGGAAAGATAAAAATTTATCTCAAGAAAAACTTGCTGAATTAACAGGCTACAGCAGGAATTATATTGGAATGATTGAGCGAGCAGAGGCAAATCCACCTGTTGATACTTTGTGTAAAATAGCAAAAATTTTAAGCGTTAAACCTGAAAGAATATTTATAGTCGATTAATTTTTTATTTTTGATTTTTAAAATAAGAATTTCCTTAAAACTTCCCATTACTTCCGATGATCCGAAAACCTATAAGCTGGAAAGCTTAAAAAAAGCAGGATTTAAATTACGCAATTCTACCTAATTTTTATTTTTAGCTCTTTTCATAAAAGAAAAAGTATGTTAAGTTATCCAGTATACTTAACATAATGTATTAAAAATAAAACAAACATTAAAAAATTGTGTATATTCTAATAATATTGCCCCCGCAATGTTATATTAAAAAAATAACAACAAGAACAAAGTTGAGGATCGAGTAAAATTTTTAAGGTAAATTTTTTAGCTGGTAATTGATTAGATATTGAATCTCTCAGGGTTAAGATCAAAGCAGGAATATTAATAAAACTGTTTTTATTTAAAAGTTATGAGCTCCGGTTGTTTTAGACTGAACTAGTATTAATTTTTAAGTTTTTATCATTAATGTCGGATTTTAAAAAATAAGAGTAAAAAATTTAAAGCCATCATGGTATATAGCAAATATAAAAATTATATTTATAGATCTGAAAACAAACAGAAAGGAAAAGCAAAAAATGTCAAACCATAAAGTTCTGGTTATTGATGATTCTCCGTTTATTTTTAAAGCTGTAAAAAGAGCGCTTGAGCCAAACGGGTTCGATGTTGTTGATAACGCTTCCAACGGGAAAATAGGGGTTGAAATGTATGATAAATACCAGCCTGACGTGATAACCCTTGATGTAACCATGCCCATAATGGACGGGATTGAAACGGCAAAAGCTCTGGTGGCAAAAAATCCTGACGTAAAAATCCTGATGCTGAGCGCTATGGGCGATGAAACCCTTCATAACCAGGCAAAGGAAATCGGCGTGAAAAAGTTTATAAGAAAACCGTTCAAGCCTGAAGAACTTCTGGAAAAAGTAAACAGTCTTTTAGGAACTTAAAATTATGGATCAAGAAAAATTTCAGGAAATCCTTCTTATTACAAAAAAAGCATTTGAAGAGGTAAGCATGGAATTGCTGGAGACTGAATTTATCCCCTGTCAGAGATTTATATGCGATTACCCGTATAAAGTAGCAATAATTATAGGTATAACAGGCAGCTCAACAGGAAGGCTTTACCTGGAATGCAACCTGGAAACAGCGGTCAAGGTGGCGCTTACCATGAATTTCGGGGAGCGTCTTGATGAGCCTAATGATGTATACACCTATCTTGCAGAATTCGGAAATATGATAGGCGGCAGGGCAACGACTTATATGACGGAAAAATATCAGAAAAACGAATTTCGCCTCTCCCCGCCCGCAATTTTTTCAGGAAAAGGACTGGAAACCCTTAGTCCTAATATTCAGTCCAGGATGGTTTATTACAGCGGAAGGCTGGGCAGGTTTTTTATTGATATAGGTTTTGAAGAGGAAAATTAATTATGTCAGACATACTGGATTTAAAAGAACCGTTAATACAGACCTGTGAGGAACTCCTGCCAAAATACGGGATAAACTTTTCCTTTGTAAGAGAGAAGACCGAGAATACACTGAATTCCGGCGAGCAGATTAACCTGCTTGTAGGTTTAAGCAAGGGACTGGAAGGTAATTTTGTTGTGGGAATGACCAGAAAAGCCGCTTTATATGTAATATCCGGAATGACAGGACAGGAAGAGTTCTTTACCCTGGATAATTTAGCCAGGAACGCCCTGAGCGAATTTATAACAATACTTTGCAGAAAAACCCTTTCAAAAGTGGATATAAAGAAATTAGTCTCTATATCATCACCAACCCTTATAACAGGCGAGAGAATATGCCTGATGATAAGTAAAACCCCTGCAAGAAAAACCTTTTTCAAAATGAATGATACCAATTTCAGCATAGCTTATAACGTGGAAGGTTAAATGATTAAAAGAATACAGGTATAAATGCATATGAAGGATAATGAAAACCTGCCGGAGTCAAAACAGGAAGTTGAAAACGAATTTCTCGAGGACTTTATTGTCGAGGCTTCCGAGCATATTGAAAACATTGAAATGAATGTTTTTACCTTTGAAAAAGAACCTGAAAACGAAGAGGTAATTCATTCCATGTTCAGGTCTTTTCACACAGTGAAAGGACTGGCAGGTTTTGTAGAGCAAGCCCTGATTGAGAATATAGCTCATAAAACAGAAACATTGCTGGATTACTGCAGGAAAAAAATTCTAAAACCTGATAAAAATATAGCAAATATAATATTAACTTCAGCAGATTATATAAAGAAAATCTGCGAGGACACATCTCTTTGCGGGGATGAAAGTTTTCTCGAAGAAATTGATAAACACCTTCAAAAACTTGCTCAAGAGGAAAAATGTCCTGATAAACAGGCTTTTGAGGAATCCCCCCCAAATCCGGAAATTGAGGAGCTTACTTTTGAAAGTACAAAAGAAAACAGTGAAAACAATGAAAAACTCGCCGGAAAATTACCCGGCAATACCCCTAAAATAGGTGAAATCCTTGTTGAAGAGAAAAAGCTTGATCCCGGTGAAGTAGCGGGAATCCTTGAAAAACAGCAAAAAGACTATCCTGATTTTAAATTCGGGGAAGTAGCGATCTATGAGGAAAAAGCCCAACCTAAAGATGTATTAAACGCGGTTAAAAAGCAGCAGGCAAAAACTTCCGCAAAAGAGGAATACATGAGGATTTCTACGGAAAAAGTGGATAACCTCGTGGATATGGTAGGAGAACTTGTCATAACCCAGTCACTCGTCGAGCAATTTGCCATATCCAATTTTGAGTCGGGTAAATCATTTACCAATAACCTTGGCAGAATGGCAAGAATAACCAAGGACCTGCAAAACCTTGCAATGTACCTCAGGATGGTGCCTCTAAAGTCAACTTTCCAGAAGATAACCAGAATAGCAAGGGATACTATAAATGAACTGGAAAAAGATATTGATTTTTCAACATCCGGTGATGATACGGAAATTGACAGAATGGTAACTGAAAAACTTCTTGATCCGCTTGTGCACCTGGTTAAAAACTCGGTATCCCACGGTATTGAATCCGAAGAAAAAAGAATTAAAGAGGAAAAGCCGTCAACAGGATCAGTCAGGCTCTGTGCTTACAATAAAAGAGGAAATATATACATAGAAATTAACGATGACGGAGGTGGAATTAACACGGAAAAAGTTTACCAGAAAGCCCTGGATAAAGGTCTTATTGACCCGAATAGAAGTTATTCGGATTCTGAAATTCACGAATTTATAATGCTGCCGGGATTTTCAACTATGGAAGTGGCAAATAACATATCCGGGCGAGGTGTTGGTCTGGATGTTGTAAGGACAGAAATCCAGAAAAACGGCGGTAAAGTTGAAATTCACAGCGAAAAAGGCAGAGGTTCAACTTTCACGCTTAAAATCCCGGTAAACCACGCTATTTTAAACGGTACGGTTGTTAATATTAAAGATTCCAATTATATAATCCCGACTTTGAATATTAAACAGATAATCCAGCCAAAAGAAGAGCAGTGGGTTTATGTAAAAAACGTGAGAAGCAAAATTAACGTAAGAGGCGAAATAATCCCGTTTTTACCCGTATCGGGACTTTTTGGCACACAGCCGGAAGATGAAGAACCGGCTCTTATAGTTATCATTGAACTGGAACAGAAATACCTGGCATTGCCCGTAAAAAACGTGATAGGCAGACAGGAAATTGTAGTAAAACCTGTCAGCGAAAATTTTTCAGGACTGGATTACATATCGGGAATGTCGATACTGGGAGACGGCAAAGTATCTTTGATATTGGATGTAGAAGTAATGTTTAAAAAGAAAGGAGCGAACTAGTGCAGATTCAGGATGGGAAACATTTAACTTTTTCTCTCGGTAAGGAGGATTACGGTATTCCAATCCTGCAGGTGAGAGAAATCATCGGCATGATGGAAATTACTGAAGTCCCTAAAACTCCTGAATATATTAAAGGAGTTATTAATCTCAGGGGGAAAATTATACCGATAATGGACCTTCGGTCTAAATTCGGCATGGATCCCATAGAGTATACGGAAAGAACATGTATTATTGTAGTGGAAGTTGACGTTAACAAAGCAAAAAGACCTATGGGCATAGTTGTCGATATGGTATCAGAAGTAGTTACGATTGAGCAGGGCGAAATTGAAGCTGCCCTTGATTACGGAGCAAAAGTAGACGGGGACTTCCTGACAGGAATGGGCAAGGTAAAAGATAAAGTGGTTTTACTGCTTGAAATCGAGAAAATAACAAACAGTGAAGACTTTAATATTGCCCTTGAGGAAACAAATACAAGAATTTAAAAATTAACAGCAATATAAATTTTAAGATTGTAGTTTTAAGATTGTTTAGAAAGGACCAGAATAAATGAAATTAACCATAGGAAAGCAAATAGGATTAGGGTATGCGGTTTTAGTTTTATTAATGTTAATAATGTCGATTATAGGCTTTTTAAAATTCCGTGAAATAAGCCATTTAGAAAGAATTACAGAAAGAAATGTTAAAATGAATATTTTTTTCATTGGTAGAGAAATTGACCATTTGAACTGGATGCAGAGTCTTACCTCATCATTACTGGCTGACCGGGAATTTACAATTCAGACAGACCATACAAAATGTTCCCTGGGAAAATGGCTTTACAGTGATGAAATAAAAAAGATAATAAATCCCGAGATAAAAAGATTATTACATGAAGTGGAAGATCCTCATGAAAAACTTCATGCATCTGCAATAAAGATAAAATCTATGGTAGAAAGCGGAAATAAAAGAGCCGCAATGGATGTATACCAAAAAGAAACCATTATCGCATTAAAGAAGGTCCAGTATAATTTAGAAAAAATCGGTGAAATGTATTCCGAATCAGCGGAAAACTCCATGATAGATTTAAATAACAGCGCTGAGCAGGGAAGAAACGTTATTTTAATTGTAAGTATTCTTTCTGTACTGGCAGGAATAGCCCTGGCAATAATTATAGCAAGCAATATAATGAAAGAGCTTAATAAGGTTATAAACAACCTGGGAGAATCAGCAGGTCAGGTTACATCCGCTTCAGCCCAGCTCTCAGCCTCAAGCCAGCAGCTGGCTGAAGGCAGCTCAGAGCAGGCAGCTTCCATTGAGGAAACATCTTCCACTCTTGAAGAATCTTCATCAATGGTAAAGCAAAACACGGAAAATACAAAACAGGCGTCTGTCCTTGCGAAGCAGACAAAAGATTCCGCGAACAAGGGCAATGTTGAAATGCAGGAAATGATGCATTCAATGGATGATCTTAAAAAATCAAGCGGTGAGATAGCTAAAATCATTAAAGTCATTGATGAAATAGCTTTCCAAACAAATATACTTGCCCTTAACGCGGCAGTAGAAGCGGCAAGAGCCGGTGAAGCGGGACAGGGCTTCGCGGTGGTCGCGGAGGAAGTTAGAAACCTTGCCCAGAGAAGCGCACAGGCAGCAAAAGACACAGCAGGAATCATTGAAAGTAATATAAGCCTCTCAGAGCAGGGCAGTGAGGTTTCCCAGCGGGTAAACGAGTCTTTAAAAGAAATTAATGACAATGCCCAGAAAGTAAGCTATCTTCTCGATGAAATATCCGCAGCAAGCCAGGAGCAGGCTCAGGGCATTGAGCAGATCAATAAGGCAATAACCCAGATGGAACAGGTTGTCCAGGAAAACGCCTCAACCGCCGAAGAGAGCGCTTCAGCCTCAGAAGAGCTGACTTCCCAGGCAGAATCAATGAAAGAAATAGTAAATTCACTTATTATTCTCGTAAAGGGAATAAATACAACCCAGGCAGCTTTATCAATAAGAAAAAATGAACCCGGCAGGATAGGTTCCGCCAATTATAGTCAATTAACAACACGCAGGGCGCCTTCAAATTATAAAAAAGGTAAAAATACAAAAATAGTAAACCCTGAAGATGTGATTCCTCTTGAGAATGACCTCTCAGATTTCTAAAGACGGTATCGGGTGCAGAAATGTGAGAACTCACATTTCTGCCCGCTCTTTTAAGAGGAAATAACATATGAACAAACAAAATAAGCTCACCCAGGAACAATTTGAGAAATTTCGTGACCTGGTAAAAGAAAAGCTTGGAATTCACCTGAGCGAATCTAAAAAAGAAATGGTCCAGTCAAAAGCCCTGAGGTTGATGAGGGAAGCACAGATTTCCTGTTTCGACGAGTATTATAAATTGATATGCAATGCCAAAAATAGTTACTGGGCTTCTTTTGTAGACCATATAACCATTCATAAAACAAACTTTTTCAGGGAGGATAACCATTTTAACTTTATCAGGGATAAAATACACAGCATAATGGATGCCAACCCGAGAATAGTCCGGAACAGGGAAATAAGAGTGTGGAGTTCAGCATGCTCAACGGGCGACGAAGCTTACACAATAGCAATGGTTCTCAAAGAATATGTGCCGCCTGATATAAACATAAAAATCCTGGCAACTGACGTCAGCTCGCTTGTAATACAGGAAGCCCAGCAGGCAGAATATGTGCTTGACAGGGAAGACCTGATAAACCCTTATTTTCTGCAAAAATATTTTAAAAAAATCGGCAATATTTATAAAATCAAGGACGAAATAAAAAACCTGGTTACATTCAGGACTTTTAACCTGATGGACAGCTTTCCTTTTAAAAACAACTTTGACATTATATTTTGCAGAAACGTAATGATTTATTTTAATCCTGAGGTGCAGGAAAAACTTATAAAAAAGTTCTATCATATCCTCACTCCGGGAGGTCTTCTGTTTATAGGGCACTCGGAGAGCCTGACACAAAGGCAGTATAAGTTTAAATACCTTCAGCCGACTATTTATATAAATACTGGCTAAAAATTCTTACAAAGCAAATAAGTAACGGTAAAAATATATGGATTCCGGTTTATTTAATAATGAATATTCAGCCCCGCAGGAAAAAGATAAATATTTTCTACAGCCCGGCTATATTTTCGTAAGCAGTGAACCTCATCTGCTTTCAACTGTCTTAGGTTCCTGTGTTTCGGTATGTATATGGGACCCTAAGCTGGGCTTCGGCGGAATGAACCATTATGTACATGCTAAACCTTTTGGCAAGGAAAAAAACGCCCAGTTCGGCTCGGTTTCAATTCCTTATATGATAAGGGCAATGATAGAAATGGGTTCTCAAAAATATAATTTAAAAGCTCATATTGTAGGCGGTTCCCAAAATCCCCAGATGAGAAGCTCAACCATAGGAAAGCAAAATATTCATATAGCCGAGACTTTTTTGAAAGAAAACTTTATAGATATAATAACGTTCGACACGGGAGGGTGTTTTGGAAGAAAAGTAATTTTTGACACCCAGACAGGTGAGATAGTTATATACAAGGTTAATAAGTTAAGAGAAGAAGACTGGTATGACGATAAAAGTTCTAATTATAGATGATTCTGCGATGGTCAGGAAAATTTTCACCCAGGAACTTGCAAAAGAGCCCGGGATTGAAGTGGTAGGTTCTGCTCCCGACCCGTTTATAGGAAGGGATAAGATAATAGAACTTGAGCCTGACGTGATTATTCTTGATATAGAAATGCCGAGAATGGACGGGCTGACTTTTCTTGAAAAACTCATGAAAGCTAAGCCCATGCCTGTAATCATAGTAAGCTCCCTGGCTCAGAAAGGTTGTGATGTAGCATTCAGGGCGCTGGAACTCGGGGCAGCGGAAGTTATGTGCAAGCCGGGAGCTTCATATTCCGTAGGGGATATGAGCGAGCAGCTTATAGAGAAAATTAAATCCGTAGCCCGTTTAAACGTCTCAAAATTAACTTTAAAATCCGATATATCAGTTCAAGCCGTGCAGAGAGCCCGGACTCATTCCCTTATCAGGACAACAAACAAAATAATAGCAATAGGAGCTTCAACCGGCGGGACGGAAGCTTTAAAGAATGTCCTTATATCCCTTCCTGCCACGATGCCCCCGATTTTGATAGTCCAGCATATGCCCCAGTATTTTACAAAATCTTTTGCTGACAGGCTGAATGATTTATGCGCGCTGGAAGTAAAAGAAGCAGTAAACGGAGATACCGCATCCCCGGGAAAAGTCCTTTTAGCCCCGGGTAACAGGCATATGACCCTGAAAAGAAGCGGCGCGAATTACTACGTGGAAGTAAGAGACGGTCCGCTTGTTCATCATCAAAGACCGGCTGTTGAGTTATTATTCCAGTCCGTAGCAAAATATGCGGGAAGAAATTCCATAGGAGTACTGCTTACGGGAATGGGAAAAGACGGTGCCCAGGGACTTCTGGAAATGAAGGATGCAGGGGCTTACACTATAGCCCAGGATGAAGCCAGCTGCGTGGTTTTCGGAATGCCTAAAGAAGCAATCATGATGGGCGCAGTAATGAAAGTGGAATCTCTGTCGCGAATACCTTTTTCTCTTATGGATTTAGTATAGCTGGCGCGTTCTTCTGCCGACACCACGTTGATAGCTCCCGAAATGTCATTCCGAGGAAGCCTGCCCCGTGCTTGACATGGGGTGGGAATATGAGCAACGTCGCATTAAGCTATAAATTTTAAGCTTTGACACGGGGTTCCACAGATTGCCACGGGCTCACAAATTGTCATTGAGCCCTCGCAATTTAAGAATATTTTAACCACACGAATGACAATTTAGGTGTTATCAACTAGTTAACCTGCCCATGTTCACTATTTATCTTTGGGTATTGGCTTTAATGTTATCTCTTTGCCATCGAATGTAAGCATTATTTTGTTTTTTCCCGGATTTAATTTCATAGTTTTTATGATTCCCTGAGGAATAATAATTCCCCATGAAGAACTTCCAAATTTAACAAACTTTTTTTCCATTTTTTATACAACTCCTTGATTAAATTAAAACAAGGAATTAATAAATAAGCATTTGGCAATACTAAAATAATTCTTTAATATATGTTTAAGAATTGTTTATATTAATTTAAGTAAAGGATGCTTAGTAGCCGTTACAGTTTTATTACTTCATAAATTACCACTACCAATTATTCTTTCATTCCGCCCAGCATAATACCTTTTATAAAATATTTTTGCCCGAGTAAAAATACTCCTATTACCGGAATAACCGAAATTACAGCACATGCCATAAGTTGCCCCCACTCGGTAGTTTCCCGAAAACTTCCCTTAAAAACCGCAAGTCCTACGGGTAAAGTCCGCATACTATCGGAGTTAGTAACAATCAGGGGCCACATAAAGCTGTTCCAGGTAAGTATAAACGTAAAAATTCCGAGTGTAGCAAGCGCCGGAAGCGCAAGAGGCAGGGCTATCTTAAAATATGTCTGCAGGGGATTGCACCCGTCAATTTTTGCGGCTTCTTCAAGCCCGGCTGGTAGCGTTTTAAACCATTGCCTCATAAGGAATATTCCAAACCCCCCGAATAAACCGGGAATTATCAAAGCCTGGTAAGTGTCTATCCAGTTTAATTCACGCATAATGAAAAATAAAGGGACGATATTTACCTGAGGAGGTATCATTGTTGTGGCAAGAAACAGAAGAAACAGGGGTTCTCTATGCTTAAAGCTGATCCTTGCAAATGCATACCCTGCCATAGAAGCAATAAAAAGCTGTCCGGCTGTTGTTAAAACAGCAACAACAGCACTATTAAAAAAATACACAGCTACAGGTATTGATTTTGTTACTTCAACATAGTTTTTGATATATAAAGGATCAGGTATAACTTCAGGCGGATAGGAAAAAATTTGTTTCTGCTGCATAAGGGAAGTGATAAACATCCAGGCAAACGGCGCAAGCATAGATAATGCTCCGGCTGTAAGCAGAAAGTATACAAAGAATTTAGCCTGATTTACTCGTTTAATACCCATTTTTTCCTTGTTTTCCATTGAATTAGTGTTAATACCAGGATTATAATAAATAATATATACGCAATAGCTGATGCTTTGCCTATATTAAAGTATTCAAACGCCTGTTTGAAAAGCCAGTAAACCATTATCATGGTTGAATTTTCAGGTCCGCCTTCAGTCATAAGGTAAACCAGGTCAAATACCTGGAAAGATGATATAACAGTCATTATTGAGACAAAAAACAACGTAGGAGTTAAAAGAGGAAGGGTTATCAGAAAGAATTTCTTAATGCCTGCCGCCCCGTCTAATTTACAGGCTTCATTGACAGAATCCGGTATAGCCTGTAAGCCTGCAAGGAAAATTATCATATTATATCCGATATTTTTCCACACGCTTACTATTATCAGGGCAGGCATAGCGAATCTTTCGTCATAAAGCCATTTTATAGAGTCACCGACTCCTAATAGCCAGTTTAGTATTCCGTAATTAGGATCAAATATCCAGGTCCATACAATCGCAATAACGATCATGGGAGTGACGTAAGGCAAAAAATACGCGCTTTTGTAAAAACCTGTCCCTTTCCTATCCAGGGCATAAGCCAGTACCAGCGGGATTATTATGCTAAAAAGCGCTGTTGCAAAAGCATAATAAAATGTATTGAAGAGGACTTCATAGAAAATTTTACTGCGAAACAGTTCTGAATAATTGCGAATCCCTATGAATTCCGCAGGGCTGATTAAATTCCATTCCGTAAAACCGAGTGCGAAGGATATAAAAATCGGGACTATTATAAAAATAAATGTGCCTAAAAATGCAGGCAATATGAATAAAAATGCCCACCAGTAATTAGATGAAAATATATTTTTAAACTTATACATAAAATTTTTATATATTTGAATACTTTTCAGGTACAGACAACCTGTATAATTTTAGCTCAATATAAAATTTTCTACCAATCTCAAAAACTCCCAGGGTAATTCAGTTCTAGTTTTAAACTAATAATGTCATGCCTGACCCGGTTAACTTGACAAGCAAGTCCTTCGGCTAATATGTCGAAGGGTTTTTCATAGGTATAGCTTACTTTTCCGCCCTGTAATAAAAAGTTCGATCCCAGGTTATTTAAATATTATTTTTTGCTGCGTATTCCTGGTTTAACCTGGGCAGGGATAAAATAACCTTCCCGCTCCTGCTCTTTGCTCGATACTCTTGCGTATATTACGGCTTTTTTCATTGCTTCATTGCTTTTAAATCAACAATATCTGCATAATTGCTTGCTGTTAAGCGCTCTACTGTTGTCATGTCCTTGCGTAGTGTTTTGACTTCGGTTTTGATAGATCCCTGTCCTTTTTTGAGCTCGTCAAGGCAGTCATCAATCGCATTAAAACGTTCGTCCTGAACTTCCCTAAGAAGCTTTATTTCTTCTCTTGTATTTTTGAATTCTTCCAGGGTTGTTTTTTTAAATTCATGTTGCTCTTCCTTGAGTCCATTAATATCGTCTTTGATACTTTTTAATTCTTCTGTTACTGATTTTTGAAATTCACTGTTTTTTTTAAGTTCTTCCAGTACTGATTTTTGAAATTCCTGATTATCCATGATTATTCTCCCTGTTCTTTGCTCGATACTCTTGAGTATATTACGGCTTTTTTCATTTTTTAATAAATTTATTGTAAATTTTTTTAAACATTGCTATAAGTGGTTTTTTGAAAATAAATAGTAAGAACAGGGGGAATAATCCTGTAAACAAAGAAATTATGCCGATTATTCCATAGGCAACAATTTTTATTGCTATTGGCTAATATTTAAGCGGTATATTTTTCCAGGGGTTCATGTATTTCGTGATTCAGGTTGATTAGTACCAACAGAAATTGCCGGGTTTAACGGTATAAAAGCTAAAGTTCTTTCACCATCTGAAACCGGTTAAGGTACAACCTTTCAGGTTACAGCTTAAACTCTTGTTATACCTGAGCGGTCTTTACCGCAGCATTTCTTGAATTTTGAACCGCTTCCGCAGGGACAGGGGTCATTTCTTCCGATTTTATCACCTTTTTTAACAGGAGTATGCTCTTCAGAAATCGGGACGAAGTTCTCTGCGGCTTTTGCCAGATCAGTGTCTATAGGGGATTCAAATTCCTCATCACCCATATTTACAACCTGGATCTCAAATTTTGTCCTGAAAAGATGAGCCACGGTTTCTCTCTGGATTTCATGCATCATATTATTGAACATATCAAAAGCTTCTCTTTTATATTCGATAAGCGGGTCTCTCTGTCCGTAAGCCCTTAAGCCTATACCTTCCCTGAGCATATCGTTATTGTGAAGATGGTCAATCCACTTGCTGTCGATAATTCTAAGCAGCGTATCCCTTTCAAGGCTTCTCATTATGTTGTCAGGACCGCCGGGATTCTGGGTTTTAAATTCGCCCTGCTTGTTAATTTCTCTCACAACATTATTATGAAGCTCTACTATTGCTTTTTCATGTTCATTATAAGCCTCAATTGAAAGTGACTTAATCTTTTCATAGATATCTTCATATTTCAAATCCCTTATATCCTCCGCGCTGAGCTTGCCTGAAAGCTGCGGGAACACTGAATGGATAGTTCTGACCAGGGATTCAAGGTCTTCTTCAATATACTCGGCAGGGCGCATTTCCGGGTTAATATAGCCGCTGATCAGCCTTTCAATTTCTTTTTCTATCATATAGATAATATCCCGGTATACATTCTCGCCTTCGAGCACTTTTCTTCTCTGGGCGTAGAAAAGCTCCCTTTGCTGGTTCATAACATCATCAAACTGAAGAACCTGTTTTCTTATGTCAAAGTGATAAGTTTCAACTTTTTTCTGTGCGGAAGCTATGCTTCTGCTAACTATCGGGGCTTCAATAGCTGTATCTTCTTCTATTTTAAGCATTTCCATCATGTTATACAGCTTTTCACCGCCGAATATGCGCATCAGGTTATCTTCCAGAGAAAGGAAAAATCTTGTTGAGCCGGGGTCGCCCTGTCTTGCAGCGCGACCTCTCAACTGATTATCAATACGTCTTGATTCGTGTCTTTCTGTGCCTATTACCATTAACCCGCCGGCTTCCACGACCCTCTGATGCTCATGGCGGGTTATTTCATATGCCTCATCAAGAGCTTCCTGTTTTCTTTCTTCATATTCCTCAACTGTCAGCCGGTCTTTATTTACACCGGATAACATCTCTTTTGCGAGGAACTCCGGGTTTCCGCCAAGTATAATGTCTGTTCCTCTTCCGGCCATGTTGGTTGCAATGGTAATTGCACCGTATCTTCCCGCCTGGGCAATTATGTTAGCCTCTTTTTCATGGTGTTTTGCGTTTAAGACACTATGTTTCAAGCCTTTTTTTGACAGAAGTTTTGATAGAAGTTCTGATTTCTCAATGCTTATGGTGCCGACCAGAATTGGTCTGCCTTTTGCGTGTTCTTCCTCAATTTCCTCTACCACTGACTTGTATTTTTGAATTTCTGTTTTATATACAACATCAGGGAGATCTCCTCTGATATCCTTTTTATTTGTTGAAACTGAAGTGACCTCGAGATTATAAATCTTGCCGAATTCGGCTTCCTCAGTCATTGCTGTACCGGTCATGCCTGCCAGTTTAGGGTAAATCCTGAACAGGTTCTGGAATGTAATACTTGCCAGGGTCTGGCTTTCATCCTGGATTTTAACGCCTTCTTTTGCCTCAACAGCCTGATGAATTCCGTCACTCCAGCGTCTTCCATCCATCAGTCTTCCGGTAAACTCGTCAACAATCACCACCTGCCCGTCTTTTATAACATAATCGGTATCTTTATGGAAAAGCTCCTTTGCTTTCAGAGCATTCAGGACATAATGAGCAAGCATAGTCGATGGATCGAATATATCATTAACGCCAAGGAGTTCCTGAGCTTTGTCTATGCCCGGCTCGTGAAGAATCACGTTTTTGTTTTTCTCTTCTACTTCGTAATCAACATCCTTTACAAGTTTAGGAGCGATATTTGCCATTGTTTTATATGTTTCAGCGGATTTTTCAAGTCTGCCGCTGATAATAAGGGGAGTTCTTGCCTCGTCTATCAGGATACTGTCGACTTCGTCGATAATTGCATAGTTATAAGGTCTTTGAAGACACTGGTCAAGGCTTCCTGCCATATTATCGCGTAAATAATCAAACCCGAATTCGTTATTAGTGCCGTATGTAATATCAACAGCATATGCCTGTTTTTTTTCCTCGAAATTCAGCTTGTTGCCGCCGGCTAAAATAACGCCTACATCAAGACCCAGGAATTTATAAATACGCCCCATCCATTCACTGTCACGTTTTGCCAGGTAATCGTTAACTGTAACTATATGTACACCCTTTCCGGTAAGTGCGTTAAGATAAGCAGGCAGTGTAGCTACAAGTGTTTTACCCTCACCGGTTCTCATTTCCGCTATTTGCCCCCGGTGCAGGATGATTCCGCCCATTAACTGGACGTCAAAATGACGCATGTTAAGTGTTCTTTTTCCCGCTTCCCTTACTACTGCAAAAGCTTCGGGAAGAACCGACTCAAGGACTTCTCCTTCAAGTTCCCTGTCCCGGGCGGGATCAGACGATGTTTTCCTGTTAAGGATAATATTTCTGAACTCATTGGTTTTTTCCCTGAGCTCATCGTCTGAAAGATTAATGATTTCCGGTTCAAGGCTGTTTATATAATCAACTGTGGGCTGTATTTGTTTTAATTTTCTTTCGTTTGGGTTTCCGAACAATTTTATTAAATATTCAATCATTTTCGCTTTTATTCCAATTATTTTTGTTTTCAACAAGATTTTATCACATCAAAAAATGAATGAATATTAAACCTGCCATACATCCGGATAGTACAACCGGCTAATATGTTGCCTGCGATTATTTTAATCTTGCCTTTGCAGCATTTCATCTATAGATTTATTGAAAACTTTAGATATTTCATAAGCATTAACTAATGAGAGGTTATGTTTTGCATTTTCTATATTACTCATATATGGAACACTAAAACCTGTTAACCCGGCAAGTTCTTGCTGTGAAAGAGACTTTTTTATTCTTTCAATTTTTACATTATGAGCAAATATTTTTAAAATATCATCATTCATAGCTTATATTATATAAACTTGACTTTATTTATTCCATAAATTATAATATTTTTAAAATAAACTACAGTTTATGACAAAGGTAAAAATGAAAGAATTTAAAAATTATATCTTTACAGAAAAAGAATTCAAGAAAATAGAAAAACCGACTGACAAATTTATTAGGATTTATCAGGAAGTTTGAGAATTATTCTTTTTCAAATTTTATTTTATAACCCAGAATATCTGCAATAATAAGTACTTCACTAAATGGCATAGTGCCATTTTTTATTTTAAGTGAAAGATTAGACGGTAAATAGTTTTTTCCCAGTCTTTTACCAAGCTCAATAGCCAAGTCTTTTTGCATTACTTTTTCTTTAACAAGCAAAATTTTTATTTGCTCTGTTACTCTTTCTCTAGTCATATGAGTATTTTATATTTAATTTAATCTATTGACAATTAAATGTAATTAAGCTATATTTAGTTTTAATTAAACTAAATTAATATATTTTTATAATTATTAAATTAGTTTAATTAAATTTACATTTTTAACAATAGGAGCAAAAATGGAAAAAAATAAAATTTATAGTTTTGAGAAAAAGGAATTTAGGCGAATAGAAAAATTGGCTGATGAAATTTATAATACAGCTATAGTCATAAAAGTATTTTGTGAGAATGACAAATATAGTGAGCACTTGCAGAATATTTTACCGGTAATTAAATTTTTGCATCAAAACTCTGATACTTTGAATTCTATTTTTATAAATTATGAAAAATAACTTCTCTATTTACTCTCATAAAATTATAATCATGCGCAACTCTCACATTTGCTTTATCCTGCCTCAGAGCTGGTTATAAGCTGGAAAGCTTAAAAAAAGTTGGGTAGGTTGGGTCAATTTACAAAAAAGAGCAAATTTTTATATATTTTTGTTTTTATATAAATATAACTCTTTAAGATAACCGGGGAAATGTAATGTCTAGTATTTTTAGCAATTCCTGTAGTTCTTATTAAACCTAATGATGTAATGGGTTTATTATCAAACAGGGATCCTAAATTTTTAAGTGATTTGGCAAGTAAAGACGGAAATCTAGTGATTAATCGGGAATAAACTCAAAAATATCATCAATTTTACACTCCAAAAAATTGCATAAAGAATTTAAAGTTCTAAGTTTAATTGCATCTACCCTTATTATAATAAATCCGGAGAGGGTGGGATTCGAACCCACGATGCAGTTGCCCACATAACACCTTAGCAGGGTGCCGCCTTCAGCCGCTCGGCCACCTCTCCTTATTTTTACTGAAATTTAATTTCACAAAATCAAATAAAGTTTATCACAAAGAAAATTCATCAGACAAGAAACAAAATTAAACCGGTAAAGATTAATTTTTATTTAAGTAGTAAACAAAAAATTTTGTATGTTTAATAAAATTTTCAAAATAAGAAGTAAAAATTTATTGTTACCTACTTAATTTTACCGAAGTATTTTTTCTTTGTTTCTTACCTTCTTACTTACACAGCTATGAATGCGGAAATAAAGCCTTATCATTAGTTTTAGCCATAAAGAATTTTTAAATATTCAATTATTTTTTATGATTAACTTGAGTTGCTAATTAGCCAAAAGCCAGGATATGACTATGCAACATTTGCCAAAAAATTATAGAGAATCGAAAAGAGGCTCCGCCTCTTTTCCACC